>NZ_JAQQPS010000028.1:0-64575 GCF_036688685.1 Massilia sp. S19_KUP03_FR1 | reverse complement strand
CCGGAAATCAGGTGAACCAGTGCACCGGCGCACAATTCGTCCACCGTCAAATAGAGATAACCCGTGTCAGGCATGGCACATTTCCTTGCAATTGCAGATTCTTTACGCAGCTTCATCGACCTCGATCCAGCATGCAAAAATAGGGTGGCCGTCGATAATCATCGGTGGCCCGGCGCGGTGCGCATGCACGCCAGTATGGCGCAGCAGGCGCTCGATGCCGATGGGAGAGACCGTGATGAGCCGCTTTGCGCCATGCGCGGCGGCGCAATTAATAGCTTGGCGCAATAGTTGCACGGCAATCCCGGACGAGAATTGCGCCAGCGCTGAACCGCCCCGCGCATGAAAGTCGACTGCGGCAAAGCGCGATAGTTCCCATACATCGGGTGAACGGGGCAGGGCCTGGCCCTGCATTAATTCAGGAAAGACTTCGCCCAGCAGGTAGGGTTGATGGGTCGGCAGCAGGCGCGCGCAACCATTCACGATGCCATCGTCATCCTGCGATACCAGATACAGGGTGTCGGGCCGGTCGAACTGATCCAGTTCCATGCCGTCGCGGGTCTGCAAATCCCACCCGAGCGTTTCGACGAATACTTTCTGACGGTATTGGCCGGCTTTGCGATAAATATCTTGCGGCAATACCAATTCGCTTCCAGTGATCACCATGTTATTGACTCCGTTCAGGTTGGGGGAAATGCCTGAACCTATTGGACGCGATTCGTGGAGTCGTGGTAACTGTCATTATTAGCAGCGCATAAGCTACAATGCAGGAATAAACCGCGGCGCGCAATATTTACTGGAGCGATATATGTGTAAATATACGCACTTTCTTTCAAATGGCGCGCGATGCAAAAAATAACGCGACGCTGCGTATTTAATTTCCTCATGCCTTTCGCATATGGATTACTATTAAGATTCCTCCGCTATTTATCTCGACTACTTATCTGGCGAGCAAGCGTTAGCCCTGGCGAACACTTATTGCAATGAGATCAGCTTTGGACAGAGATTTTTTATCGTGGCAGGACGCACACACGCAGGCCTTGCTGACCGCCCGCGACGAGGCGGCATTTGGCGCGGCGCTGGCACAGGCGTCGAGCGTGCTGGGCTTCGAATATTCCGCCTTCGGCGTGCGCATGCCGCTGCCCGTGTCGAACCCCAAATTCCTGATGGTGAACAATTATTCGTCCGAGTGGCAGCAGCGCTATGCGAAGGAAAACTACCTGGCCGTCGATCCCACCGTGGCCCATGGCCTGCAATCGGTCATGCCGGTGGTGTGGAGCGATAAACTGTTCGGCGCCGTGCCCGAATTCTGGGAAGACGCCAGGGGCCATGGTCTGAAGGTCGGCTGGGCCCAATCGTCGATCGACGTCCATGGCGCGGTCGGCATGCTGACGCTGGCGCGTTCGCACGATGCACTGACGCCCGCCGAATTGCGCGAACAAATACCGCGCATGCAATGGCTGGCAAAAATGGCCACAGAAGGCATGCTGCGGATGGCGGCCAAGCAGCGTCCAAATGAGGTGCCGGTGCGCCTGACCGCGCGCGAAATCGAGGTATTGCGCTGGACCGCGGACGGTAAAACCTCGCAGGAAGTCGGCCAGATCATGGCCATCTCGGAACGCACCGTCAATTTCCACATCAATAACTCGCTGTTGAAACTGGGCGCCAATAATAAAACGTCCGGCGTTATTAAAGCGGCGTTGCTGCGATTACTTTAGCCGGTTAAAAACATCACGTCGCGCGCCAGCGGAATCAGGTGCTGGCCGCCATCGACCACCAGCGTGGTGCCGGTAACGGCGCGCGCCGTGGCCAGGTAACAAACCGCGTCGACGATATCTTGCGGCGTGCTCGATTTGCCCAGCGGCGTCTGGCGATGCGCCTGTTCGAACCCTGCGCTGTCCTGGTCGCCCGACACGAGGGTGATGCCGGGCGAGACGCCCACCACGCGCACGCGCGGTGCCAGCGCCTGGGCCAGCATCGTCGTGGCCGTTTGCAGCGCGGCTTTCGACAGCGTGTAGGACAGGAAATCCGGATTCAGATTGGCCAGCTTCTGGTCGAGCAGGTTGATGACCACGGCCTGTTCGCCATCGGGCGTGGCCGCGTGCAGGGCCTGCGCCAGCAGCAGCGGGGCGGCAACATTGGCTTGCATGTGCGCGGCCAGCAGGGCCGGCGAAAACCCGGTGGGGTGGTCGAACGAGAACAGCGCGGCATTGTTGACGATGCAGCCGAGCGGACCGAGCGCGGCGATCGCCCGCGCCGCCAGCGCGCGCACGGCCAACTCATCGGACAGGTCGCAGTCGAGCAGCACCGCGCGCCGGCCCAATTCGCGCACCGCCGCGGCGGTGGCCTCGGCGCCGCCGATCGAATGCCGGTAGTGGATCGCAACGTCCCAGCCGGCCGCAGCCAGGCCGATGGCGATCGCACTGCCGATCCTTTGTCCGGCGCCGGTTACCAGCGCCACACCTGCACCTTGTTTCGTCATCGTTTATTCAATCCGTTTGTTCTGGCACAATGCCGCCATGTCTCTTCCCGTACCTGATCGCGACGCGCTGGCCGCGTCCCACGCCCTGCAGCAACAGATTGCCCTGGAAATCGCCGCCGCTGGCGCCATTCCGTTTGCGCGCTTCATGGAGCTGGCGTTGTATGCCCCGCAGCTCGGTTACTACAGCGGCGGTTCCGCCAAGCTGGGAGAAACCGGCGATTTTACGACCGCGCCCGAAATGACGCCGCTGTTCGGCGCCGCCGTGGCGCAAACTGTCGCGGCCATTATGGCGCAAAGCGCCCCGCATATCCTTGAATTTGGCGCCGGCACCGGCAAGCTGGCAGCCAGCGTGCTCGATGCGCTGGCCAGCGCCGGCGTGGTCACGGGTACCTATACGATCATCGAATTGTCGGGCGAATTGCGCGCGCGCCAGCAGGAAGCCCTGCGCGGCTACCCGCAAGTGCGCTGGCTTGACGACTTTCCAGCCCGGTTCAGCGGCGTGGTGCTGGCCAACGAGGTGCTCGACGCGATGCCGGTGGAACTGGTCCAGCAGGGCCAGGACGGCTGGCAGCGCCAGATGGTCACCGTGCAGGATGGCGCTTTCACGCTGGTCGGCGCCACGCCCGACGCCGCCTTGTTGCAACAGATTGCACGCCAGATTCCCGACGCGGACGATTTGCCGCCCGGCTATCTGACCGAGGTGCACCCGGTCGGCGCCGCCTTCATGGCGTCGATGGCGGCCATGTTTTCTGGCGGCACGGGCGCCGCCATCCTGTTCGACTACGGTTTTCCGGCCCACGAGTATTACCTGGGCCAGCGCGACGGTGGCACCTTGATGTGCCACTACCGTCACCATGCGCATCCGGACCCGTTTTATTTGCCGGGCCTGCAGGATATTACCGCCCACGTCGATTTCACGGCGATGGCGCTGGCGGCCCAGGACGCCGGCATGGATGTGCTCGGCTACATGAGCCAGGCCGGCTTTTTGCTCGCCAGTGGCATCGCCGAGTTGTTGCTGGCGCAGGATCCGGCCGACCATGCCCGCTACCTGCCGCAAGCCAATGCCGTCCATAAACTGCTGTCGCCGGCCGAGATGGGGGAATTGTTCAAGGTGCTGGTGGTCGGACGCGGCGTGACCCTGGCGCCCCCGCTGGAACAGGCCGATCGCAGCCACCGCCTTTGATCCCACTCTGCGGCATGGCCCTGATCGGCTATCATCATCGCTATGGCCAAAATTCACACGCATTATGACAACCTGAAAGTGGCGCGCATGGCGCCGCAGGAAGTCATTCGTGCGGCCTACAAGGCGCTCAGCCAGAAGTACCATCCAGACAAGAATCCCGGCGATGAAAAAGCCGCGCGCATCATGGCCATCGTCAACACCGCCTACACGGCGCTGAACGACCCCGTGCGGCGCAAGGAGCACGACGAGTGGATCGCCGCCGAGGAATGGGAAGTCGCCTGGCTCGAGAGTACGCACCAGGAAGAAGGGGCCCGCAACCGCGCCAATGGCGTTCCCGACGGGCACGGTGGGGAGGGTGCGGGCAAGCGGGCCTTGCGCCGCTACCTGGCGCTGCTCGCTGCCGCTGGCGTGGGGGCGGCCGTTGCGCTGGGGATGGCTTTTCCGAATGACCTGCTGCCCATGCTCGGTTTGGCGCCAGCATCGGTGGTGAGAACCGCACCGGCCCCGCTGCCACGCGCAGCGCCGGCGCGCGCGCTGGACGACAACTGGAGCAGCGCGCGTGCGGCTGCGCCCGACAAGGGGGGCGACGAGCTGTCGAAAATCAGCATCCTGGCCACTACCGGCCTGATCATCGCCCCGCGGCCGGCCAACTGCGCCAATGTGTTGCAGGCGCTGGTCGCGCCCAACGGCGAGCCGTGGCCGGAGCGCTCCGGCTACGTCGCCGGCTATCCAATCGGCAACCCCGGCAAGCAGGTGCAAGTGTTTATCGACAATAGTGCAAATACGGCGCCGGTGTTCGTCAAACTCTACGACCTCGACCGCAATGCGAATATCCGCTACGTCTACATCCAGCCCGGCGACACCTGGAACGTCGGCGGTCTGGCGGTCGGCAAGTACGAAGTGCGTTACCAGGATGTGCTGGCAGGCGCCAGCCGCAGCGCTTGTGGTGACAGTGACAAGCCGCCACCGGCCCCGGCCAGTGGCAATCCGCCTGTTACATCACAAATAGTGCCTTCTGGCACGTAAAGTTGTCGCATATTAAGCGAAAACCATCGAATTTCATTATTTCTGTTCCTTCTCCGTAATATACTTGGCCGATATTGGCGGCCATTGCGGGCGCACCAGCGCCGTCTGATCAGAAAATTCCGGAAATGAACCCACTAGAGGGGCTTAGCGCCCTGATCCTCGAACCGCACTCCGGCATGCGTGCCAACATCCACAACATGTTGAACATGTGTGGTGTCACGAATATCGACCATGCCGGGAGTTCCAACCAGGCTGTCAAACAGCTGGGCACGCGCTCGTACGACATGGTGTTGTGCGAATACGACCTCGATGGCGGTCAGGATGGCCAGCAATTGCTGGAAGACTTGCGCCACCATAAGCTGATCAAGCTGTCGACGATGTTTTTCATGGTCACGGCCGAGGGCAATTACAGCAAGGTCGTCAGCGCGGCAGAACTGGCGCCGACCGATTACATCCTGAAACCGTTCACGGCCGACCGCCTGCTCGATCGCATCGCCCGCGCCCTCGACAAGCGCACCGTGTTCATGCCGGTGTTTTTGCTGATGGAAGCGGGCAACCAGCGTGAAGCGATCGAGGCCTGCATCATCGGCATGGAAGCGCACCCGCGCCACGCGGTCGATTTTTTGCGCCTGCGCGCCGAGCTGCACATGTTCCTGGGCGAGCCGGAAGTGGCCGAACCGATTTATCAGCAACTGATCGCCGCGAAGGCCATCGCGTGGGCCAGGCTGGGTCTGGCCAAGACGTGGTTCATGCGCGACCGCTTCGAAGAGGCGCGCGATCTGCTGGAAGAACTGGTCGACGACAACGACAAATTCGTCGATGCCTACGACTGGCTGGCGCGCACCCACGCCGCTGCCGGCGAGCTCGACAAGGCTCAGCAAGTGCTGGCCGATGCGGTCGCTGTCTCGCCGCATGCGGTGCGGCGCATCCGCAAGCTGGGCGAAACGGCACTCGAAGCGGGCGACATGGAAACCGCGGAGAAGGCCTTGAAACAGGTGGTCAGCAAGGCCAAATATTCGGAGTTTCGCGATCCCGAAGACCATGTGCGGCTGGTGCAGACGCTGGTGCGGCGCGGCGACCCGGTGCAGGCCGCCGCCGTGATTCGCGACCTTGATAAATCGATGGGCGGACGCCGCAACACGGCGGTGTGCAGCGCAATTTCCTCGGCGCTGGTGCACGAATACACCGGCAACGAGACGCGCCTGGCCGAGTCACTGGCGGCGGCGCTCAATGGCGTGCGCACGGCGCCCGATTTGACCTCCGAGGTCAAGCTGGAACTGGCGCGCACCTGCCTGAACAATAATTTGCGGGATGGCGCCGCCGAGGTGTTGCGCGAAGTGATGAGCAACGCGCCGAACAATGCCGCCATGGCCAAGGCGATGGCGGTGTGTGAAGACGCCGGCTTGCACGACATGGCCCAGACGTTGGCCAAGGAAAGCCGCCAGCAAGTGGTCGACCTGGTTGCGCAGGGCGCCGCTGCGGCCAAGAATGGCGACTTCCCTGGCGCAGTGGCGCTGATGGTGCAGGCGGTCGAACGCTTGCCGAACAACCCACAGGTGGTGTTCAATGCCGCGGTCGCCACCCTCAAATGCCTGGACAACACCGGCTGGGACCGCAACCTGGCGAAACAGGCGCTGGCGCTGATCGACAATGTGCGCCGGCTCGACCCGGTGAATCCAAAATTGCCGGCGCTGGCGGGCTTGCACCAGCAAATCCTGGTCAAATACAATAAGGTGCCGCGCAAGACGGCCTGAGCCACATCTGACTTTGTACCGGAGACCCGCCATGTCGCTTGACGTTTCGCCCCCGCCGTCCGCGGCATCGTCGCGCAAGGTCCGCGCCGCCCTGATGAGCAAGGTCTGCGGCGACGAGGACATGTTCGCGCTGGGCGCTTCGGTGGCGCGCGTGGTGCAGATGGCGTCGTCGGACGACCAGGGTACCCATGATCTTGCGTACTATGTGCTGTCGGACGTCGGGCTGACCCAGCGCATTTTGCGCCTGGCAAATACGGTGCAGTACCGCACCGCGTCCGGCACCAACGTCACCACCATTTCGCGTGCCATTTCCCTGCTCGGTTTCGACAATGTCAAAACCACTGCGCTGGCCATGCTGCTGGTCGACACGCTGTCGAACGGCGACCATGCCAGCAGTGTGCGGGTGGAACTGGAGACGGCGCTGTGCGCCAGCCTGACGGGGCGTGCACTGTCGCGTCACAGCCCGTTCCAGGGTGTCGAAGAAGCGTCGATCGGCGCGCTGTTCAAGAACCTCGGGCCGCTGCTGGTGGCCTCGCACGAGCACGAGCGTTACCGTGAAATCAAGCAGCTGATCGCGGGCGGGAAACATACACCCGGGCAGGCGTCGCAACTCATCCTTGGCTGTAGTTATGAGGCGCTGGCCGAAGCGGTGCTGGCCGAGTGGAAGATTCCGGACGTGATCGCGCGCTGCCTGTCCGCCTTGCCGAGCGGCGTGCTGAAACCGGCGGCCAGCCGGGGCGAGTGGATGCGCCTGGCGGCGTCCCTGTCGTTCGACGTGGCTTTGCTGCTGGGCCGTGCCGTCTCGCCAGGCAAGACGCCGGAAGGGCGGGCCTTGCTGCTGCGCTACGGCGGCGCACTCGGCCTGGATGAGGCAAAGCTGGACGAATTGTTCAGCGCGGTACAAGCCGATATGTCGGCGCTGCTCGAAAGCATGAACCTGGAACCGGCGCGCCACTCCGAACCGGAACATGGCTTACCCAACGTGCTGCTGCTGGCAACCATGGACAGAGGCGGCGACTTGCCGGTCGGTTTTTATCCCAGCGGCAAACCGTACAACGCCAGCGAACTGTTGCTGGCCGGCGTGCAGGATGTGACGCAGATGCGCGCGTCGGGACAGGGCAAGGTCAACGAGGTCGTCCTGGCGGTGCTGGAAACGCTCTACAGCAGCATGGGTTTTCGCTTTGCCACCGTGTGCCTGCGCGACGCCCGTACCGGCCAGTACCGGGCGCGGCTGGCGTTTGGCGCCGACGACGCCAGGCTGCGCACCGGGTTCACGTTCCCGGTAAGTTCCTCGCGCGACCTGTTTCACTTGGCCATGGAAAACAATGCGGATTTGATGATTGCGGACGCCACCGGCACCAAGATCCGCGATTTGCTGCCGGCGTGGCACCGCGCCCTGCTGCCTGATGCCGCCAGCTTCATCGTGCTGCCGCTGGTGGTGGGCAAAGTGCAGCTGGGTCTGTTTTACGCGGACCGCACCAGACCGGCGCCGGAGGGCGTGGCGCCGGAAGAAACGGCATTGATCAAGGCGCTCAAGGGGCAGGTATTGGTCGCGTTGGCGCCGGGGTGATTGTGTGCATCGCGATGTCTTTATCGCTCATCTGCAGCGTGTGAGTCGTCATCCCGGCGCAGGCCGGGAGCCATAAGCCGCTTGCGACTTCGGGTAGTCAGCATGGGCCCCGGCGTTCGCCGGGGTGACGTTTTGCACGCGCCGGGGTGACGTGCTTCAACCGCCGTGGTGAACGCAAACATGTACGTCACTCCACCTCCACCCGCTCCCGCATGAACTCGCAGAAATCCCACTGCGGCATCGGCCTGGCAAACAGAAAACCCTGCGCCTCATCGCCCTGTTTGTCGCGCAAAAAATCCCACTGCGCATCCGTCTCGACGCCCTCGGCCACCACCGCCAATCCCAGCGAATGCGCCAGGGCAATTGTCGCAGCCACAATCACCGCATCGTTCGGATTGGTCTCGATATCCTGCACAAAACCCCGGTCGATCTTGATCCGGTCGATGGCAAACAATTTCAGATAGGCCAGCGACGAATACCCGGTCCCGAAATCGTCGATCGCCAGCGTGAAACCGCGCGTGCGCAAGTCGCGCAACAGCTGGCGGGTGTGTTCCGGATCCTGCATGGCCGCCGTTTCCGTGATTTCCAGTTCCAGCAGGGTCGGGTCGATGTGGTGCTGCTCCAGCAACTGGTCCAATCTGGCCAGCAGCGCGCCGCCGCTGAACTGGCGCGCCGACAAATTCACTGCCAGGCGCAGGCGGCTCATGCCGTTGCCCAACTTTTGCCAGTCGTCGAGCAAATCCATCGTGCGCGCCAGCACCCAGTCACCCAGCGGCAGGATCAGGCCGCATTCTTCGGCGATGGGAATAAACCGGCTCGGTTCAATGGCGCCCATCTCGGGATCCATCCAGCGCAGCAGCACCTCGGCGCCCACCACGCGGCCGCTGTGGATATCGACCTGGGCCTGCAAATAGATGTCGAAGTCGCCATGTTCGAATGCCGCCCACATGCGGTTTTCCAGCATCAGGTGTTCATGCGTGGCGGCGTTCATCGCCTCCGAAAAAAACTGGAAGTTGCCGCGCCCTTCGCGCTTGGCGGCGTACATGGCGGTGTCGGCGTGGCGCAGCAGGGTGGCGCTGTCTTCGCCATCGTCGGGGTACATCGCCACGCCGACGCTGGCGCCGCTGTGAACGTTGGCGCCGCCCAGCTGGTACGGGTTCGACAGCGATTGCACCAGCCGCACGGCGATCTGGGTGACGCTGTCCGGGGTCAGCGGGCCGCCCAGCACGATGATGAATTCGTCGCCGCCCAGGCGCGCCAGTGTATCGACGTCACGCAGCAGGTCGCGCATGCGGTTGGCGGCGGCTACCAGCAACTTGTCGCCCGCTTCGTGGCCCTGCGAATCGTTGATCTTTTTAAAATGGTCGAGGTCGATGAACAGCACCGCCAGCGGGGTACGCATGCGACGCGCGTGCGCCAGTTGCTGCTCCAGGCGCAGGTTCAGCGCAAACCGGTTTTCCAGACCGGTGAGGGCGTCGGTGTGGGCCAGCCGGTGGATGTCGGCCTGCGAACGCTGCTGTTCCGTCAGGTCGCGCAGGATGCAGACATACAGGTATTCGTGCGGCATCAGTACGCGGCTGACCGACATATCCACCGGAAAGCTGGCGCCGCCGCGCTGCAGTCCGGTCTGGATGCGCTCGCCGGCGGGATCGCGCGCCAGGCGCTGCAGCAATTGCACGAGAGTTTCATCCGCGGGCGGCGGCACCAGTGCCGAGAGAGCCAGTCCCGGCAAGAGCTGCGGCGGATAGCCGAACAGCGCGGCAGTGGCGGTATTGGCCGACACCAGCATGCCGTCGCGGTCGACCGTGACGATGGCGTCGGCGGCGTTGTCGAGGATCGCTTGCAGGCGCGCCTCGCGGTCGCGCAGGCGCGCGGTGCGGTCCAGCACCAGCGCTTCGATCTGGGCCCGCTCGCCGCTGATGAGCAGCATCAGCGCACCCAGCAGGCCGGTCATGAGCAGGCCGCCGGTCAGCACGCTCCAGCTGGCCCAGCCGCCGGCCTGCAGCAGGGCGGGCGCCGTGGGCGCAAAGCGCAGCAGGTAGCGCCGTCCGCCGTAGGTGAGTGCAATGCGGAACACCTCGTCGTCCGCGGCCACGCTGGCCGATTGCGTCAGGGTCAGTGGCACACCCGGCTCGGTGACATCGGCCAGCTCCACGGCCGCCTCGTCGAAGTCGGCGCGTCGCATGGCCTGGCGCACAAACTCGTCGCCTGCCATGACCAGCATGACCTGCGCATCGGGTTCCTCGCTGGTGCCGATCGACTTGAACAGGAGGATGCCGGGACCTTCTCCCGTGACCAGCAGAACCGGCGCACTGGCGACCGCGCGGCCGCTCGCTTCGGCCTGGCGCAGCGCACGCAGACGGGAGGGAAAGCGCAGGAAGTCGAGGCCCAGCACGCTCGAATTCGTCGGCGGCATGATGTAGGTCAGCGGAAAATAATCGTCATGCTGCCGGGCCGGCGCCAGTTTGCCGTCCGCACCCGGCTCGCGGATGGTGAAGTCGGGCGGCCCCTGGCGCCGTACCCAGGCTTCGAACGCGCTGCGCTCTTCATCGCGCACGTAGGCGGCCCAGTTGATGCCCCGCAGTTCGCGCCGGTTATCGATGTAGCCGCCGGCCACCACCATGAAGCGGTCGCGCTCGAGGCGGTTGCCGGCGTCGCCCAGCGAACGCGCGAGGGTGCCGACGAATCGTTCGTGTTCATAAAACTCGCCCTGCATGATGTCGCCTGCCTGCTGGGCTTTCAGGCGGAAGGCCTGCAACTGTTGCCCGCGTTCCCATTCGACGGCCATCTCGAACATCGCGAACACCGACCCGGCCAGCAGCAGCAAGGGTACGGCCACCAGCCCCTTGCGCCGCCGCCACAAGGCACGCGGTTCGCCGCAGACGATCCATACCAGGGGCGCGGCCAGCAGCACACCGATGCTGTCGCCGGTCCACCAGCTGAGCCAGGTGCTCCATTGCGCACTGCGAGGTACCAGGCCAAGCAGCACGAGTGCCGGCACGGCGATCGTCGCGCTGATGGCGCAAACCAAGGGCGTGAGCATGAGAAAGCGCAGCACGTCACGCCCCGAGTCAATGGCCGGATGAATCCAACGGCGCACCTGGCCAGCGCCCACCCAGGCTTGCAGCGTCGAGCCGAAGGTGATGGCGGCGGCGGCGACGATCGTGGCCGCGCTGACGGGCGTGGCGAGGCCTAGCCAGACATCCAGCAAATTGAGCAGCAGGGCACCGAGCGCCACGCCCGGCAGGATGCGCCAGCCAGCCACGACGGTGAGGGCCAGCCCGACGCCTGCTGCGGGAAACAGCGGCACGGCAGCACCGGCCGGCAAGTCAAGCAGTTCGCGCATGGCGCGGGTGGCAAGATAGCTTGCCACCACGATCAGGTTGGCGAAAAAAATGCGCCACCACGGCCAGCGCGCCGGATCGGCGTTCATTTGAAGCCTCCATTTGTCGATTTTTTCAGAAACTTTCGAAACGACCCTTGCATACTGCGCCTCCCTGCCGTTACAATTGCGCCCCGAAGCAACACCAACTGTTTGAATTGGATCAGATCCATTTGAAATAGTTGACAGTATTTTTTGTGTGCTTCATACTCTGCGGTTCCTCGCGGAGGGGTGGCCGAGTGGTTAAAGGCGACAGACTGTAAATCTGTTCTCTATGAGTACGCTGGTTCGAATCCAGCCCCCTCCACCAAGTTTTTTGCATGATGATGTAGCGGTAAGTGAAGTACCTCGCGGGTGTAGCTCAATGGTAGAGCAGAAGCCTTCCAAGCTTACGACGAGGGTTCGATTCCCTTCACCCGCTCCAGTGTCATGCAATGCATGTAGTGCATCGCAATAAAGCCCTTTTAGCTCAGTGGTAGAGCACTCCCTTGGTAAGGGAGAGGCCACGTGTTCAATCCACGTAAAGGGCACCAGAATTGAGTATAGATAGTTCCGCAGCATAGTCATCGATGGCCCGGCGTTCTGGGCAAAACACATTCGTTAGGAGTCTAAAATGGCAAAAGGTAAATTCGAACGGACCAAGCCGCACGTCAACGTCGGCACCATTGGTCACGTTGATCACGGCAAGACCACCCTGACGGCTGCAATCGCCACCGTTCTGTCGAAGAAATTCGGCGGCGAAGCTAAAGCATACGACCAGATCGATGCTGCACCAGAAGAAAAAGCGCGCGGTATCACCATCAACACCGCCCACGTCGAGTACGAAACCGCTGCACGTCACTATGCACACGTTGACTGCCCAGGCCACGCCGACTATATCAAAAACATGATTACCGGTGCTGCCCAGATGGACGGCGCGATCCTGGTTTGCTCCGCAGCTGACGGCCCAATGCCACAGACCCGCGAGCACATCCTGCTGGCCCGTCAAGTTGGCGTTCCATACATCATCGTGTTCCTGAACAAGTGCGATCTCGTCGATGACGAAGAGCTGCTGGAACTGGTTGAAATGGAAGTGCGTGAGTTGCTGTCGAAGTATGAATTCCCAGGCGACGACCTGCCAATCATCAAAGGTTCGGCACGTATGGCACTGGAAGGCGACACTGGCCCAATGGGCGAGCAAGCCATCATGCAACTGGCCGATGCCCTGGACACCTACATCCCTGAGCCAGAGCGCGCAATCGACGGCGCCTTCCTGATGCCAGTGGAAGACGTGTTCTCGATCTCCGGTCGCGGTACCGTGGTAACCGGTCGTGTTGAGCGCGGCGTCATCAAGGTCGGCGAAGAAATCGAAATCGTCGGCATCAAAGACACCGTCAAAACCATTTGCACCGGCGTGGAAATGTTCCGCAAGCTGCTGGACCAGGGTCAAGCTGGCGACAACGTCGGCCTGCTGCTGCGCGGCACCAAGCGTGAAGATGTGGAGCGGGGTCAAGTTCTGGCCAAGCCAGGTTCGATCAAGCCACACAACCATTTCACCGGCGAGATCTATGTGCTGTCGAAAGATGAGGGCGGTCGTCACACCCCATTCTTCAACAACTATCGTCCACAGTTCTACTTCCGTACGACTGACGTGACCGGTTCGATCGAATTGCCAGCAGACAAAGAAATGGTCATGCCAGGCGATAACGTGTCGATCACCGTCAAGCTGATCAACCCGATCGCGATGGAAGAAGGTCTGCGCTTCGCTATCCGTGAAGGCGGTCGTACCGTCGGCGCCGGCGTCGTTGCCAAGATCCTGAGCGACGGTAAGTAATATCGGACGGGACGGCGCAGGCCATCCCTGATGAGTTCGGACGCAACACACGCTGCGTCCAAAAAATCACTATTTGCCAGTGGTCGGCAAGTGCTGGTAAAATAGTCGATTCAACTGAAAAGTTTACGTAGGGACGTAGCTCAATTGGCAGAGCGTCGGTCTCCAAAACCGAAGGTTGGGGGTTCGATGCCCTCCGTCCCTGCCACCGATTCTGGTGCAGGGCACCGAAAGTAAATAAAAGTATGTCTAATCAATCCGTGCAAACCGTCAGCACCTCGAATGACAAGTTCAAGGTCGTCCTGGCGGCCGTTGCCATGATTGCAGGTGTCGTCGGGTTTTTCTACCTGAAGGGCCAGAACAAACCAGCTTTGATGTGCGCAGGCGCACTCGTGGCTGGTTTAGTTATTGCTCTCCTGCTTTTATGGGCTTCCGCCACCGGTCGCGACTTCCTGAATTTCGCCAAAGAGGCCGTCCGCGAGACCAAAAAAGTCGTCTGGCCGACGCGCAAGGAAGCAACGCAAATTACCCTGGTGGTATTTGGCTTCGTGCTGGTGATGGCCCTGTTCCTGTGGGGTACGGACAAGCTGCTTGAATTTTTGTTGTACGACGTGATTCTGGGTTGGAAACAATAATGAGCGAAAATGTGCAAGAGAACACTGGCGAAGAGCCAGTCGTAGACGCTCCCGAAGATCAGGAAGCGGCCAGCGCGCCGGTGCCTGCTGAATTGCTGCCAGAAGCTGCTGCACCGGTGAGTGTTCCCGTCAGCAACAAGCGCTGGTATGTCGTTCACGCCTATTCCGGCATGGAAAAAAGCGTCATGCGCGCCCTGACCGAGCGCGTTGAACGCGCCGGCATGCAAGAACAGTTCGGCCAGATTCTGGTGCCGGTCGAAGAAGTCGTCGAAGTCAAGAATGGCCATAAATCGGTCACCGAGCGTCGCTTCTTCCCGGGCTACGTATTGGTCGAGATGGAAATGACCGACGAAACCTGGCACCTGGTGAAAAACACCGCGAAAGTCACCGGTTTCATCGGCGGCAAATCGAACAAGCCAACCCCGATTCCTGCGCGCGAGATCGACAAGATCATGCAGCAGATGCAGGAAGGTGTTGAGAAGCCACGGCCGAAAGTGCTCTACGAAGTGGGCGAGCAAGTCCGGATCAAGGACGGCCCGTTCACCGACTTCAACGGCAACGTCGAAGAAGTCAACTACGAAAAGTCGAAGGTACGCGTTTCTGTTACAATCTTCGGCCGCGCGACTCCAGTAGAGCTGGAGTTCGGGCAAGTAGAAAAAGTATAAACGCTCCCGGAGCGTCGCAGCGATAAGGCGGAATCCGGAACAGAGGAGCCCCGCCAGAGCAATAGCGTTGGTGGGGCGCTACTACTCAAACCAAGATAGGAGCCAATCATGGCAAAGAAAATCATTGGTTTTATCAAGCTGCAAGTAGCAGCTGGTAAAGCAAACCCATCCCCACCAATCGGACCTGCACTCGGTCAGCGCGGCTTGAACATCATGGAATTCTGCAAGGCGTTCAACGCCCAGACCCAGGGTCTCGAGCCAGGCATGCCTATCCCGGTCGTGATCACCGCGTTCGCAGACAAGTCGTTCACCTTCGTGATGAAGACGCCACCTGCAACCTACCTGATCAAAAAAGCTGCCGGTATCACCAAAGGTTCGCCGAAGCCACATACCGACAAAGTCGGTTCGCTGACCCGCGCCCAAGCTGAAGAAATCGCAAAAACGAAACAGCCAGATCTGACCGCTGCCGACATGGATGCTGCAGTGCGCATCATCGCCGGTTCCGCGCGTTCGATGGGCATCACGGTGGAGGGTATCTAATGGCCAAGCTGTCCAAACGCGTCAAGGCGATCAAAGCCAAAGTTGACCGCAACAAGTCGTACGCCTTCGATAGCGCTGTTGTGCTGATCAAAGAATTCGCTACCGCCAAGTTCAACGAGTCGATCGACGTCTCGGTGCAACTGGGTGTGGACCCAAAGAAATCGGACCAGGTTGTGCGCGGCTCCGTCGTGCTGCCAGCTGGCACCGGCAAAACCGTTCGCGTTGCTGTGTTCGCAACCGGCGAAAAAGCTGAGCAGGCTCGCGCCGCTGGCGCCGACATCGTCGGTATGGAAGACCTGGCCGAGCGCGTCAAAGCCGGCGACATGCCTTTCGATATCGTCATCGCTTCGCCAGATACCATGCGTATCGTCGGTACCCTGGGCCAGATCCTGGGACCACGCGGCCTGATGCCTAACCCGAAGGTCGGCACCGTCACCCCTGACGTCGCTACCGCGGTGAAAAACGCCAAAGCCGGTCAGGTTCAATACCGTACCGACAAGGCAGGTATCATCCACGCCACGATCGGTCGTAAATCGTTCGCTGATGCAGACCTGAAGTCGAATCTGGTCGCTCTGATCGATGCACTGAACAAAGCCAAGCCAACGACCTCGAAAGGCGTGTACCTGCGCAAGATCGCTCTGTCGTCGACCATGGGCGCCGGCGTTCGCGTCGACCAGGGTTCGCTGTCGGCTTAATAGCACTGAATTAAGTCCTCACGGTTTTTCGTGGGGCGCATCTTTGGGCTGGTCGGGGTTTTCCCGGCCAGACAATCAAAGACCGTTGGGCCGAAGCCGCAGTCAGGTGGAGGTTAATAGAACTTACCCAACGCAGATGGTGTACCCGAGCAAGTTTTGTAGTCCCGCTGCGTGAATTCATCCGCCCAGTTGTACTTCTTGACGTCGGACGCCGTTGTTCGAACCGATGCAAGGCATTTGCCGCGCATTATTTAAGGAGGTTGACCGTGGGTCTCAATCTGAATGACAAAAAAGCTGTCGTCGCTGAAGTTTCCGCAAAAGTAGCAAGTGCGCAAACGATCGTCGTAGCTGAGTATCGTGGCATCCAGGTTGGTCACTTGACGCAACTTCGTGCCAAAGCGCGTGCCCAAGGCGTGTACCTGCGTGTGTTGAAAAATACGCTCGCTCGTCGCTCCGTTGAAGGTACGCAGTTTGCATCCCTCGCCGATGCCATGACCGGCCCGCTGATCTACTCGATCTCGGACGATGCCGTTGCAGCAGCTAAAGTCATCGCTGACTTCGCTAAAACCAACGACAAGCTGGTCATCAAGGCAGGTAACTACGCAGGTAAACAGCTCGATCTCGCAGCTGTTACCGCGTTGGCAAGCATTCCATCCCGTGACGTTCTCATCGCGCAGTTGTTGGGCGTGATGCTGGCTCCGGTTTCGGGCTTTGCACGTGGTCTGGCTGCTCTGGCAGCGAAAAAAGGCGAAGGCGCCGCACCAGCAGAAGCCGAAGAAGCTCCTGTTGCTGCAGAAGAAGCCCCAGCAGCTTAATTCCCTCCGGGAATCAAGCAGCTTTTTTCACAAGTACCAACCCTACACACACTAAAATATTTGGAGTTTCAAATGGCAATTAGCAAAGACGACATCCTGAGCGCAGTATCCGAAATGTCCGTCATGGACCTGAACGAACTGGTCAAAGCTTTCGAAGAGAAATTCGGCGTTTCCGCCGCTGCAATGGCTGGTCCAGCAACCGGCGGCGCTGCTGCTGCTGTTGTTGAAGAGCAAACCGAATTCAACCTGATCCTGTCGGATTTCGGCGCGAACAAGGTTTCGGTCATTAAAGCAGTTCGTGAAATCACCGGTCTGGGCTTGAAAGAAGCGAAAGACCTGGTCGATGGCGCGCCTAAGACCGTTAAAGAAGCAATCTCGAAAGCAGACGCAGAAGCCGGCAAGAAAAAGCTGGAAGATGCAGGCGCCAAAGCCGAGATCAAGTAATAGCATTAACAAAGGGCGCAAAGCATCGCGCCGGAGTCAAAGCTTGCGGTTCTTATCCGAAAGGAAAGGAATTGAGCTTTGGCTCTTTTGTCGTCCCTGCAGCAAATGTCAGAGCAGCTCAGCAGTACGGTTGTCCATCTTATCATCTGGCGGGCAGTTCGAGAATTGAGGCATGCCCAGTGGTCCGCGGCACGGGTCATGCCTGAATTCTCATCCTTTCTGTCACTCACGGAGTGTCCATGCACTACTCATTTACTGAGAAGAAACGCATTCGCAAATCATTCGCGAAGCGCGCCAACGTTCACAACGTTCCCTACCTTCTGGCTACCCAGCTGGAATCCTACGAGAATTTCCTGCAAGAGAGTGCTGGCCCGACTACTCGCAAGAATGATGGCCTGCAGTCGGCTTTCACCTCGATTTTCCCTATCGTGTCGCACAATGGTTTTGCGCGCCTCGAATTCCTGTCGTACGTGCTCGGTGAGCCAGCGTTCGACGTCAAGGAATGCCAACAGCGTGGTCTGACGTTCGCGTCGCCACTGCGCGCCAAGGTTCGCCTGGTGATTCTGGACAAGGAATCGCCAACCAAACCGGTTGTCAAAGAAATGAAAGAGCAGGAAGTGTACATGGGCGAATTGCCGCTCATGACCACCACCGGTTCGTTCGTTATCAATGGCACCGAGCGCGTGATCGTGTCGCAGTTGCACCGTTCCCCGGGTGTGTTCTTTGAACATGACCGCGGCAAAACGCACTCGTCCGGTAAATTGCTGTTCTCGGCACGGATTATTCCGTACCGCGGCTCGTGGCTGGACTTCGAGTTCGACCCGAAAGACATTTTGTTCTTCCGCGTCGACCGCCGCCGCAAGATGCCAGTAACGATTCTGCTCAAAGCCATTGGCATGACGCACGAACAGATCCTGGCGAACTTCTTCGTATTTGATAATTTCAAACTGCGCTCGGAAGGCGGCGAACTCGAATTCGTCGCTGAACGCCTGCGCGGTGAAGTTGCGCGTTTCGACATCGTTGACAAAGACGGCAAAGCCCTCGTCACGAAAGACAAGCGTATCAACGCCAAGCACGTGCGCGACATCGACGCAGCTGGCATCAAGCACATTTCCGTGCCTGAAGACTACCTGCTCGGCCGCGTGCTGGCTCGCAACATCGTCGATCCGGACACCGGTGAAGTCATCGCCAACGCGAATGACGAACTGACCGAAGACCTGATGGGCAAGCTGCGCGACGCTGATGTGTCCGAAATCCAGACCTTGTACACCAACGATCTGGACCAGGGCGCCTACATTTCGCAAACCCTGCGCGCTGACGACACCGCCGACCAGATGGCCGCCCGTGTTGCCATCTACCGCATGATGCGTCCAGGCGAGCCGCCAACGGAAGAATCCGTCGAAGCCCTGTTCAATGGTCTGTTCTACAGCCCTGAACGCTACGACCTGTCGGCTGTCGGCCGCATGAAGTTCAACCGCCGCATCGGCCGCGATGAACTGATCGGCTCGATGACGCTGTCGAACGAAGACGTCCTGGCTGTGATCAAAATCTTGGTGGAACTGCGCAATGGCCGCGGCGAAGTCGACGATATCGATCACCTGGGTAACCGTCGCGTTCGTTGCGTCGGCGAACTGGCTGAGAACCAGTTCCGCGCCGGTTTGGTCCGTGTTGAGCGTGCTGTCAAAGAACGCCTCGGCCAGGCCGAAGCGGACAATCTGATGCCGCATGACCTGATCAACAGCAAGCCGATTTCGGCTGCGATCCGTGAATTCTTCGGTTCGTCCCAGCTGTCGCAGTTTATGGACCAAACCAACCCGCTGTCGGAAATTACCCACAAGCGCCGTGTATCGGCGCTGGGACCCGGCGGCTTGACGCGCGAACGTGCTGGCTTCGAAGTGCGCGACGTGCACCCGACCCACTACGGCCGTGTCTGCCCAATTGAAACGCCTGAGGGACCGAACATTGGTCTGATCAACTCGCTGGCTCTGTTCGCCCGCCTGAATGAATACGGCTTCCTGGAAACCCCGTACCGCAAGGTCGACGGTTCCAAGGTGACCGATCAGATCGATTACCTGTCCGCTATCGAAGAAGGCCGTTACATCATCGCCCAGGCGAATGCAACGGTGTCCGGCGAAGGCGTGCTGGTCGATGAACTGGTGTCGGCTCGTGAAGCTGGCGAAACGATTCTGGTCTCGCCAGAGCGCATCCAGTACATGGACGTGGCCCCAGGCCAGATCGTGTCGGTTGCAGCTTCCCTGATTCCGTTCCTCGAACACGATGATGCGAACCGCGCATTGATGGGTGCCAACATGCAGCGCCAGGCCGTTCCTTGCCTGCGCCCTGAAAAAGCACTGGTCGGTACCGGTATCGAACGCACCGTGGCAGTCGACTCGGGTACCACCGTGCAAGCATTGCGCGGCGGACTGGTGGACTACATCGATGCAGGCCGTGTGGTGATTCGCGTCAACGACGCCGAAGCGCAAGCCGGCGAAGTCGGTGTCGATATCTACAACCTGATCAAGTACACCCGTTCGAACCAGAACACCAACATCAACCAGCGTCCGATCGTGCAAGTTGGCGACCGCGTGGCGAAAGGCGACGTCATTGCTGACGGCGCGTCGACCGACCTGGGTGAATTGGCGCTGGGTCAGAACATGCTCGTGGCGTTTATGCCATGGAATGGTCTGAACTTCGAAGATTCGATCCTGATCTCGGAAAACGTCGTCAAGGACGATCGCTA
Organism: Massilia sp. S19_KUP03_FR1; assembly: GCF_036688685.1. Classification (NCBI taxonomy): domain Bacteria; kingdom Pseudomonadati; phylum Pseudomonadota; class Betaproteobacteria; order Burkholderiales; family Oxalobacteraceae; genus Massilia; species Massilia sp. S19_KUP03_FR1. The sequence continues at coordinate 44,837 of NZ_JAQQPS010000028.1, read as the reverse complement.
CACCTCGATTCACATCGAAGAGTTGTCGGTGGTTGCCCGTGACACCAAGCTGGGCGCCGAAGAAATCACCCGTGATATCTCGAACCTGGCCGAGAACCAACTGGCTCGTCTGGATGAGTCGGGTATCGTCTACATCGGTGCTGAAGTGCAAGCCGGCGACACGCTGGTCGGTAAAGTCACGCCAAAAGGCGAGACCCAGCTGACGCCTGAAGAAAAGCTGCTGCGCGCAATTTTCGGCGAAAAAGCTTCCGACGTAAAAGATACGTCGCTGCGCGTGCCGTCGGGCATGGTCGGTACCGTTATCGACGTGCAAGTGTTTACCCGTGAAGGCATCGTCCGCGACAAGCGCGCCCAGCAGATCATCGATGATGAGCTGAAGCGCTATCGCCTCGACCTGAACGACCAGATGCGTATTGTGGAAGGCGATGCCTTCCAGCGTCTGGAGCGCATGTTGATCGGCAAGATCGTCAACGGCGGTCCAAAGAAAATGGTCAAGGGTACGGCAATCACCGCTGACTACCTGGCGGACCTGGACAAGTACCACTGGTTCGACATCCGCCCTGCGGATGACGATGCTGCCACCGCCCTGGAAGCGATCAAGGAATCGATCGCCGAGAAGCGTCACCAGTTCGACCTGGCCTTCGAAGAGAAGCGCAAGAAGTTGACCCAGGGTGATGAGCTGCAACCAGGCGTGCAGAAGATGGTCAAGGTTTATCTGGCCGTGAAACGCCGCCTGCAGTCGGGCGACAAGATGGCCGGTCGTCACGGTAACAAAGGTGTGGTTTCGCGCATCGTGCCAGTGGAAGACATGCCGTTCATGGCCGACGGAACGCCTGCCGACGTGGTGTTGAACCCGCTGGGCGTGCCATCGCGGATGAACGTTGGTCAGATCCTGGAAACCCACTTGGGTTGGGCTGCAAAAGGCCTGGGCCTGCGGATCGGCGAAATGCTGCAAGCGCAAGCGAAAATCCAGGAACTGCGCAAGTTCCTGGCCCAGATCTACAACGAAACCGGCAAGTCGGAAGATCTCGATAGCTTCAGCGATGAAGAAATCATGACCCTGTCGAACAACCTGAAAAAGGGCGTGCCGTTTGCGACCCCAGTGTTCGATGGCGCCCATGAGTCCGAGATTCACCGCATGCTGGACCTGGCTTACCCTGACGCGATCGCTGCCAAGCTGGGCATGACCCCGTCGAAAAACCAGGTCACGATGTACGACGGCCGCACCGGCGAAGCTTTCGAGCGCAAGGTCACCGTTGGCTACATGCACATGCTGAAACTGCATCACCTGGTTGATGACAAGATGCACGCGCGTTCGACCGGTCCTTACTCGCTGGTGACGCAGCAGCCACTGGGCGGTAAAGCCCAGTTCGGTGGCCAGCGTTTCGGTGAGATGGAAGTGTGGGCACTGGAAGCGTACGGCGCATCGTATGTCTTGCAGGAAATGCTGACCGTGAAGTCGGATGACGTGAATGGCCGTACCAAAGTGTACGAAAACCTGGTCAAGGGCGATCACGTCATTGAAGCAGGCATGCCGGAGTCGTTCAACGTGCTGGTGAAAGAGATCCGTTCGCTGGGTATCGATATCGACCTCGAACGCAACTGATCCTGTAGTGCGAGCGCTAACTGTTAGCGCTCGAACCGTCCTCCCGGCGCAGGCCGGGATCCATACCGCTTCTGATCAGAGGTGATATGGGCCCCGGCCTCCGCCGGGGTGACGGTGGTAATGCTGACGGAATGACGTATTTAAGTATTAATCACCTGGAGTGATACATGAAAGCACTGCTCGATCTATTCAAGCAAGTACAGACCAACGAGACGTTTGACGCCATCAAGATTGGCCTCGCGTCGCCCGAGAAAATCCGTTCGTGGTCCTACGGCGAAGTAAAAAAGCCGGAAACCATCAACTACCGTACCTTCAAGCCTGAACGCGATGGCCTGTTTTGCGCCAAGATTTTTGGCCCAATCAAGGACTACGAGTGCCTGTGCGGCAAATACAAGCGCCTGAAACACCGCGGCGTGATCTGCGAAAAGTGCGGCGTTGAAGTCACGCTGGCCAAAGTGCGCCGTGAGCGCATGGGTCACATCGAACTGGCGTCGCCTACTGCGCACATCTGGTTCCTGAAATCGCTGCCGTCGCGTCTGGGCATGGTCCTGGACATGACGCTGCGGGACATCGAACGCGTGCTGTACTTCGAAGCATACGTGGTGACCGACCCAGGCATGACCCCGCTCAAAAAGAGCCAGATCATGTCGGAAGACGACTACGCCGCCAAGTACGAAGAGTACGGCGACGACTTCACCGCATTCATGGGCGCCGAAGGTATCCGTGAGCTGCTGCGCTCGATCGACATTCACCGCGATGCTGAAGCCCTGCGCGTGGAACTGAAAGAGTCGAAGTCCGAAGCGAAGATCAAGAAATACGCCAAGCGCCTTAAAGTGCTCGAGGCATTCCAGCGTTCGGGCATCAAGCCGGACTGGATGATCATGGAAGTACTGCCAGTGCTGCCGCCGGAACTGCGTCCGCTGGTACCACTGGACGGCGGCCGCTTTGCGACCTCCGACCTGAACGACCTGTATCGCCGCGTGATCAACCGTAACAACCGCCTGAAGCGTTTGATGGAGCTGCGTGCTCCGGAGATCATCACGCGTAACGAAAAGCGCATGCTGCAAGAAGCGGTCGATTCGCTGCTGGACAACGGCCGTCGCGGTAAAGCGATGACCGGCGCCAACAAGCGTCCGCTGAAATCGCTGGCTGAAATGATCAAGGGTAAAGGCGGCCGTTTCCGTCAGAACTTGCTGGGTAAGCGCGTCGATTACTCGGGTCGTTCGGTCATCGTGGTCGGTCCACAGCTGAAACTGCACCAGTGCGGCTTACCGAAACTGATGGCTTTGGAACTGTTCAAGCCATTCATTTTCAACAAGCTGGAACTGATGGGCTTGGCTACCACGATCAAGGCCGCTAAAAAGCTGGTGGAGATTCAAGAGCCGGTCGTCTGGGACATCCTGGAAGACGTGATTCGCGAACACCCGGTCATGCTCAACCGTGCGCCTACGCTGCACAGGCTCGGTATTCAAGCATTTGAACCTGTCCTGATTGAAGGCAAGGCCATCCAGTTGCACCCACTCGTCTGCGCGGCGTTCAACGCCGACTTCGATGGTGACCAAATGGCTGTGCACGTACCGCTGTCGATCGAAGCACAGATGGAAGCGCGTACGCTGATGCTGGCGTCGAACAACATCCTGTTCCCGTCGAACGGCGAGCCGTCGATCGTTCCTTCCCAGGATATCGTGTTGGGTTTGTACTACGCGACCCGCGAAGCGATCAATGCAAAGAACGAAGGCATGTTGTTCCCTGACGTGTCGGAAGTCATCCGCGCCTACGACAACAAGGAAGTCGAACTGACCTCGCGCATCACTGTGCGTATCGTCGAATTCCCGAAAAACCTCGAAACCGAAGAGTTCGAGCGCACCGTTACGCGCTACGAAACCACGGTTGGCCGTGCGATTCTGTCGGAAATCTTGCCTAAAGGCCTGCCATTCAGCGTGCTGAACCGCGCCCTGAAGAAGAAAGAGATTTCCAAGCTGATCAACACGTCGTTCCGCAAGTGCGGTCTGCGTGCCACGGTGGTGTTCGCCGACAAGCTGATGCAGTCGGGCTTCCGCCTGGCAACGCGCGCCGGTATCTCGATTGCCGTTGACGACATGCTGGTACCACCGCAAAAAGTCACGCTGATCGCCACCGCCGAAGCCGAAGTGAAACAGATCGAGCAGCAGTACGCGTCGGGTCTGGTCACCGCTGGCGAGCGTTACAACAAGGTCGTCGACATCTGGGGCAAAACGTCCGATGAAGTCGGCAAGGCCATGATGGACCAGCTGAAAGTCGAAGACGTGGTCCGTCGCGATGGCACTCAAGGCACCCAGGAATCGTTCAACGCGATTTACATGATGGCCGACTCGGGCGCGCGTGGTTCGGCAGCCCAGATTCGCCAGCTCGCTGGTATGCGTGGTCTGATGGCGAAACCGGATGGCTCGATTATCGAGACGCCGATTACGGCGAACTTCCGCGAAGGCCTGAACGTGTTGCAGTACTTCATCTCTACCCACGGTGCCCGTAAGGGTCTGGCGGATACGGCGCTGAAGACGGCAAACTCGGGTTACCTGACCCGTCGTCTGGTCGACGTGACGCAAGACCTGGTGGTCATCGAGGACGATTGCGGTACCTCGAACGGCACCCACATGAAGGCCATGGTCGAAGGTGGTGAAGTCATCGAGCCGTTGCGCGACCGTATCCTCGGCCGTGTTGCTGGTCAGGACGTCGTCAATCCGGAAACCCAGGAAACTGTGTACCCGGCCAACACCCTGTTTGATGAAGACATGGTGGAAGACATCGAGCGCATGGGCATTGACGAAGTCAAAGTCCGTACGCCATTGACCTGCGACACGCGCTTCGGCCTGTGCGCACTGTGCTACGGCCGTGACCTCGGTCGCGGCTCGCTGGTCAACACCGGTGAAGCAGTCGGTGTGGTCGCAGCGCAGTCGATTGGTGAGCCAGGTACCCAGTTGACCATGCGTACGTTCCACATTGGTGGTGCGGCATCGCGTGCAGCAGTGGCGTCGTCGGTGGAAGCGAAGTCGAACGGTACCATCCGTTTCACCGCCACCATGCGTTACGTGACCAACGGCAAAGGTTCCCAGATCGCGATTTCGCGTTCCGGTGAAGTGCTGATCACGGACGACCATGGTCGTGAGCGCGAGCGTCATAAAGTGCCGTACGGCGCGACGCTGGCAGTCAAGGATGGCATGATCGTCAAGGCCGGTACGGCTCTGGCAACATGGGATCCATTGACCCGTCCGATCATTACCGAGTACGCCGGTATGGTGCGTTTCGAAAACGTGGAAGAGGGCGTTACCGTTGCTCGCCAGGTCGACGAAGTCACTGGCCTGTCGACCCTGGTTGCGATCGATGCAAAACGTCGCGGTTCGCTGACCAAGACCTTGCGTCCGCAAGTGAAACTGATCAACGACCAGAACGAAGAAGTCAAAATCGCCGGCACGGAACACAGTGTGGCAATTGGCTTCCAGGTCGGCGCGCTGATCATGGTCAAAGATGGCCAATCGGTATCGGTCGGCGAAGTGCTGGCACGTATCCCGACCGAATCGCAGAAAACGCGCGACATCACCGGTGGTCTGCCGCGTGTTGCCGAGCTGTTTGAAGCGCGTTCGCCGAAAGACGCCGGTATGCTGGCAGAAGTCACGGGTACGGTTGCGTTTGGTAAAGAAACCAAAGGCAAGCAGCGTCTGGAAATCACGGACATGGACGGTGCCAAGCACGAGTTCCTGATCACCAAGGACAAGCAAGTGCTGGTCCACGATGGTCAAGTCGTGAACAAGGGCGAGATGATTGTGGACGGCCCGGCCGATCCACAGGACATCCTGCGTTTGCTGGGTATCGAAGCGCTGGCCCGTTACATCGTCGACGAAGTGCAGGACGTGTACCGTTTGCAAGGCGTGAAGATCAACGACAAGCACATCGAAGTGATCGTGCGTCAGATGCTGCGCCGCGTGCAGATCGTGGAAGCAGGCGATGCGAACTACATCGTCGGCGAACAGGTCGAGCGTTCCGAGTTGCTGGATGAAAACGACCGCGTCAATGCGGCCGGCAAGATTCCTGCAACCTACGAAAACGTGTTGCTGGGTATTACCAAGGCATCGCTGTCGACCGATTCGTTCATCTCGGCCGCATCGTTCCAGGAAACCACCCGCGTCCTCACCGAGGCAGCAATCATGGGCAAGCGCGACGGTCTGCGCGGCCTGAAGGAAAACGTCATCGTCGGCCGCCTGATTCCTGGCGGTACCGGTCTCGCGTTCCACCGCGCCAAGAAGGAAAAAGAAGTCTGGGAAGCCGAAGAGCGTGCAGCCCTGCTGCAGCAAGAGAAGGCCAACATGGCTTCCGAACTGCAAGCCATGGAAGACCAGGCGCAGGCAGCAACCCATCAGGAAGACGGCGAGTAATCGTTGTTGGACTGAACAAAAAACGGCACCTTCGGGTGCCGTTTTTTATGGATGTGCGGTTGGTAACGCTCCGCTCAAGTAATGAGCAAGCTTGCTTCGAGACCGTCACCCCGGCGCAGGCTGGGGCCCATATCACCGTCGCGTGGTGAAGATGGAGGCAGGCACCGCTAGCTCTGCCATTTGTTGTTCAACGGTGCGCCCGTAGTGCATCGTTTAAAGTGAGCGGATCAGCAAACTGGAGCCCTCATGAACCGTACAAGCCTGTTCGCCGCCGCCATTCTCAGCACCATTGCCATCACGGCCCATCCCGCCGACGAGTCGTCATACGGCCCTGAACTCGAACGTTTTACGTACCCTTACCCCGTCAAGCAATTCCAGTTCACCTCGCAGGGCACTGCCCTGCACATGGCCTATATGGACGTGCTGCCGACCGGCGCCGCCAACGGCCGCACTGCCGTCCTCCTGCACGGCAAAAACTTTTGCGGCGCCACCTGGGACGCCACCATCAAGGTAATGACCGGCGCCGGCTACCGCGTCATCGCTCTTGATCAGATCGGCTTCTGCAAATCGAGCAAACCCGCGCACTACCAGTACACCTTCCAGCAGCTGGCGGAAAACACCCACGCTCTGCTCGAATCCATCGACATCGAGCGCGCCACCTTCGTCGGGCACTCCACCGGCGGCATGCTGGCCGTGCGCTACGCCTTGATGTTCCAGCAGCAAACGGAGCAGCTGGCCCTGGTCAACCCGATCGGCCTGGAAGACTGGAAAGCGCTTGGCGTGCCGTCGCTCGGCGTCGACAAGTGGTACGCGCGCGAACTGGCGCAGACGGCAGACAAAATCCGCGCCTATGAAAAATCGACCTATTACGGGAACAAGTGGAAGCCGGAATATGAACAGTGGGTGCAGATGCTGGCCGGCCTGAATCGCGGCCCCGGCAAGAATGTCGTCGCGTGGAACTCGGCGCTGCTATATGACATGATCTACACGCAGCCGGTGGTCTATGAATTCCCACAATTGAAGGTGCCGACCCTGCTGCTGATCGGCCTGAAGGACACCACGGCAATCGGCAAAGACGCCGCGCCAGAGGCAATCCGGCCGACGCTGGGCAAATATGCCGAGCTGGGCAAACGCGCCGCGCGTGCCATTCCAGGCGCCACCCTGGTGGAATTTCCCGACCTGGGCCACGCGCCGCAAATGCAGGATCCGGACGCATTCCATGCGGCCTTGCTCAAAGGTCTGGCCGCCAAATAGGCAACGCGACGCAGCCTGCATGGATCAGGTGACGAAATACAATAACGCGCGCAAGTAAATCGCAAGATTCGCTATACTCTTGCGATTCCACAACGTAACGCAGTTCAAAATGACCCTTATCAAACGCATCTCCCTCTCCGCGCTCCTGTTGTCCGCGGCCCCCGTCTACGCCGGCGACCTCGAACAGGCGCTGCTGCGCTGCTCGGTACTGGGCGATGTCAGTGCCCGTCTGGGTTGTTTTGACGCCATTGCCAAGGACGCCGCCACACCTGTCGCCGATGTCGCGCCACCTGGCACGCCGGTGCTCGCTACCTCGGCAAAAACCAGCCCGACTGCCGCACCGCAAACCGCCGTCGAAAAAACCGTCGAGCTGGCTAACAAGCCGCCTGAAACACCGATTTCGCGCATGGAGCAGGACTGGGAACTGGTGCCGTCGGCACGCCGCGGTCGCTACAACTTCCGCCCTTACCGCGACAGCTATTTGTTGATCGCCAACTTCAGCACGACGACCAACGACCAGCCATTTGCCGACGTCCAGCCGACCGGTCTGAAGTCGAAGCGGATTGAACTGGCCTACCAGCTCAGCTTCAAGACCAAGCTGCTGGAAGGCATCGGCGACACGCCGATCGACTTGTGGGCTGCCTACACGCAGCAGAGCTTCTGGCAGGCGTACAACCGCGCTGACTCCAGCCCGTTCCGCGACACCAACTACATGCCCGAAATGATGCTGGTTGTGCCGATCAATAAGTCGGCTGGCCCTGCCACCTTGCGTTATGCCAGCCTTGGCGCGGTTCACGCGTCGAACGGCCAGAGCGGCGCCTTGTCGCGCAGCTGGAACCGGATGTATGCAGAGTTTGGCGGCGACGCCGGCAAATTCGGCGCCACCATGCGCGTCTGGAAACGCCTGGACAACGCCAAGTCGGATAACGACAACATCGATATCACCGATTTCATGGGCCATGGCGACCTGCGCGTCACGTACAACAACGCTGGAAATGAATTCTCGGCAATGGTCCGCCGCAACTTCAGCACCAGCAAGGGCGCCGTGCAGGTCGGTTGGGCTTTCCCGGTGGCGACCAACCTGAAGGGCTACATCCACGCCTTCGGCGGCTACGGCCAGAGCCTGATCGACTACAACTACTCGCGCAAATCGATTGGTGTCGGCGTGCTGATGGACCTGTAAATCGACAGGCAGTAAAAATAAAAAGGACCGTTCGCGGTCCTTTTTTTATACTGTTTATTTAATATCGATGTCACTCGACCCGTGGTCGACCTGGTGCACGAAGCGCACCACCGACTCCACCGTTACCGCATCGATCTGTCCGGCCATGCGCCGGTCGAAGGGCTGGTCGTCGAAGGCGATATTGGCGCGGAACATGCGGCCGCCCAAACGCGTCATGGTCGGTATCCGCAGCGTGATCGGCTGATAATTTGCCAGCTTCAACCAGGCCTGCGCTTGGGTGCGGTCGGCAATGGGAAACTCCGACATCGCCGCCGCCCAGCTCTCAAGCAGCCACTGGTTCGAGTTCTGGTATGTCGTCGCAAACGGATAGGCCAGCATGTTGTAGCGCGGCGAGTGCATGCGCAGCGGCGTGTTCGAGGCCAGCATGGCCGCCAGGCGCTGCTGAACGGCCGGACTCGGCACCACGATGCGCGCTTCGTACGAAAACATCCCTCCCAGGAAGAAGTTACCGAGGCCTTCGTTGTACAGGGTTGACGCCGCTGTGCCGCACTCGTTCAGTTCATGCACGACGAACCAGCGTCCCTTCGGATGGTCGCGCCAGGCGAACGCCATGTGCGAATAGCGCATGCCGTACTTCGACAAATCCTGGCCGGCGCGTGCGATGAGGACGACCTGCGCATCGGTTTGCTCCAGCGCGGCGCGGGTGCGCTGCGCCAGCGCCATGCCGTCGATGAAATCGCGGGCCTGTGGCTTCGTCTCTGCACAGGCATTGCCCGCGTGGGCGGCTCCGCCGACAAGGCTGGCGGCCAGCACGAAAACGGCGAGGAGAGGGCGCACGATCACCCTCCCACGCGCGAGTGATGTAACAGACTGCGGCCGATCTCGTTCGGCACGAAGGCAATCACCTGGCCTGCCGCGACCAGCACGTAGCCGGTCGACACCGCCATCACGACGACCGACGCACCCGCGACCAGCGACGCGCCTTCGATTGCCTTGCCGGACAGGCGCAGCGTGGCGCTGGCCGCATTCGACGCGCCGGCCAGCACGACCATGCTGGCGTCGCCCACCACCTGCACACTCTCGACGATGATCGTGCCGGACGCCGCCACTGGCGACAGCGAACCGTAGACCACCGTCGCAGAACCCTGCACCATCTGGCTCGACGCGTTCGACAGGGCGGCGGACCCTTGGTCACCGCTGGCCTGGGCTTGTGGCATCAGGCCGCAGGCCATGCAGAACAGCAAGGCGGGAAACATCGTTTTCATGGTCGTGCTTTCGGAGGAATGCCGGGTTGGCATATGCATGATCGGCGTTTCACCTGACGCCAACAAGCGAGATGAGCAAGTATCGCAAGATGCTACTCGCGGTAGCGCGGATTGCGCCGCACTCTCCGCTAATCGCCCATGGGGAATACCGAAAAGGATCTGTATCCGGGCGATGGGCCCCGTGCTGTCTTGTTGTTATTTGGAAACATCAATCAACAGAAAACCAATGAGCGCATGTGAGCAAGGCACTTCCATCATGCACACTGCGCGCAACGGCAGACGGCGAAGCCTGCGCCAACCTGAAAGTGGCGACCGCGCAGGCCGAGTCGCTGAAGATTCAGAATGCCGCGCTGGCGCAGCACAACGACGTCCTTGAATTGCGCCGCATCGAAGTGGAAAAAGTGAAGGCCGAGCGCTGGGACGGCAAGCTGCCGGAAAATATCTATGCCGGGGCGCCGATTCCGTTCCTGGATGTGGGCAAGACCAAGTAATATTGCTGGCCGATCCGACCTGCCAGGAGCCCGCATTGATACGCCCACTCGCCACGATCATCTTCCTGCGCCAGTTGCTGGTCGTGGTGCCGCTGCTGGCCGGCATCGCCACCTCCGCCCACGCCACCTTGCCCGATCAGCGCGCGCGTGCTGATCGAGAAACGGCCGCCGTCGTCGCGGCGGGATGGCGCGCCTATCTGGGCCAGGGTGGCCCCAGGGACGACGCCACGGCGGCGCGCCTGTTCTTCAGCGCATCCGAACAAGGCAGCGCCGCCGGCATGTACGGTCTGGCGTTGTGCTACCGCCACGGACGCGGCGTGGAGCGCAACCTGCCGTGGTCCGATGCGCTCATGGCAAGGGCCTTGAAACTGCATGACGCCGATGCCCAGGTCAACGCGGGAGAAGTCGCCGCAGCGGACGGCAAGCCCGCCGTCGCGCTGGACTGGTTCACACGCGCCGCGCAGCAAGGTAACAGCGACGGCATGTGGCATCTGGGCCGCCAATACCTGCCAGGCGGTATTGCACCGGCCGATCCCGTCAGGGGGATGAACCTGTTGCGCCAGTCGGCTGATCTCGATAACGCTATCGGCATGTACTACCTGGCCGTGGCGCTGCGCGAGGGGACGGGCGCGGCGCCGGATCCTGTAGGCGCGCGCGCCTGGTTTGCCCGGTCGGCGCAATCCGGTGACGCCGACGCGCGCCTCGAGCTGGCCGGGATGCTCGCCGACGGCGAAGGTGGCGACCCCGATGAAAACCGCGCCGTGCAGCTGTACCGCGTCGGCGCGGCCGAGGAACATCTGGATTCCATGTTCGCGCTGGCGCGCTGGTACATCGCCGGCCGTGGCGTTCACCAGGACTTTGCAGAGGCGCGCCGCTGGCTGGAAAAAGGCCTGGAGCGGGGCGACCGGCGAGCCATGTTCCTCCTGGGTCTACAGGCCATGTACGGCCAGGATCGGCCGATCGACAAGCCTGCCGCGGCGGCACTGTTCGCACGCGCCGCTGCACTCGGTCATGCACGGTCCATCTACTTGCTGGGTGTCTGCATGGAAGACGGCGAAGGCGTTCCGCGCGACTTGGCCGGCGCAGCCCGCCAGTACCAACGCGCGTCCGAGGCAGGCGAGGCCGATGCGACGGTTGCCTTGCTGGCGATGCAGCTGGCTGGCCTTGGCATGCCGGCGGCGCGCGCCGCCGCGGAGGCAGCCATTGACAAGGCGGTGGCCGCTGGCGAGACGGTGCAGATGCTGAAACTGGCCGTGCTGCTGCTGCAGCGCCGCGAAGATGGCGATGCTGCCATTGTGGCCAGTCGGGCATTGACCGCGCCTGCGCCGGCCGCCGCGCGTAACTCGCGCGCATTTGCCGAAGCGCTGGCCGGACTTGGAACCGCCTATTACCGCCGTCAGCATCTGGAGCAGGCCGGCACGCACTTGCGCGCCCATCTGGCGCTGCTGGAGCGTTTGCCAAATGTACCGCCCGACGAGCTGGCAGCGGGCCTGGAGAAGCTGGGTGACCTAGTCAGCCAGCAGGACCGTTACGACGAAGCGTGGCAGTTATATGCGAGGGCGCTGAAGTTGCGCCGGCAGGCAAAAGGCGAGCACGATGCCGGCGTGGCCGACGCATATGGCAACCTGGCCGATGTTCTGTCAGCGCGCGACCGGCTGGCTGACGCGCAAGCATACCGGCACCGCAAACTCGAGATCTACGAGGCGATCTTCGGCGTCAACGCTACCCAGACCGCGCGCGCCCGCGCACAACTGGCGCAAACGATGTACATGGCAGGCAACTACCGGGCTGCCCAGCCGTTGTTCGAGGCGCGCTTAAGCGTTCTCGAAGCGACAGTCGGCAAGACCCACCCCTCGCTAAGCACGCCGCTCAATAACCTGGCCTACAACGATCTGGCGCTGGGACAGTATGCGGAGGCGGAGCTGGTACAAAGGCGCGTGCTGGCACTGTCACAGGCGAACGAAAAATCTCCCAGCCACCAGCTGGCCTCGTCGTTGAACGGTCTGGGTGCCGTGTTGACGGGCGCCGGCAAGTTCGCGGAGTCGGAAACCATGCTGCTGGCCGGTCTGGCAATGCGCGAGGAAGTGCTGGGCAAGGACCACTACGATGTCGCCATCAGTCTGACCAATCTCGGCAAACTGTACATCGCCACGGGCCGCTATGGCGCGGCCGACGCCGCGCTGGCGCGGGCCCGACCGATCATCGAGGCGGCCAGCGGCATGGAGCACTCGGAGGTGGCGGTCATCGAATACGAACAGGGCCGCAGCGACTACAAACAGGGCAAGCATGCACGGGCCGAACAACGGTTGAAGCATGCACTGGCGGTACGGCTGCGCACGCGCCCTGGCCACCCTGACACCGCGCAGACTGCCGCGCTGCTGGCCACGTTGTACCGCGAACAGGGCAATGAGGATGCAGCCCTGCGTGTGGAGGCAGATACGAACGCTGCGGCGAAACAGGTGCAGGCGGGAACCGTCGCGCTGGACAACGCAGCCGGCTGACCAGCGCGGCGCGAATCAATCGTGCGCGCCTGCTGCGCTAGAATGGATCGGGCAGAACACCATTCCGATCCACACTCGCACGGAGGAAGCTCATGAAAAAACAATGGATGAACGCAGCCCTGCTAGCCGCAGCCTGCATCGGCGGCAACGCCATGGCCGCCGAAGGAAGCGCGACCTTGAACCTGCTCACCGAAGCCGGCAACGGCAAAGCGGTCGGTACGGTGACCATCACAGAGACGAAATACGGCCTGGTGTTCACGCCAGAGTTGACTGGCTTGCCGCCAGGCTTGCACGGCTTCCACGTGCACGACAAGGGCAGTTGCGCCCCGGGTCCGCAGGACGGCAAGACCGTCCCTGGTCTGGCGGCAGGCGGTCACTACGATCCGGCCAACACCAAGAAGCACGGGCTGCCATGGGGCGACGGGCACATGGGTGATTTGCCGGGGCTGGTGGTCGATGCCAGTGGCAATGCAATGAATCCGGTGCTGGCGCCGCGGCTGAAATTCGCCGACGTCAAAGGCCGCGCGCTGATGGTGCACATGGGTGGCGATAACCACTCGGACCAGCCGGCGCCACTCGGTGGTGGCGGGGCGCGAATGGCCTGTGGGGTGATTCAGTAGTCAATGCGGTAGATAAAAGCAGAAATCGTTTCGCTAATATCTTCCACACCAAAAATGAACGTCATCCCGGCGAAGGCCGGGACCCATAGCACGTCTTCAGGACGCCGACGCTTGCAATGCTACTCAAGGGATATGGTATCCCGCCTGCGCCCGGGTTTTCGATTAACTCGCGCTTGACGCGCAGTCTTACTGCTTCTCTTCCCGGACCTTCCCCAGCGGCTCGCCTGCTTTCCACTTCGGCATCGCCGCTGCATTCGCCACCCGCTGCCCCAGGTTCAGCGTGAACTGCGCCTGCTGCACCATGCCTGCGAAGTTCCAGGTCGGATCGAATTCATCGGTCACCTGGTGATACTTCGGCGAATAGGTCTTCTGCTTCGCATCGGACGCCGCCTTGTCGGCTAGCCAGTCACGCCCGCCACCAATCGAAAACGCCGGAATGCCTGCCTTGGCGAAGCTGAAATGGTCGCTGCGGAAGTAGCCGCCCGACAGGTCCGGCCGGGCATCGGCAATGCGCATGCCCATTGCCTTGGCCGTGGCCACGGCCATCGCACCGAGCTCGGTACGCTCGCTGCCGGGGGTGCTGATGTCGTGCGTCGGGCCGACGAAGTTCAGGCTGTCGAGGTTCAGCGCGGCCGCGGTTTTGGCGGCCGGCCACAGTGGTTTCGCTGCATATGCCGCGCTGCCCAGCAGGCCCTGTTCTTCGGCGGCCACCCACAGGAACATCTGGCTGCGTTTGGCAGGCGCCTTGACCGCTTCCTGCGCCATCGCCAGCAAGGCGGCGGTGCCCGACCCGTTGTCGACCGCGCCGTTGTAGATGGTGTCGCCGCTGGTGCCCTGCTTGCCGAGGTGGTCCCAGTGCGCGCTGTAGATCACCACTTCGCTTTTCAGTTTGGGGTCAAGGCCCGGCACGATACCTGCCACGTTGAACTGGTCGACCGGGCGTACCACGGCGCGCGCTTCGCCTTTGACTTTGGCGTTCAGCACGACCGGCTTGAAGGCCTTGTCTTCGGCGGCGGCGCGCAGTTGGTCCAGGTCCTGGCCTCCGGCTTTGAACAAAGCGCGCGCGGTGGCATCGTTCATCCAGCCTTGCATGCCGGTGCCGAGATCCGCGTCAGCCAATTGAAAACGCTCGGCCATCCAGCTGTTCTGGACCACGCTCCAGCCGTACGAGGCCGACGCATCGGTGTGAATCAGCAGCACGCCGGCAGCGCCAACGCGTGCGGCTTGTTCGAATTTGTAGGTCCAGCGACCGTAGTAGGTCAGGCCTTTGCCGTTGAAGCGATTCGGTTCGGCGGCGGTTGGCTGCGGGTCGTTGACCAGCATGACCAGCACTTTGCCTTTCATGTCGACGCCCTTGTAGTCGTCCCAGCCGCCTTCTTCCGGCGCGACGATGCCGTAGCCGACGAAGACCAGCGGCGCTTCGAAGGTGTGGTTCGCCTGCGCATCGCCGGGGCCCCATACCCAGTCTTTGCCGTAGGTGGCGGAAAGGGCGGCGCCACCGGCTTCCAGCACCACGCTGCTGTCCGCTGGAGATGCCTTGACGCCCGCGATTTTCACCAGCTGACGAAAGCTGGTGCCGTTGGCGGGCTGCAGCCCGGCAGCCAGCGCCTGCGCTTCGAGATAGGCGACCGTCAGGTCGCCGCCGCGCTGGCCGGTGCCCCGGCCTTCCATCAGGTCCGACGACAGGAAGGAAAGATGCCCGCGCAGCGGCGCTTCGTGGACGACCGGGGGTACGACCGCATTCGCGGCAAAAGCGGCGGAAGCCGAAAACGCAAGCGCCAGGCTGGCGGCGACGATAGTGAACTTCATTTTCATGGAGACCTGCTACGGAGAGTTGATCGAATAAACGCTCCGTATTGTAGGCCATCGCCTATCTGAATAGCAGCGTGTCCGACGCGATGGTCAGGCCGGTCAGCGGCGTCAATACGGGCTTGAGCGAGGGTGGGCGCGGCGGTAAATCCTGTTCGGGCAGACCGGGAATTTTCTCCTGTACGCGCACATAAAAATTCTCGCTGCCCCCTTCCATGTCGATCGCGAAATGCAAGGGCTGATCCTGCATGCCATACAGCGACAGCGCCCAGTTGCGGCTTTTATGACCCGTCAGCAGGCGCCCGTTGACGCTGGTGCGCACCGGCTTGCCGCGCTCGATCCACAGCTCGATATTCGGCGCACGGTTCTGCGAATGCATGGTGAACTCAACATGGCGATGGACCTCGCCGTCGTCCTTCAGCACGGCGATCTGCGGAAAGGCGAGGGCCGTCTTCGGCGCCGGCGCGTACCACAGCGGGTGGCTGCCATGGCCGAACACTTCGGTGAACACATGCGGCCCGCTGGCGTTGGCGAACACCTGGCGCGTCCAGGCGTCCAGCTGTTTTGGGTGCATCAGCCAGTACGCGCGCCACGTCACCTGGTCCTTGTAATACACCAGCGGGTTCGGTTCCGGCAGCGCACTTCGAAACGGTGTCGCGCTGCTGGCCACCGCCATGCAGGCCAGGGAGGCCAGCGCCAGGGTGCGCACCACGTAGCGCCGCGCCACCGCCGCCAGCAGCATGATGGCGCCACCGAGGAGTAGCGCGAGCAGCAGCAGCGGCAGGTTCATGCGCGACAGCGACATGACGCAGAAGGCTTCGCGGATGGCAGGCGTGAGCAGGAAGACGGCAGGCGCCGCGCCGGCGAGCAGGATCCATACGCCGCCCGCCTGCACGCGGCGCCAGTACAAGGCGCCGAGCGCGCTCAATATCGCAAACATCGGCCACACCAATGCGTAGCTGGCGCCCGGCAGCCAGGCACTCAAAACGAGCAGGCCGAGCGCCATGCAAACCAGAGCGCCGAGGGCGGCCGCGGTTGCCCCGATGCGGCGTTGCAGGCGCCGTTGCATGGCAATGAAGGCGGCGCTGCAAAACGCGGTGCAGGCCAGCTGGTACCAGCCATCGCGCTCGCTGATGCCTTGCCAAAGCGGCTCATAGCCGTCGTGGGTCGGCAGCATTTGCCACGCGACCCACGCGGCGGCGGCCATGACGGCCGAGATGAGCGCGTAGCCGAACACGCCCTTGAGCAGCGCGATGGCGTCGACGCCGCTGCGCTGGATACCCAGGCACGCCACGCCGAACAGCAGCAGGCAGGCCAGCCGTGTGAACGGCCAGACGGCACTGTCCGAGTAATGCACCACGCCGACGTGTGGCAGCGTGAAATAGACCTGGCCGGCAACGCCGTTCTGGAATCCGCTGCCGGCGAAGTGGCGTGCCAGGGCCAGCATGGTGTCGCCTTCGTGCTGCAACATGGCGCGATCGAGCCGCTCGGCCGTGTCGCCGCTGCCACGCGGGCCGGTGTAGCCCTCGACATTGGCAAACTGTAGCAGCGGCACGCGCAAGTTCGCCAGCGGCCCCACCGGCACGGCGTGCGGCATCAAGGGATACACGGCGCGCATCAGGGACGAACCACGCGCACGCGGCGCGTGCGCGGCCCAGCCGTCGATGGCGGCGCCGTCGGCGCCGGCGCTGTCGTATAACACCAGCGGGCCGCGGTTGCCGGC
The DNA here is from genome assembly GCF_036688685.1 of Massilia sp. S19_KUP03_FR1. NCBI lineage: Bacteria > Pseudomonadati > Pseudomonadota > Betaproteobacteria > Burkholderiales > Oxalobacteraceae > Massilia > Massilia sp. S19_KUP03_FR1. The sequence goes on along the minus strand of NZ_JAQQPS010000028.1, from coordinate 27,976 downwards.
GTTGTCGAACTTGAGCACCATGCCGACCTGTTTCGCCCACGGATGCTGTTCGACGAACCCCTGCGCGCCCATGCCGTGCTGCGCCTGCGCGTCGGCGAACAGCACGATGAGGTCCTGCGCCAGCGCGGGCGCCGCCTGCAGTGCGCGCAGCGTCTCGACCAGCGCTGCGGTGGAGGCCCCGCCATGGGCCGCGCCGGCGGACGTGGCCAGGCTGTCGTAATGCGTCGCCAGCAGCAGCGCCGGCCGGCCCGGCGTGGTGCCTGGTTTGCGCACGACGACGTTGTGCACCACCGCCAGCGTGACGTGAACATTGGCCAGCTGGTCGGTCTCGTTGTGCTGCACGGTCGCGCTTTGCACCTGCGGATCGAGGCCGAGCGCGCGCAGTTGCGCCACCAGGTAGGCACGTGCCTGCGCGTTGGCGTCGCTGGCCAGCGGGCGCGGTGCCTCGGCCAGCACAACGACGTGGCGCATGGCGCGCGCGGCCGAGAAGCTGGTGGCCGGCGCAGTTGCGGGCGCGGGCGGCGCCAGCGTGGGACTGAGGGCCAGCCATGCCAGCGCAACGAGCAGAAAGAGCGCCGCGATGGCAGGCAAAATTCGTGGGGTGGGCATGGCGATCCTTCTTAAAGTTCTTTTAACATCGCGAGCAGCGCCGAGCGCCCCATCGGCGTGGTGACGTGGGCCAGGCGGTCCTGCAATATGTGGCGCTTGGCTTCGCGCAAAGCGTCGCTGCGGGTGACAAGGTCCGGCACCACGCCGCCCGGCCAGCCGGTGCGTGTCAATGGCAGGGTCACGCGCGCATCGGGAATGTGCACGGCCAGATAGTCCACGATTGGGTAGGCGCGGCTCGCGCTGGCCAGCCCCGCGCTGCGGCTGCCGACCACGGCGGCGCGCTTCCAGGCCTGCATGGCAAACGCGAAATTCTCCGCTTCCATGCTGGTGCGCGGGCCGATCAGGATAGTCAGCTGTTCCAGGTAGGGCTGCGCCGCCAGTTGCGGAAACGCCCAGCGCGCCTCCGTGCTGCCGTCGCGGCGGGCCAGGTTGGCATAGTGAATCGGGCGGTCGACGACATAGCTGGCGAGCAGCTGCAAACCGTCGGCGTCGCCGCCTTCGTTGTTGCGCAGGTCGATGATGATGGTCTTGCTGTCGGCCAGTTTGCCGAACGCCTTGGCATAGCGTTTGGCCGAGCGGTCTGGCGCGATGAAGCTGGTTACGTCGATGTAGCCGATATCGGCGGCGATTTTGGTGTAGCTGTCGACGCCGGCGTGGTCGCGCAACCGGCGCCACCACGGCAGGGCGGTGAGCGGCGTGACGCGCAGGTGGGCATCGTGTGAGGCCTGCAGCAGGTCGCTGGACAATCGCTGTGCCAGAGCGGCGTCGTCACGAATGGCGTGATAATCGCCGGCCCGTTCGCGCGCGCGCAGCAGGGCGCCGATGCGCCGCGCCGCGGCCGCATCGATGTAGTGCGTTTCGATTTGCGTGGCCAGGGCGGCGATGGCGGCGCGCCGTTCACTGGCGCCGAGCCGGTGCGGCGCGTCGCCGCATGCGGTGCCGAACATGACCAGCGCGAGCAGGAAAAATCGTCTGGTCGGCATCGAGACTCCATATCAGGGGCTAAAAAAACCCCGCCCGGCTGCGGCGGGGCGGGGAAAAGGAAAGCTGGTTGTACCTATTCGAGCGACCACACGTAGGCGAGCTGGGTCCAGCCGGCTTGTGCAACGTCGCCCAGCATGGCGGGCTTGAATCTGCATTGCGACAGCGCGCTCAGCGCAGCCCGGTCCAGGTCGCGAAAGCCGCTGGAGCGCTCGACGCGCGAACCGGTCACGCGGCCATCGACGCCCACCAGCAGCGCGAGCGTCACGGTGCCGCTGTCGCCATTGCGTGCAGCCTGCGCCGGGTAGGCCGGCTTGGTGCAGCCATCGAGCATGGCGGCCGTGCGCACGGCAGCGACGCCCGTGCCTGCGTGTGTCGTTGGCGTGATGGCGGGGCCGGGCGGCTGCGTGGGCGGCAGCGGCTCGCTGGTGGTCGTGGTCGTCGTCACCGTATTCGTCAGCGGCGGCGTCGTGACCGGCAGTTCGACCACCGGTACGACGATGCGCGGGGCGGGCAGGGGCGGCGGGTCAGGCAGGTTTGCCGTCGGCGGAGTAACGACCGGCGGATCGATGTTCGGCACCAGCTGAATATCCGCCGTCTCGGTTGGCATCGACAACAGCTTGGTGTTCATGGTCTTGACCAGGCCGATCCCGAGGATGAGATGGAAAACGACGACCACGGCGAGCTTGGTGGTTTTGCTGCCGGATGCATGGGGTGCGTGTGCGAAGTGCATGGCGATCTCCTCGGTTTGGAATCAATGTAGAACAAATATATGCTACAAGATAGCAATTGAAAAGACATTTTTATAGCAATTATTCCGCTTGTTGCTGTGGATGGGTGCGAGATTGTATGGAGGGAGGGCGCTTCGATGTCCTATAATCATTGCTACCTGATAGCAATCGAGTGCATCCCATGACGACATTTACAACCCCCATCCGCGTCCTGCTGGCCGACGACCACCCCATCGTTATGACCGGCTTTGCCATGTCGCTGGCGGCCGAGGGCCTCGACGTCGTTGGCCAGGCGCGCACCCCGGCCGAAGCCATCGCGCTGTATGCCGAATTGCAGCCGGACGTTGCGATCCTCGACATCCGCTTCGGCACCGAACTGACCGGCCTCGATGCGGCGCACACGATTTTGAAAGCCGATCCGGACGCGAAGCTGATTTTTCTGAGCCAGTTCGACCAGGACAGCCTGATCAAGGAGACCTACCGCCTCGGCGCGCGCGCCTTCGTCACCAAGGATTGCGACCCGGCCGACCTGGCCACTGCCGTGCGCCAGGCCCATGCGGGCAAGCTGTACTTCCTGCCGCAGATCGCCGAGCGCCTGGCCAGCATGGCCGTGCATGGCGACGTGTCGCCGCAGTCGCAGCTCGATGAACGCGATCTGGCCGTGTTCAAGTTGATGGCCGAGGGTCTGACCAATGCCGAAATCGCCGACCAGCTGAATTTGTCGACCAAAACGATCAGCAATATCAGCCAGTCGGTGAAGGAAAAGCTGGGCGTGCACCGTCCCGCCTACATCACCAAACTCGCCGTCAAGCACGGCCTGATCGAGCCGTAAGCGCCGATGCGCACCTGGCTCGCGCGTGTCGCGCCTCTCGCGGTGATGCTGGCCTGTGGCGCAAGCGGCTTGGCCTGCGCCGCGCAGAAGGACAGCACGCAGGGCTACCGTTTCCAGATCGTCACCGGTGACGACAGCAGCGTCACGCGGCGCATAGCCGACGATCTGTATAAACGGCTGGTGCCGACCTTCACCGGTTTTCGCACCGAACTGGCCCAGCGCCGGCGCCTGGTGCTGGTGGCAATCGGTCCCGCCGCCCTGCGCGACGCCGCCTTGCGGCCGTGCGACTGCGTGGTGATTGCGGCATTCACGTCGAGCCAGGTGTGGCGCGATGTGATGGCGCAGGTGACGCCCGCGCGCGCCGCGTCGATGACGGCGGTCTACGCCGAGCCGGCGCCGGCCGACCAGCTGAAACTGATCGCGCTGCTGTATCACCGGCCCGCGCGGGTGGCGGCCATCGTCGCCGATCCACGCTTTTTTGCCGGCCCGCTGGCCGGCGCTGCCGACTTGTATGCATTCACGGAAGGCGACGACATCAACCGCCTGCTGAACCGCATCGCGCAAACCGAGGTGCTGCTGGCGCTGCCCGACAACGCCGTCTTCAATGCCGAAAACATCCGCAACATCCTGCTCTCGACCTACCGCCACAAGCAGGCCGTCATCGGCTTTTCCAGCGATATGGTGCGCGCCGGCGCGCTGGCGTCGACCTATTCCGATATCGACGACATCAACGTACAGGTGGCCGAGACGGTGGCGCACTTTGTCGCCACCGGAGACTTGCCCGCGCCGCAGTTCCCGCATTACTTTCGCACCGTCGTCAATGAAGGCGTGGCCCGTTCGCTCGACGTGACGGTCGATGGTGCCGCGCGCCAGTTCGCGCGCCGGCCGCCAGCGTTGCCATGAGCTGGGGTTTCTGGCGCAACTGGAGCATCGGCACGCGCATGGCCTGCATCGCGATGCTGCCGGTGGTGCTGCTGTTCGCTTCCTTCATGGGTTATTCGTGGTATTCGCACCGCATCCAGGTGGACGAGGAACTGGCCGAGCGCGGGCGCGTGCTGGCGCGCGCGCTGGCCGAGACGAGCGAATACAACGTTATTTCCGGTAACCTGTCCGACCTGCGCCTTACCATTCGCGGCCTGGTGCAGTCGGACGCCAGCATCTACCGCGTCGACATCGTCGACAGCAGCGGGCACGGCCTGGCCAGCGTGGTGTCCGAGACGGCCCTGGCGCCGCAGCGGCTGCAATACGGCGCGCCGATCCGCAAGCAGGTCATCTGGATCAATCTGTTCTCCGACAACGGCACGCCGCACATCACTGCCCCGTCCGACATCCGCCCGCCCACGGTCACCACCACCAATGTCGGGGAGGTGCGCGTGACGATGTCGCCCACTTACCTGCTCGGCAAACAGGCGCGGCGTTTTCGCGTCGAACTGGCCATTGCCGCACTGGCGCTGGCAGCGTCCGGCGTGCTGGCGTTCCTGCTCGCGCGCAGCCTGGCGGTGCCGCTGCAAGAGGCCATCCACGCCTTGCGCGCGATCCGCGGCGGGAACTACAAGGTCAAGCTGCCGGTCAGTACCGGCGGCGAGGTGGGCGATTTGCAGGCGTCGATTGGCGACATGGCGATCGCGCTGAACCTGTCCAAGCAGGACCTGGAAAACAAGGTGGCCGAGCGCACGCGCGACCTGCTCGCCTCGCGCAACGAAGCGCTGCGCGCCGACGCGGACAAACGCAAATTGATCCAGAAGGTGAACTCCATCGTTGAAGACGAGCGCAAGAGCATCGCCATCGAAATCCACGATGAACTCAATGCCTCTCTGATCGCCGCGCGCCTGGAATCGCAAAGCATCGCGGCACTCGCAGGGAAATTGAATGCAGCGACGCCGGCGCCCGAGATCGAGGAGATCCGTCTGAAAGCGCAGGCCATCACCAAGCTCACGCTCGACCTGTACGCCAGCGGCCGGCGCCTGGTGCGGCGCCTGCGTCCGGAAGTGCTGGAGATGCTCGGCCTGCATGGCGCGGTGGAAGAGATGCTGCGCCATTACGACAGCGGCTCCGGCTGCAGTTTCACGTTTCACTCGGAAGGCGATTTTTCGCGCCTGGGCCACGACCTCGCCATTTCGGCCTACCGCATCGTGCAGGAAGCGCTGTCGAACGTGATGAAGCATGCCCATGCCGCGCATGCACAGGTCAGCCTGGTACTGCAGGACGATGTGTTGCGCATCGCGGTGGCGGACGATGGCGCGGGCTTCGATCCCGTGCTGTCCTCGGAAGGCATCGGCATCATCGGCATGCGCGAGCGCGTGTACGCGCTGGCGGGCACGATGGCGGTCCACTCGACACCGGGCGCTGGTACGGAAGTGGGGATCGTGCTGCCCCTGGAAGACCGAGTTAATGTATCGTAGCGGTCTAGATTTTCGATGGAGCTGACGATGACCACCACTTTGCAAACGCCGTTCGAGGCGGGCAACCAGAACCAGACCACCACCTGGGATGCATGCATCGCCTGGTACCAGGACCTGGCCGAGCGCTTCCCGCACATCCTGCGCTTCGCCGTCATCGGCGCGTCCGACGCCGGCCTGCCGATCCATGCTGGCGTGGTCAGCGCCGACGGCGAATTCGACCTGGCCGCCATCAAGAAGGCCGGGCGAACCGTCTTCTTTAACAACAACGGCATCCACCCTGGTGAACCGGAAGGCGTCGACAGCTGCATGGCGCTGGTGCGCGATTTCTGCCAGCAGCCTGACCTTCTGTCTGCGCTGGGCGAGACCGTGTTCCTGTTCATCCCGCTCTACAACGTCGACGGCAGCATCAACCGCGCCAACACCTCGCGCGTGAACCAGGATGGCCCCGAGCAGTTCGGCTTTCGCGGCAACAGCCGTCACCTCGACCTGAACCGCGACTTCGTCAAATGCGACACCTTGACCGCGCAGGCGTTCAACAAACTGTTCACCGCGTGGGACCCGGACGTCATGGTCGACACGCACACCTCGAATGGCGCCGACTATCCGTACACGATGACGCTGATCCACACCCAGGCCGACAAGCTTGGCGGCGACCTGGGCGACTTTTTACGTGACACCATGCTGCCGGCGATGTTCGGCGAAATGGACCGGCGCGGCTGGCCCACCTGCCCGTACGTCAATCCGGTCAAGGACAGTCCCGACCACGGCATCGCCGAGTTCCTGGAAACGCCGCGCTTTTCGACCGGCTACGCGGCCTTGCATCACACGATCGGCTTCATGCCCGAGACGCACATGCTCAAATCGTTCGCCGACCGCTACGCCTCGATGCGCGCGCTGGTGGAAACCGCGCTGGCGTTCACCGTCGAACACGGCCGCGAAATCCAGGCGCTGCGCCGCATTACGCGCGAACAGGGCCGCACGCGGCGCGAGTGGCCGGTGCACTGGGCGATGGATGAGGCGAATCCATCCCGGTTCCGCTTCAAGGGCTATGCGGCGAAGTACAAGGCCAGCGTGCTGGGGAACTATTCGCGCCTGTGGTACGACCGCAGCGAGCCGTGGGAACGCGAGATCGCCTATTACAACCGCTTTCCGGCCGACGTCACCGTGTCGGTGCCGCGCTACTACGTGGTGCCGCAAGCCTGGCGCGAAGTGATCGAGCGGCTGGCGTGGAATGGCGTGCGCATGGAGCGGGTCGATGCGGACCATGTCGTCGAGGCGTCCTACTATCATGTGAACGGCGTGTCGTCGCGCGCGCATCCGTACGAAGGCCACATGTTCCACGACGACGTGCAACTGGAAAAGCGCCGCGCCCCTGTCAAGCTGCAGGTGGGCGACTACCTGGTGCCGCTGGACCAGGATGCGGCGCGCTATGCGATCGAGATGCTCGAGCCGCAGGGACATGACAGCTTTTTCCGCTGGGGCTTCTTCAACAGCGTGCTGGAGAAGAAGGAAGCGTATTCGGACTACGTGTTCGAGGATACCGCGGCGGCGCTGCTGCTGGAAGAACCCGGGCTGGCAGACAAATTCGCGGCGTGGAAAACGGCCAATCCTGCGCTGGTGTCGAACCAGGAGGCGGTGCTCGATTTTGTGTTTGCGAACTGCGCGCGGTATGCGGAACCGGAGTGGAAGCGGTATCCGGTGTTGATGCTGGATTGATTGCACCGCCAACGTTCGCGCCGTCATCGCGACGCAAGTCGGGATGACGTGTTGGTGTGGTAGCGCCGTTATTTGTTAGCCGCAATCCACCGATCCACCTTCGCCTCCAGCAACGCCAGCGGCAGTGTCCCTTCCCCCAGCACGACCTCATGGAACGCCGGCAAACTGAATTTCGCGCCCAGCGCCGTCTCGGCCCGCTTGCGCAATTCGACGATTTTCAACGCCCCGATCTTGTACCCCAGCGCCTGCGCCGGCCACGCCATGTAGCGCTCCGTTTCGCTGCGCGCAATCGACTCGGGATAGCCCAGCGTGTCGCGCATGTACTGGATCGACTGCTCGCGCGTCCACCCCTTCGTGTGCATGCCCGTATCGACCACCAGCCGCACCGCGCGCAGCATCTCGTCGTTCAGGTGGCCGAAATAATCTTCCGGTTTGTCGAACAGCCCCATCTCCTTGCCCAGGGTTTCCGCATACAGCGCCCAGCCTTCCGTAAAGGCGTTGTTGCCACCGAACAGGCGGAAGTTCGGCAAATGCAGTTCCTGCATCAGCGCGATGTGGAAGTGGTGGCCCGGCTGGCCTTCATGCAGGAACAGCGTCACCATGCCGGTGCTGCCGTATTCTTTCGGGTCGTTCACCACCGACCAGAACACGCCTGGACGCGAGCCGTCGACGGCCGGCGGAGAATAGTGGTCCGATGCCGTGGCGCGCGACAGTTCTGGCTCGAGGCGCAGGTCGAGCGGCGTTTTTGGGCGCAGCGAGAACAATGCAGGCAGCTTGGTTTTCAGCTGCGCATCAAGGTCGCGGTAGACGGCAATGACTTCCTGCTCGGTCTTGAACGGCTTGTATTTGGGCTGCGACAGCACCCACGTCGGCAGGCCGGCAGCAGGGCCGGTGTAGCCCATTTTCGGGCCGGTCTTCGCGTACTCGCCCTGAATACGCGCGACTTCGGACAGACCGGTCGCATGGATCTGCTCCGGCGTGAGGCTGGTCGTGGTCTGGCTGGCAACCCGCGCCAGGTACCAGTCAGCGCCTTGGGGCAGGGCGCTCCAGCCGGTGCTGGTGCGCGCCGCCGGCAGGTAGTCGGTTTCGAGGAAGGTCGCCAGGCGCGCCAGGGCCGGATTGAGTTTTTTGGCGATGGTGTCGCTGTAGGCCTGGGTCAGCGCGCGCTGGTCGGCCGCCGTGAAGGTCTTCGGCATATTCGTGATCGGGGCGTAATATGCACTCGCCTCCGCCGAGCTGGCCGCCAGTTTTTTAAACTGCGGCAGGCTTGAAATAACGATGGCTTTCGGCTGCACGACGCCAGTGCGCATGCCTTCGCGCATATTCGCAATCGCCTGGTCGATCCATGGTCCCAGCTGCGCCAGGCGGTTCAGGTACGCCTTGTAGTCGCGCACCGTCGTCAGTGGCTGCGAGCCTTCGCCGCCGGCGTAATTGGCCAGCGTGACCGGCAGGCTGTCCATCTGGTTAAGCGGCAGCAGGTGCTCCGGGAAGGCTTCGAAGCGCAGCGCCATGGCCAGCTCGTAGTTGAGGATGTCGTAGCTGGTGCGGTCGCGCTGGACCAGCTGCTGCGGCGCAATCGCGTGCAGGCGCTTCAGATAGCCGCGGTACAGCGCAAACTGTTTGGCGCGCACGGCGGGCGCAATCGACATGCCGAGTTGATCTGCAAACCGGTTATCGCCATTTTCGCTGGCCGATACCGGGTCGAATTTCGCCTGCGCGTCGTAGTATTCGTCGGCCAGGGCATTCAATTTTTTGCCGGCGGCGTCAGCCACTTGCGCGCTCACTTTTGCGGTGGCTGGCGCCGCGCCCGCAGGGGCAAAGGCAAATGACAAGGCCGCGCCGATGGCGCACAGTTTAAAAATTGGATTCATCAATAGCTCGCGAGAGGCGCCAGGGCGCCGTTGGTAAAGGTGTAGACGGTGACCGCCGTTTTCTTCAGGTTGCCCTGCGCATCGTAGCCGTAGCTGCCGACCACGCCCTGGTGGGTGCTGGCGCGCAGCTGGGCCGCAACGGCTTTCGTGTCGACCGACTTGGCGGCGCGGATGGCCTGGGCGATGAACATGGTCTGGTCATAGAACGATGGCGCATACACGTCGGCGTCGCGATTAAAACGCTTGCGATAGCGCTGCTGGAATGCCGGACCGTCGGACTGCTTGGCCAGGATGGCGCCGGCCTGCGCGCAGCGGACATTGTCGCCGACGGCGTCGCCGCCGAGTTTGGCCATCTCCGGACTGCATAGCGTGTCGCCGCCGAGCAGTTTGGCGTTCAGCCCGAGCTGCTTCATCTGGCGCGCCATCGGTGCGCCTTGCGGCGCGTAGCCGCCGAAGAAAATCGCATCGACCTTTTTCGCCTTGAATGCAGTCAGGATGGCGGCAAAATCGCTGGCCTTGTCGGTCGTGAATTCGTGTCCGGCAATCGTCAGGCCGGCGGTCTTGGCCTGGCGCTTGAATTCGGTGGCGATGCCCTGGCCGAACGCGGTGCGGTCGTCGATGACGCCGACGTTTTTCAGTTTCAGTTCCTTGGCTGCATACGATGCCATCGCGCCGCCCACCTGCAAATCGCTGGCGACAATGCGGAATACATTGCTGTAGCCGCCCTGGGTGATCTTCGGATTGGTGCCGACGGTGGACATCAGGATGCCCGCTTCGCTGTAGACACGCGAGGCGGGAATCGCCACGCCCGAGTTGTATGGGCCAAGCACGAATTTGACGCCGGCATCGGCAAATTTTTGCGCGACGTTCACGCCGGCTTTCGGGTCGCCCTGGTCGTCTTCCGACACCAGTTCGAATTTCAAGGTATTGGCGCCCAGGGTGAGCTTCTGTGCATTGAGTTCTTCCACTGCCAGGCGCACGCCATTTTCGTCGTCCTTGCCGGCAAAGGCGTTGGCGCCGGACAGTGGGCCGCTCACGCCAATTTTGACGATTTGTTCGGCTGCCAGCGCAGGCGCCGAAAGCAGCAGCGCTGCGAGCGCCAGCGGCGCGTAAATATGCTTCATTGAGATAGTCTCCTGAGTGGACGAACGCGCGCAATCATCGCATGAATTACACCCCATGCGCGACCAGTTCCAGTGGCAGCGCGCTGGTCGATTTGATCTGCTCCATCGAAAACGCCGACGACACCCCGGTCAGCTTCGCCGTGCGAATCAGCTTTTTATAGAACAGGTCATAGCCCTCGATATCGGTGGTGACGACTTTAAGAAGATAATCGACGTCGCCGCTCATGCGGTGAAATTCCTGCACTTCGGGCAGCGCGATGACGGCGGCCGCAAAGCGCGCCAGCCATTTGTCATCGTGCTCGCTGGTGCGCACGCTGACGAACACCGTCACCGGCAAGCCGACTTTTTTGCGGTTGACGACGGTCACGCGGCTTTCGATGTAGCCTTCTTCTTCCAGCCGGCGTACCCGCTTCCAGCACGGTGTACTGGACAGGCCGACCTTCTCGCTGACGGCGGCAATCGACAGGGTGGCGTCGGCCTGCAAGGCGGCCAGAATGGCGTAATCGAAGTGGTCAAGTTGATTCATGCTAAATCTGCCAAATAAATAGATGATTCATACTATATCACTGCTTCATTGTGAATAATTTGGGATATTTGGCCCCGTACCAGCCGCTACCATGGACGGCATGATTTATCTCGACGCCAACGCCACCTCCCCCATCCTGCCGGCCGCAAGTGCCGCCGCCCAGGCCACCCTGTCCGCCAACTTCGGCAACCCCAGCAGCACTCACGCGGTGGGTTTGCGCGCCCGGGCCATGTTGGACGCCACCCGTGCCTGCGCGCGGCGCGTGCTTGGCGCGAGCGATGGCCGGCTGTTGTTCAATAGCGGCGCCACCGAAGGCATCCAGACTGCGGTGCTGTCCACCCTGGTCGATTTGAAAGCGCGCGGTGCGACCGGCGGCCTGCTGCTGTACGGCGCCACCGAACACAAGGCCGTGCCGCAAGCGCTGGCGCACTGGAACGCGATCCTCGGCACTGGCTGCGAAGTGCGCGCACTGCCGGTCGACGCCAACGGTCAGCACCGCCTCGACATCCTGCGCGAGTGGGCGCCACAGGCACGCCTGGTGTGCACCATGGCGGCCAATAATGAAACCGGCGTGGTGTCCGACCTGGCCGGCATCGAGCAGGTCCTGCAGGGCAGCCGCGCATTGTGGATGGTCGACTGCGTGCAGGCGCTCGGCAAACTGCCGCTGGAACTGTCGCGCACCCGCATCGATTACGCCCCGTTTTCCGGCCACAAGCTGTACGCGCCGAAAGGCATCGGCATGCTGTACGTACGCGCTGGCGCACCGTTCACGCCATTGATCGCCGGCGGCGGGCAGGAAGACGGCCAGCGCTCCGGCACCGAAAACACGGCCGGCATCGCCGCCCTTGGCGCGGTGCTCGATGCCTTGCTGGCCGGCGGCACCTTCCACGACCACGCCACGCTGGAGAATTACCGCGACCGCCTGGTCGACGCGCTGGTGGCCGCCTTGCCCGGCCTGGTGTTCAATATGCCGTTCGCGCAAGCGCTGCCGACCACGCTCAATTTTTCGGTGCCGGGGCGCTCCAGCGGCGACATCGTCGACCTGTTCGACGCCGCCGGCATCCAGGTCAGCGCCGGCTCGGCGTGTTCGTCGGCCAAGGCCGCGCCCAGCTACGTGCTCGAAGCGATGGCGTTGCCCGACTGGCGCGCCGCGTCGGCCGTGCGCCTGTCGTTCGGCCCGGCCGTCGATGAAGCCTTCATCGACGCGGCCTGCGCGCGCATCGGGCATTGCGGGCGTGCGCTGGCCGGCTGCAGCGTCAGCGCCACCCGCGACGTGTACCCGCACGATATCGAGCCTGCCGCCGTCCTGCAGCCGGCACAATGGGCCGCTTTCTTTGCCGACCATCCCGATGCGCAACTGGTCGATGTGCGCGAAACCTTCGAGCACGCTGCCGGCGCCGCCACGCTGCGCGGCCGCGCCCTGTATTCGGCGCCGCTGTCGCGCCAGGGCGAATTCGTGCCGGCCTGGCTGGCCGAGCAGGACCACGCGCTGGTGTTCGTCTGCCGCAGCGGCAAGCGCAGCGCACGCGCCGCCGCTACCTTGCGCCATCTTGGCCGCAACCGGGTTTATCATCTGGCCGGCGGCTTTGCGCTCGCAGGGGAAGCATAGACATCCATAAAAGCGGGACCATTCACGCTTCTGTACGCTAACGTACAGTGACGAAGGTGATGATGTTTTAGCATGGTCGTAGCCGTGCGTTCTTGCGCGCCATAGTGTGCTTTCGTGGATTGCCATAGCGACCAAGGGTCGATGCGCCGTCCTGCGCAACGGTTACACCCGACATCACCGAGGTCTCCTGTTGAACAAAGAATCTGACATCGTCCTGGACGCGCCCGACGCGCCACTGAATATTCCTTCCACCATTGCGCGCAAGGGCAGCCCGGACGACGAAGCGCCGCTGCGCTCCGAATTGTTCAGCGCCGCCCAGATGTCGGCCCACGGCCGCCGCCTGGCCGGCTGGCACCAGCTCAGCGCCCAGGGTGGCCCCGACCGGCTGCTGTCGCGCCTGACCGACAACGCCCACGTCATTGCCAGCGCCAGCGCCGACCTGACCCGCGCCGCCAAAGCCGGCATGCGGCTGGCGCCTGCCGCCGAATGGCTGCTCGATAACTTTTATCTCATCGAAGAGCAGATTCGCACCGCGCGGCGCCACCTGCCGAAACACTACAGCCGCGAGCTGCCGCGCCTGGCCAACCCCGGCATTGAAGGCACGCCGCGCGCTTATAAACTGGCGCTGGAGCTGATCTCGCACGGCGACGGCAAGATCGATCCCGAAAGCCTCACGCGCTTCGTTGCGTCATACCAGGAAACCGCGCCGCTGCGCCTGGGCGAACTGTGGGCCATTCCGATCATGCTGCGCCTGGCCCTGATCGAAAACCTGCGCCGCGTGGCGGCACGTCTTGACGAACACCTGGTCCAGCGCGAGCTGGCCAACAGCTGGGCCGACCGGATGGTCGAAACGGCCGAGACCCGGCCCGGTGACCTGATCCTGCTGGTGGCCGACATGGCGCGCGCCGTGCGCCCGATGGGGTCGAGCTTTGTGGCCGAACTGCAGCGCCGCCTGCAAAGCCAGAACCCGGCCTTGACGCTGGTGATGCAATGGGTCGGCACGCGCCTGAACGACGAGGGACAAACCATCGACGGCCAGGTGCAGGCCGACATCGGCCAGCAGTCGACCGACCAGGTTTCAATCAGCAACAGCATCGGCAGCCTGCGCTTGTTGACGACCGTCGATTGGCGCGAGTTCGTCGAAACCATGAGCGCCGTCGAGCAGACCCTGCGCCTGGACCCGTCCGGCACCTACGGCCGCATGGATTTCGCCACGCGCGACCATTACCGCCACGTTGTCGAAACGCTGGCGCGCACCTCACCATACAGTGAAATTGAAGTGGCCGGACACGTTCTGGCCCTGGCCGGCGAACTGCGCGAAACCGCGCAGGGTGGGCTTGACGGCCGCACTCGCCACGTTGGCTACTATCTGATCGGCTCGGGTCTGCCCACCTTACGCAAGCGCCTGAAGGCGAAATACAGCCTGGGCGGCACGCTGCGCCACACCGTGACCGAACACCCGCTGGCCGGCTACCTGGGCGGCATCGCGCTGTTGACGGCCATGTTCACGGCTTCGGTCGTCATCCACGCCCGCGACGGCGGCGCCGAGACCTGGCTGATGGTGCTGGTCGGCGTGCTCGCCGCAGTCGGCTCGAGCCAACTGGCGCTGGCGCTGGTGAACTTCATGGCCACGCGCCTGGCCAGCCCGCATCCCTTGCCGCGCCTGGATTTCAGTCATGGCATTCCATCCGATGGCGGCGCCATGGTGGTGGTGCCAACCCTGATCTACAGCCAGAAAAATGTCGATACCCTAGTCGAGGCGCTGGAAGTGCGCTTCCTGGCCAACCGCGATTCGAAACTGCGTTTTTGTCTGCTGACCGACTTCACGGACGCGCCGCGTGAAACCATGCCGGACGACGCCGAACTTGCCGAGCAGGCCAGAGCCGCAATTGCCGCGCTCAATGCCCGCTACGGTTTCGACGACATTGTCACGATGGGCGAGGAGGGCGAAGAACAAGTCACCTCCACCGTGCGCGTCGAGCCGTTTATTTTGCTGCACCGCCCGCGCATCTGGAACGACAGCGAACAGGCCTGGATCGGCCGCGAACGCAAGCGCGGCAAGCTCGAGGACATGAACGCCTTCCTGCGCGGCGGCGCGCGCGAGCGCTTCAGCGTGGTCGAAGGCAGCCTCGAAGGCCTGGCGAATATCCGCTACGTCATCACGCTCGACGCCGATACCCAGCTGCCGCGCGACGCTGCGCGCCAGTTTATCGCCACCATGGCGCACCCGCTCAATCAACCGCAGCTCGATCCCACCGGCACCCGCGTGGTGGAAGGCTACGGCATCCTGCAGCCGCGCGTGTCGACCGCGCTGCCGCACGAAAACGCCTCGCGCTACGAACACCTGTGCGGCGGCGAACCGGGCATCGACCCGTACACCCGCACCGTCTCGGACGTCTACCAGGATTTGTTCGGTGAAGGCTCGTTTGTCGGCAAGGGCATTTACGATGTCGACACCTTCGAGCACGTGCTCGGCAATCGCCTGCCCGACAATACCGTGCTCTCGCACGATTTGCTGGAAGGTTGTTACCTGCGCGCCGGCTTGCTGTCCGACGCCCAGCTCTACGAATCGTACCCGAGCAGATACAGCGACGACGTCAGCCGCCGCCACCGCTGGATCCGCGGCGACTGGCAACTGGCCGGCTGGCTGCGCGGCACCGTCCCGGGGCCGGAAGGAAAACGCCTGCCGAACCGCTTGTCGGCGCTGTCGCGCTGGAAGCTGTTCGACAACCTGCGCCGCAGCCTGGTCGCGCCGGCATTGACCGTGTTGCTGGTGCTGTGCTGGGCCACGCTGATGGCGCCGGCCTTCTGGAGCGCGGCGATCCTGTCGGTGTTCCTGCTGCCGGCCATCATCGGCTCGCTGATCGGCCTGGCCGACAAGGGTCACGACATGCCGTGGGAGCAGCACCTGATCAACTGGTCGGAGGGCGCCCGCTCGGCCTTCGGGAATGCCCTGCTCGACCTCGCATTCATGCCGCACCAGGCCTGGTACAGCGTGGACGCCATCGTGCGCACCGGCTGGCGCATGCTCGCCTCGCACCGCCACCTGCTCGAATGGCGCGCGTCGACGCTGTCGCGCTCGAGCACCGATTTGACCAGCAACGTGCGCAATATGTGGTTTGCGCCGGCGCTGGCCGTGGGCGTCGCCCTCCTGCTGTCGTTCGAGAATCCGTACGCGCTGTTCCCGGCCGCGCCACTGCTGCTGCTGTGGTTCCTGTCGCCGGTGCTGTCGTGGTGGATCAGCCGCCCGATCGAACGCGCGGTTGCCCAGTTGAGCAAGCCGCAGACGCTGTTCCTGCATGTGCTGGCCCGCAAAACCTGGAATTTCTTCGAAACCTATGTTGGGGCGGAAGACAACTGGCTCCCGCCCGACAATATGCAGGAGCATCCAACCCACGTCGTCGCGCACCGCACCTCGCCGACCAATATGGGCATGGCGCTGCTGGCCAACCTGACCGCCTGGGACTTCGGCTACATCGGCGGCGCCGAACTGCTGCGCCGCACCACCGATACCCTGGACACCATGGCCAAAATGGAGAAATACCGCGGCCACTGGTACAACTGGTACGACACCCGCACGCTTGAGCCGCTGATGCCGCGCTACGTGTCGGCGGTCGACAGCGGCAACCTCGCTGGCCACCTGCTGACGCTGGCCGCTGGCCTGAACCAGATGGTGGACCGGCCGATCGTCGGCAACCAGCTGCTCGACGGTATCCGCGACACGCTCGATGTGCTCGAGAGCTTCGCCACCGCAGCGGTGCTCAAGGCCGCCCCGGCCCTGCGCACCGAACTCGATGCCTTGCGCGCGCTGCTCGCAGACGAACAACGGGCCCGCACCGATACCTTGCCCGGCTTCGCCGACAACCTGGCCGCCCTCGCGCGCCAGGCCGACGCCATTGCCGCCAGTCTGCCGGCCAATGCCGACGCCCTTCTGCGCGAATGGAGCAGCCGCCTGGCCACCCATTGCGCCACCGCGCACGCCGAAATCCTGACGCTCGCGCCATGGATGCGCGCGGCGCAGGAACATGTCATCGATTCGAGCCTGACGCGCATTCCAACCCTGCGCGAACTGGCCGAATTCACGCCTGCCTTCAGTACCGCCACCGACCTGGCGCCTGCCGAACGCCAGCGCCAACTGGTGCTGGCCCAGCTGGTCGCAGAAGGCAGCGCTACGGCGCGCGTGCGCATCGCCCGCCTGGTCGAACTGGCCGAGCAGGCGCGCGAAGACGCCCAGATGGAGTTCGGTTTCCTGTATGTCGAGGACCTGAAATTGCTGGCGATCGGCTACAACGTCACCGACCGGCGCCTGGACAACAGCACCTACGATCTGCTCGCCTCGGAAGCCCGTCTGGCCAGCTTTGTCACCATCGCCCAGGGCCAGCTGCCGCAGGAGCACTGGTTTGCGCTCGGCCGCAACCTGTGCCTGGTGGGTGGCGAACAGCTGCTGCAATCGTGGAGCGGCTCGATGTTCGAGTACCTGATGCCGCTGCTGGTGATGCCGACCTTCAGTAACACCTTACTTGACCAGACCTACCACGGCATCATCCGCGCGCAGGCCGATTACGGCCGTAAGCGCAACGTCCCGTGGGGTATTTCGGAGTCGGGCTACAACACCATCGACGCGTCGATGAATTACCAGTACCGTGCGTTCGGCGTGCCAGGCACGGGCCTGAAACGCGGCCTGGGCGACGACCTTGTCATCGCACCGTACGCCACCATGATGGGCTTGATGGTGGCACCGGAACTGGCCACCGAAAATCTGCAGCGCATGGCCGATCTCGGCTTCATGGGCCGCTACGGCTTTTATGAAGCCATCGACTACACCGCCGCGCGCCTGCCGCGCGGCCAGGATTTCGTGGTCGTGCGCTCGTTCATGGCGCACCACCAGGGCATGGGTTTCCTCTCCCTGTCGTACCTGCTGCACGAGCGCCCGATGCAGCGCCGCTTCGAGTCCGACCCGCTGTTCCAGGCCACCATGCTGGTCTTGCAGGAGCGCGTACCCAAGACCGGCGCGTTCGAATCGGCCAGTGTCGAAACTGATGTGCTGCGCAACGCGAAAGCCGATCCGGATACGCCGATGCGCGTGATCACCGCGATGGCCACTGCCCACCCCGAAGTGCAGCTGCTGTCGAACGGCCGCTACAACGTCATGGTCAGCAGTGCCGGCGGTGGTTACAGCCGCTGGAAAGACATGGCCGTCACGCGCTGGCGCGAAGACGGTACCGCCGACGACTGGGGCAATTTCTGCTATGTCCGCGATGTGGACAGCGACGCTTACTGGTCGACCACGTACCAGCCGACCGCCGCCAAGCCCGATTTCTATGAAGCCGTGTTCTCGGAAGGCCGCGCGGAATTCCGCCGCAGCGACAACGGCATCGAGCTGCACACGGAAATCGTCGTCTCGCCCGAAGACGACATCGAACTGCGCCGCACCCGCATCCTCAACAAGTCGAACCAGGTGCGCACCATCGAAGTGACCAGCTTTGCCGAAGTGGTGATGGCGCCGGCCGCGGCCGACAATGCGCATCCGGCCTTCAGCAAACTGTTCGTGCAGACCGAGATCCTGGCGTCGCGCAATGCCATCCTGGCCACGCGCCGTCCGCGCGAGAAGGACGAGCAGGTGCCGTACCTGCTGAACCTGATGACAGTGCACGGCGGCAGCAGCGTCGACGTCTCGTTCGAAACCAGCCGCCCGGCCTTCATCGGGCGCGGCTACAACGCCATTTCTCCGGCCGCGCTGCGCACCGGCGGCGCGCTCGGCGGCGCGGATGGTTCGGTGCTCGACCCGATCGTCTCGATCCGCCGCACGCTGCGTCTGGAACCCGACGAAGAAGTCGTGCTCGACATCGTCCTGGGCATGCACGACACCCGTGACGGCGCGATTCACCTGGTCGACAAATACCAGGACCGCCACCTGACCGACCGTGTCTTCGAACTGGCGTGGACCCACAGCCAGGTGGTGCTGCGCCAGCTGAACGCAACCGAGACTGATGCTCAGATGTACAGCCGCCTGGCGGGCAGCGTGCTGTATCCGAACGCGCTGCTGCGCGCCGACCCGAGCATCGTGGCGCGCAATAACCGCGGCCAGTCGGGCCTGTGGGCGTATGCCATTTCCGGCGACTTGCCGATCGTGCTGATGCACATCCGCGATGCCGCCAATATCGAACTGGCCAGAGAACTGGTGCAGGCGCACGCGTACTGGCGCCTGAAAGGTCTGGTTGTCGATTTGGTGATCTGGTACGAAGACACGTCCGGCTACCGCCAGGCGCTGCACGACCAGATCATGAGTCTGATCGCTTCCGGCGCCGACGCGCAGTCGCTGGACCGCCCGGGTGGCGTGTTCGTGCGCCTGCTCGACCAGATCCCGCAGGAAGACCGCGTGCTGATGCAGTCGGTCGCCCGCGTCATCATCAACGATACCGCCGGCAAGCTCACCGACCAGATCCGCCGCGCCAACAACGTCAAGGCGGCGCCGCTGCCGTTGCTGGTGCCGAACCAGGAACGCGAGCCGTTCATCCACCGCGCTCCCGTGCTGGCCATGCCCGAGACCCTGCTCGACAACGGCATCGGCGGCTTCAGTCCGGACGGCCGCGAGTACCTGATCCGCACCAGCGCGACCTCCCGCACGCCGGCACCATGGTCGAACATCCTGGCCAGCCCGGTGTTCGGCAGCGTCATTTCCGAAAGCGGCCAGGCCTACACGTGGAGCGAAAATGCCCACGAATTCCGTCTCACGCCTTGGGAGAACGACCCGGTCTCGGACAAGGGCGGCGAAGCGTTTTATATCCGCGACGAAGAAAGCGGCAGCTACTGGTCGCCGACGGCCTTGCCGGCGCCATCGGGCGCCGACTACCTGACGCGCCACGGCTTCGGCTACAGCCAGTTCGAACACACCGCGTACGCGATCAATTCGACCTTGCGCACCTTCGTTGCGCTCGACGCGCCGCTGAAATACGTGGTCATCACGGTGCGTAACGATTCGAACGTCACCCGCACCCTGTCGGTGACCGGCTATGTCGAATGGGTGATGGGCGATTTGCGCGCAAAATCGGCCATGCACATCGTCACCGAGCGCGATGCCGACAGCGGCGCGCTGTTTGCCCGCAATGCCTACAACAGCGATTTTTCCAGCCGCGTGGGCTTCTTCCACGTGCATGGCAAGGAAACCGCATTTACCTGCGACCGCACTGAATTCGTCGGCCGCAACCGCAGCCTGGCCAATCCGGCCGCGCTGGGTCGCACCGCCATGTCCGGCAAAACTGGCGCTACGCTCGATCCGTGCGCGGCGCTGCAGGTGGCCTTCACGCTGGCCCCGGGCGAGTCGCACGAACTGGTATTCCTGCTCGGCGTCGGTGGCCGCCGCAACCAGGACACCAGCGGTATCGTCAAGCGCTACTCGGGTTCCGAGCCCGCCGCCGACGCATTCGCGCAAGTGCGCCGCTATTGGGACGAAACCCTGGGCGCGCTGCAGGTGTCAACGCCGGAGCCCGCGCTCGACGTGCTGGCCAACGGCTGGCTGATGTACCAGACCATCGCGTGCCGCATGTGGGCGCGCAGCGGTTACTACCAGTCCGGCGGCGCTTACGGCTTCCGCGACCAGTTGCAGGATGCAATGGCGGCGGTCCACACCCGTCCTGAAATCCTGCGTGAGCACTTGTTGCTGTGCGCTGCGCACCAGTTCTCGGAAGGCGACGTGCAGCACTGGTGGCATCCGCCCTCAAACCGGGGCGTGCGCACGCGCTGCTCGGACGATTACCTGTGGCTGCCGCTGGCGGTGTACCGCTACGTCAGCACCACCGGCGACATGTCGGTGCTGTCCGAAACCGCGCCCTACCTGGAAGCGCGGCCGCTCAAACCGGAAGAAGAGTCCTACTACGACATGCCGGGCGCATCGCATGAAGTGGGCGACCTGTACCAGCACTGCGTGCGCGCCATCAAGCACGGCCTGCGCTTCGGCGAGCATGGTTTGCCATTGATCGGCACCTGCGACTGGAACGACGGCATGGATCGCGTCGGCAACCACGGCAAGGGCGAATCGGTCTGGCTGGGCTGGTTCCTGATCGACGTGATGCAGCGCTTTGCCGAAGTGGCCGACAACTATAACGACAGCCACTTTGCGTCCACGTGCCGCGCAGAAGCCGAGAAGCTGGGCGCCAACATCGAGAAGAATGCGTGGGACGGTGAGTGGTATCGGCGCGCCTACTTCGACGACGGCACGCCACTGGGTTCATCCACCAACGACGAATGCCAGATCGACTCGATCTCGCAGAGTTGGGGCGTGCTGTCCGGCGCGGCGCCGGCCGAGCGTGCGGCCAGCGCCATGGCGCACGTCGACGCGCGCCTGGTGCGGCGCGACTCCGGCATCGTGCAGCTACTCGATCCGCCGTTCGATGACGGCAAGCTCAATCCGGGCTACATCCGCGGCTATGTGCCGGGCGTGCGTGAAAACGGCGGCCAGTACACCCATGCCGCCATCTGGACTGCGATGGCCTTCGCCCACATGGGCAATGGCGCGCGCGCCTGGGAGCTGCTGCGGATGATCAATCCGGTCAAC
The DNA here is from genome assembly GCF_036688685.1 of Massilia sp. S19_KUP03_FR1. Taxonomy (NCBI): domain Bacteria; kingdom Pseudomonadati; phylum Pseudomonadota; class Betaproteobacteria; order Burkholderiales; family Oxalobacteraceae; genus Massilia; species Massilia sp. S19_KUP03_FR1. The sequence continues at coordinate 7,021 of NZ_JAQQPS010000028.1, read as the reverse complement.
CACAGCACCAACCCGGAACAGACGGCGATTTATAAAGTCGAGCCGTATGTGGTCACGGCCGACGTGTATGCGGTGGCGCCGCATGTAGGCCGCGGTGGCTGGAGCTGGTACACCGGGTCGGCCGGCTGGATGTACCGCCTGATGGTCGAGTCGCTGCTGGGCTTTGGCCGCCATGACGACAAGCTGGTGCTCACGCCCCAGCTGCCGGACGGCTGGCCGGGCTTCTCGATGGAATACCGCCATGGCAGCGCGACGTACGCGGTGGACGTCAAACTGGCGGAGCATGCCTTGATGCTGGTCGACGGCCAGCTGGTCGCCGGCAACGAAGTGACGATGGTCGACGACGGCAAGCGCCACACCGTGGAATTGCGCGTCGTGGGTCCCGTGATTGCACTGGGCATGTGATTGATTTCAAAGGGGAAATCCAACTTGCGCCGTCGTTATTATTTATCAAATGAATAATAGCGACGGCGGGTAGCAAAGCGCCTCGGCGCAAACTGGGCGTGAATGCAATTGCAATAATTGCATCATGAAAGCGCCCATCGTCCTGCTGCTTTTCCCGCTGCTGGCCTGCGCGGCCGGCCCTTCTCCCGACCACAGTGAATTCGAGGCGACCTTGTTCGCGCCGTACCGCGCGCCGCCGTCCGGCGCGCGCACATTCACGCTCTCGTTCGACTATCCCAAACTGCCAACGCCGCTGGTGGCCACCTGGCGCCTGGATCTGTCACGCGCCGGCGTGCCGGTGGCGCAATGGCATGGACAAGTGACCTTGCACGGCGCACCCGTCGAGGCAAAAGTGGACTGGGCCGGGGCGACGCAAGCGGGCATCTACACGGTGCGCCTGACGGCTGGCGTGGGGGGCGGCGATGCGGTGCAGGAATGGGAGGTGGCGGTCGGCGTGCCCATCGCCGCGCTCGCGCCGGCGGCGCGGGCAGCAGCGCTGCCATGGGATATCTACCTGGGCAACCTGCACAGCCAGGCCAACGACAGCGACGGCGGCGCGGCGCTGGACAGCTGCCACAGTGCGCAGCCGCCGCAAAGCGCGCCGTTCGGCCCAAAGGACGCGTACACGTTCGCGCGCGGGCGCGGGCTCGATTTTCTGCTCACGTCCGAACACAACCACATGTTCGATGGCTCGACCGGCACGAATGCCGACGCCGATCCGGAGACCGCGCGCGCCCGGTTTCATGGCGGCCTGGCCGAGGCCTTCCGCTTTACCGCGGCGCACCCCGGTTTCCTGGCGCTGTACGGCCTGGAGTGGGGCGTGATCGCGAATGGCGGCCACCTGAACATCCTTGACAGCACCGAGCTGCTGGGCTGGGAACGCGGCAAGGATGGCGCCGCCATCGCCGATACCTGGACCGCGCGCAGCGACTACGCCGGGCTGTATCAGCTGATGCGCGCGCGTGGCTGGACCGGACAGTTCAACCATCCCGCGTCGACCGGCCAGTTCGTGGTGAACGGCGTCCCGCTCGGCTATACGCGTGACGGCGACGCCGTGATGGCCTTGTGCGAAGTGGTCAACACCAATGCGTTCTCGAGCAACGACAGCGAAACCGAAACCCGGCGCAGCAGTTTTGAAGCCGCCTGCAACCAGGCGCTGGAAGCCGGTTACCACGTGGCGTTCAGTAGCAACCAGGACAACCACTGCGCCAACTGGGGCGCGGCCTACACCAACCGCACCGGCGTGCTGCTGGCGCGCGGCGCGCCGTTCAATCGCGCCACCTTCATGGATGCAGTGCGCGCGCGGCGTGTGTTCGCCACCATGGACAAGACCGGACAGCTGGTCTTGACGGCGAACGGCCACGTGATGGGCGAACGGTTTACCAACAACGGCGCGCTGACCTTGACGGCGCAATTTATCAGCAGCGCCGGCAAGCAGGCGGCCAGTTTCAAATTGATGGAAGGCGTCCCGGGGCGCAACGGGACGGTGTCGGTGCTCAGCGAGCTGGCCAGCTTCACGTTCACGCCGGTGCCGGGCGAGCATTTCTACTATGCGCGGGTGACGCAGGATGACGGCAATATCCTGTGGTCGGCACCGATGTGGGTGACGCAAATGTAGCCGACGCAGTCCACCTCTTGCCAATATTATCCTGACGAAAGCCTCAGCGCCGCCATAGGAATCGGCGGCATCGCCCGCCCGGGCCACACGAACCAGGCGATGCCGCGCCGCTTGAACAGGTGTTGCAGGAAGGCCCAATCGGACTCGTTATCCTGGCGGCTAACGGCGGGCGCTGTTCGACAAGGTGGAGATCAACAGCGCGCCGCAATCGGCCTTATGTCCCGCGAACGCCACCGGAATGCCGTCGATGAGCACCTCGGGATCACCCTCGGCGATTCTGCATACGCCATGACCGGGTAATGGACAGCTACACAGATCACCCTTGCGGGCAATTGCCACACCCATCGCCTTGCTATTTGGCGAAGCCGATATCACCTTCCCGCCATGGCTGGTAGGGTCATTCAAACGTATTACATTGCGCATGGTCTTCTCCTGTAACGTTTCTGTTGCCCCGGCTATCAATCCGAAAAACCCTGCATGCGAAACGTGGCATCGTGCCGGATGCCCCACCACATCAGATAGGCATGGTTTTCGCCGCGCGCCCGGAACCACGGCTTGTCCGCAACGATCGGGCGCACCGTTTCAGGCGGCGTGACGAGCACGGCGGTGGCGTGTGCCGGGTCGGTGGTGCCTGCCACCAGCACGTTCTTGCCGAAATGGTTGGCGTAGGCAATGCCCAGCGCGACATTGGTCAGTGCGGTACCCGCACCCATTTCGCCGAGTATCGAGGGCGTGTTGAAGGTCTGCTTCATGTAATCGAAGACGGGCACATCCAGCACCAGCACGTGGGCCAGGTGACGCATGCGGTCGCCGGAATCCGGGTGGCTGATGTTCGCGTCGTGGATCACGTAGCCCATCTCGGGCACGGTTTTGTTTGCGTTGGCCGCTGCAGTAGCAAGTGTTGCGTGCCAGGCTTCGACGACGGCGGCGCTGCGGTCCTTTGCGGCGAATTTGGCAGTAGCGTTGTCGACCGGACGGCCAATCCAGGCCAGCGCATCGCGCGCGGTTTTGTAGTTGGGGCCGGCCAGTACGAGCAGCACCATGTTCTCGTTGAGCTGGTCTTCCTTGGGCGGGTAACTGGGTGAGTCCCAGTTCATGGCCCAGACGGTTTGGTCGGGATGCGCCTGCAAATAGTCCAGCGCTGCTGTCAGCGAGGTAAAGCCTGCATTTGGGCCACCCATGGTGACCCGCACGTCAGGCAGGGTGCTGCGCGACCAAGCTGTGGGAAAGCGGGGATTGCCAATCAAGAAGCATTTTCTGATCGTCTCGCTCAGATATTTCGCCGCAGCGACGGGTTCGAGCCTGCCGTTCGGCAACGCGTATTCGACATGAATGCCCGCCAGTTCACGCCGCGTGGTCTTGTCCTTCAGCGAATGGGCATTGTAGAAGTAGCGAGAGCTGGAGAAATAAATATCATAGAACCGATCGATCAGTTCACTGACATACTTTTCATGAAAACCCTCGAAGGTTTCGCTTCCTCCGTTGCCGGCAGCCAGTCCGCCGATCGCCTGAAGCTTGGCATACTTTTGGGGTTTAGTCCGTACCATGTCATCGTTCTCATTGGGTGCAGCCACGCCCAGCGTCCACAACAACTGCCATTCGGTCGGGTAGTCCCGCCGTTGCAGGGGATTGAGCCACTGCACGCCGACCACTTGCGCCATGAAGGGAGGAGGAGGCGCGGCTGCTACCGGTGCGGCTGGAGCTGCGGCGGCCGCTGCGGGCGGCCCGGCACAGGCGCTCACCAAAGCCAGCGTGGCGATGGCAACGAGCGCAGGCATAGCAAGAAAGCGTTTCATTATTTCTCCATTGGACAGAATATGGCTCGATTCGGCGCTGGCCAACCAGGCAAGCAAGAGTGCTGTGCCGGCCGCGAGCAGGAAGGCAAGAAATGCCCATGCGATGCGACGTGGGCGGCTGTTGATCAAAGACCTCATGCGTTGTTTCCCCTTTGCGAAAGTGGGCGCCGTGGCCGCGCCGGGCTCTCGCGCACATCCACTATCTTGTCGGGCATGCGCCCATCGCTGTCAGCAGCATTTGCCCAGTCGAATACAGATTGTTCGCCGAACAATCCCTTCCCAAAATATTCCACGAAAACCTTGTTTGGATCATCCTTGTCCAATCCATTCAGAAAACGCCAGTCCGCAGCGATTCGCAGCGTGTGCATATCCTTGTCCCGAATGTGACAGTGCCCAATGGCGACGTCATAGGCCAACGCCTTTTGCGCATGCATGGGATTGGTCATGATGGTCGAGTGGTCGGTGGCATGCGTGTCGACGGTGGCCGCCAGGAACGTCTTGATCTTCTTGTTGCGCCACGCTGTGTAGTCGGCGCTGGCCGATTCGGGGTTGTCTTCGGCGTCCACGTGTTGCGCAGTTTTTGCAACGAGCCCCTCGCGCCTTGCCTGCATGCGCAGGCGCGCGTGGTCTTCGTAGCGCAGGGAACTCTCCGTGCCGGCATCGCCCATCGCCGCGTCGGTTGCTTCGCGCGCCCCACCGGGTTTGGATGCAATCGGCTGGTCGCCTGCGTACGGGTCGCCGGCGTCGCGTACGCGATCCTTGTCGCGCGCCTGGCCGGGCGCGTCGTAATGCTGGTCGAAGGCATCGGTGGCGGCGCCGTAGCGCACTGCCTGCGGCTTGAACGGCGCGGGCAGGTTGGGGGCGTCGAGTGGAATTGCCCACTCCTTGGCAGGCACCGCGTTGATCCGGATACCGGCCAGCGCCACCGTCGCGATCATGACAGGCGACGTCACGACGGTAAGAATTTTGCCCACGATGCGGCCCTTGTTCGCGTCGAGCCCCTTCGCCACCGAGTAGCGCGCTTTCATCGATTCCGGTACCCAGAATTGCGGGCTGCCCGGTCGGGGCTGTCGATAGTGGTTGGTCCAATAATGATACGTGCCCTTGGCGCCGACGGTATGCCCTTGCGCGAACACGCGCTGGCAGAAGATGCCCCTGCCGCCAGCGGCATCGATTTCATCCGGGTTGAGACCGCGCCAACCGATTCCCACCACGGCCGTCGACGAGATCACCTGGTCATGCGGATTGCAGTACAAGGTCACGCGCCCGGTCGTAGTGGGGCGGATGCCGTAGCCGTACGCGCTGCGGTCGGTGGCAATGTGAAAGCCGTGGGCGTCGTTCGCCATGAACCGGTCGATGTCTTCGGCGTCCTGCGGACGCGAAGCAGGCTGGCGGATGATGTCGAAAAAGGCGCGCAGGGTGCCGATCCGGGCTGCGAGGCTCTGGCGGCCCGTGCCGCCCTGCCGATCCTTCGCGCTGCCCGCGCTCCAGTTCTCGGTAAAATTCGATTCCGCCAGGCTGTACGGGGGATTGCACAGCACATAGGTGTCGGCCACGCAGCGTCCGGCCACGCCGGCCGAATCCTGCGCCTGGGGCAGGGTGTCGCCAAGGAAGGCTGCCGCCATGCCGACCATATTGCCCTGGCTGTGGCAGACGATGGTGATCGGAACGTCCGCCTGGCACCGGCGGATCGATTCGACCAGCCTGGCCAGGCGCAGCGCGGCCAGCACGTAATACGGGCGTGGCGGGCAACTGAAGACGATGCGGTCGCTGGTCGGGTTCAGGTGTTCGATCTGCACCCAGAGGAGCAGGTTGTCCGAAATACCCCCGGTCCACAGGTCCGGCAGCGACGTGCAGCCATTGGCGAACGGCCCGCCGCCCCAGTAATTGTGCTCGTTCAGGTAGATGCCTTCGCCGAACTCCTGCAATTCCTGCACGCTGGCCTTGTAGCCCCAGCGGAAGTGGATCACGGGCGAGAAGTGCTCGTTCTCGCCGATGAAATTTTTATGGTTCATATCGGGATTGACGAACCCGTCGGGTGTCAATTCCGGCAGGTAGTTTGCCGGGGTCAGCTGTCCACCCTCGGCCGTGGCGTAAGCCATATGTTCGTCGCAGCGCTTGAGGCGTTCGTTCAGGCCCGCGCACAGGCCTTGCTCTGCTGCCGCATACCATTCGCCATCGGAATTGACGCCGTGCACGAAGATAACGATGCCGGGTAGCGGTTCGCGCATGATCACGTCGAGGTAGCCGCCATTGAGCCACGTCACGCCGGTTTTGCTACCGAGGAAAATACCTTTTCCCCCGTAGCCTGTCAGTTGCGGCGCTCCCGGAAAGGTACCGCTTGATTCTGGATCGCTCATTGTCTCTCCTTGCAAATCAAGAAAGGCGTTGTGCCGCGTGTGCCTCAGCGCCGCGGCGCACGGAAGGTCGCCACCAGCTGCTGCATGCGGTCAGCTTCGGTCCTGCCTGCTGCACCGGCGGCGTCGGTGGTGCCTGGCACTGGCGGGGCGCCGTCGCGTTGAAGGCCAAGTTCCATGTCCTTGACGGGTTGGCCATCGCTCCCGCGCAGCAGGCGCGGCGTGCGCGCGAAACTGCCTTCACTAAACGTGGGCAGCTCGGCGGTCTTGCTGGCAGGGCCGTCCCAGTGGTGACCTGCGGTCTTGACCTGCATCGGACCTGGACCGCCGATTTCTGGCGCGCCATCCTTCAGGCTGAGGTATGCGCCAGCGGAATTGATCAGGACGATGTCTTCGGCCATGATGATGACGCGGCCTTTGGCACTGATTTTGACGTCTTTGGCCGCGTCGATCTGGGTGCTGTCGTGTTGGCTTTGCATCAGCAATTTGCCGTAATTCGCAATCACGGTCAGCCCTTCCTGCTGGGCAAACAGCGAAACACTCTTGCCAGCTTTGACGTTGAAGCGCTGCCCGGCGGTCAACTGCAAGTGTTGCTGGGCGACCGTGTCGATATTGGTTGCAGCGTAGCTGACGATCGCTTGCGACGTGGCGAAGCCGATACCGCCCGGCGCCGTGAGTCCGATGACCGGCGCGCCGCCGTCATGTTCCTCGGTGCCGTCGGCGCGGTGATAGCGCACGGTGCCGGCGGCGTTTTGTGGCAGGCGCAACTGCTCGACGAACAGCACCAGGGTGTGCACCGGCGCGCC
>NZ_JAQQPS010000027.1:0-71262 GCF_036688685.1 Massilia sp. S19_KUP03_FR1 | reverse complement strand
CAAGAACGTATTCGTTCTCCGGAGACCTTGCTCAAAGCCGCTATCGGGGTCTTCCACAGCTAGCGGGTACAGCGCCATTTTTTTGCCAGTAGACGAAATCTTTTGACAATACTTGATGCATTTTAGCAACAATGAAAGTCACCAAAATTATCCATCGGTGCCGAATGGGTACATACTTACCCACATGCATTAATAAACACCGAAGGTGATTCACATGAAATCGTTCAACAGGTTTCAACAGCAAGTGAGCGTCCTGCTTGGCTGTGCGGCACTGGTGCTCGCCACTCCCTGGGCGGCAGCGATGCCGCTCTCGAATGCCCATACCAGCGACAGCAGCGTCGCACGCACCGACGCCGGCGCCATGGATGCGAACGCGCGCGCCTACGTTGAACTACTGGATTTACAAACCAGGGCGATCGACCATGCTGCGGTCGCCGTCGAGGCCGCACATGAACAAAATATGCACATGGTGTTCGTGCTGAGTATTCTGGCCGCCATCCTGGCGGCGGGCTGCGCCTGGCTGGCCATGGCCAGGCTGACCGGCCAGCGCGGTGCCGCGTACTCCGGCGGCAACGGACTCTAAGCCAAAAACATCTGCTGCAAGTCGTTCAGGAAGCGCTGCCCCAGCTCGGTTGGCCGGATGATCTGGTGATCGCGATACAGCAGCCCCTTCGCTTCCGCCTCGGCGCAAGCCTTGTCGATGGCATTGATCGGCACTCCGGTGCGCTCGCCAAACAGGTTCGGCGCAAAGCCGCCGGTCAGGCGCAGGGTGTTGAGCATGAATTCGAAGCCCATGTCCGCGCGCGGGATCTCGTGCTCTTCCTGGATGGCATTGCCCTGGTTGGCCGCTTCGATGAACGACTGTGGCTGCTTGTAACGCGCCTGGCGCAGCACGCGGTGCGGAAACGAGATCTTCGAGTGCGCGCCGGCGCCGACGCCGAGGTAGTCGCCGAATTCCCAGTAATTGAGATTGTGGCGCGCGCGCTTGCCGGCCTGGGCGTAAGCCGACACTTCGTAATGGTCGAACCCGGCGACGGCTGTCACGTCCGCGATCATGTCCTGCATGTCGGCACTGGCGTCGTCGTCCGGCAGCTGCGGCGGATACTTGGCAAACACCGTGTTCGGCTCCATGGTGAGATGATACAGCGACAGGTGGGGCGGCTTGTACGCCAGTGCGGTAGCGAGATCGTGGCGCGCCTGGTCGAGCGTCTGGCCGGGCAGCGCGTACATCAGGTCGAGGTTGAAATTGTCGAAGTTCGCATGCGCGATCTCCACCGAGCGCATGGCCTCGCGGTCGTCGTGGATGCGGCCCAGCGCCTTCAGGTGATCGGCATTGAAACTCTGGATGCCGATCGACAGGCGGTTGATGCCGCTGGCGCGGTAAGAACGGAACTTCTCGGCTTCGAAGGTGCCGGGATTGGCCTCCATCGTGATCTCGGCGTTGCCGTCCAGCGGCAGCAAGGTGCGCACGTCCGACATCAGGCGGTCCAGCCCCGCCGCGGACATCAGGCTGGGCGTGCCGCCGCCGATGAACACCGTATAAATCTTGCGGCCCCAGATCAGTGGCAGCGACTGTTCCAGGTCGAGGCGCACGGCGTCGAGATACGCTTTTTCGGGAAAGGCGCCGCGCGCTTCGTGCGAATTGAAGTCGCAATACGGGCACTTGCGCACGCACCACGGAAAATGGATGTACAGCGACAGCGGCGGCAGCGCGGTCAAGTTCAGCGCGCCGGGTTGCAGATACTGCAGGCCGACTGCGGCCGGCGAGCGCGTGCCGACGCTGACGCCGGCGACTTTAATTGGAATCATTTCAGTTTCTCGACCAGCACACGCAGGGCCTGGCCGCGGTGCGACAGCTGGTTTTTCTCGGCCGGGGTCAGCTCGGCGGCGGACTTGGCCATCGAAGGCAGCCAGAAATGCGGGTCGTAGCCGAAGCCGTTCTCACCGCGCGCGGTGGCACTGATTTCACCCATCCAGCGCCCGTCGGCAATCACCGGCTGCGGGTCGTCGGCGTGGCGCACGTAGACCAGCACGCAATAATAGTAGGCCGATTTGTCGGCGTGACTTTTTAAATCGCCGATCAGTTTGGCGCTGTTGTTCGCGTCCGACTTCGGCTCGCCGGCATAGCGGGCCGAGTAGACACCAGGGGTGCCGCCGAGGGCATTGACACAGACGCCGGAGTCGTCGGCCAAGGCCGGCAAGCCGGTCAGGCGGGCGGCGTGGCGGGCCTTGTGCAGGGCGTTTTCGACGAAGGTGGCGAACGGTTCGTCGCACTCGGGCACGTCGAATTCGCCTTGCGGGTGAACAGTAAAACCGATGGGATCGAGGATGGCGGCGAATTCACGCAGCTTGCCCGCGTTGTTGGAGGCGAGGATCAGGCGTTGGGTCATGGTGTGGGGGATGTAATGAGGCGTTGCGCAGGCGGCGGGACAGAGGCGGTATTCTACCCCTCATCCCCAAGACCGTCACCCCGGCGAAGGCCGGGGCCTATAGTCAATTGGCAGAAGCCGCGCAAATGACGACGGCGTAAACTTTATGACCAGCTCAGCATGGGTACCGGCGTTCGCCGGTATGACGGTGGGGGCGTTGGTGACGGTGTAGCGATGCGAACGATGCGGGTGCTAACTACGCCATCAAACCCAGCGCCTGCTTCTGCATCGTCACCAGGTCGGCAATGCCGCCCTGCGCCAGATCGAGCAGGCGATTCATCCCGGCCCGGTCGAACGCGGCGCCTTCCGCCGTGCCCTGCACTTCGATGAAGTGACCGGCATCGGTCATCACCACGTTCATGTCGGTGTCACAGCCAGAATCTTCCACGTAATCGAGGTCGAGCACCGGCATGCCCTGGTACACGCCAACCGAAATGGCGGCCACGAAATGCTTGAGCGGCACGGCCGGAATCACGCCGCGCCCGACCAGGGTGCTGAAGGCGTCATACGCCGCCACCATCACACCGGTGATCGACGCGGTGCGGGTGCCGCCATCGGCCTGGATCACGTCGCAATCGAGATGCAGGGTGCGCTCGCCGAAGGCCTGCAGGTCGAACGCCGCGCGCAACGAGCGGCCGATAAGGCGCTGGATTTCCTGGGTACGGCCGGACTGCTTGCCGCGCGCCGCTTCGCGGTCCATGCGCGTGTGGGTCGAGCGTGGCAGCATGCCATATTCGGCGGTCAGCCAGCCCTGCCCTTTGCCCTTCAAAAAGCCGGGGACCTTGTCTTCGATGCTGGCCGTGCAAATGACTTTGGTGTCGCCGCATTCGATCAGGACCGATCCTTCGGCGTGCTTGGTGTACTGGCGCGTCAGGCGGATGGTGCGCAACTGGTCGACGGCGCGGCCGCTCGGGCGTGATGCAAAATTCATGGTGCTGCCTTTTCTGTTTATTTGAGTACTTGGGAAGATTTTTCGATGGCGCCGCGGATTTCGGCCAGCGCCCGCTCGATTTCGTCTTCGTCGAACATGTCGACGGCGGCTTCGACCACCACCGGTGGCGGCGCGTCGGCATCGATGGAACCGGCCGATTCGTCGTCCAGCAGCGTGTCGGTGGTGATGGTCGAAGGCGTGCCGGAATCGTCCGTGCCGAGGTCCGCGCCTTGCCACATGATGGCCAGCGCGGTGGTGTTGTCGCCTTCGGCGCCGGCAATCGTGGTGGCCATGCCGATCATGTCGGGCACGGCGCGCACGATGGTGTGGTTCGACAGCTGGTGCACGATTTCTTCATCAGGCAGTACGCCCCACAGGCCGTCCGAGCAAAGCAGCAGCACGTCGCCGGCCTGCATGCTGGACTGGCGCGACATGGCGATTTTCGGCACGCTCGACGCGCCCAGGCAGTTATACAGCTTGTTGCGGTCGGGGTGGGTCGCGCGCTCGGACGGCTGCGCCAGGCCCTTCGAAATGAGGTGCTCGATGTGCGAATGGTCCAGCGTGCGCGCGAGGATTTGTCCGCCGCGCACCCAGTACAGGCGCGAGTCGCCGCAGTGGGCCCAGATGGCGCTGTTGTGCTGCACCAGGCACGCCACCACGGTGGTGCGCGGCGTGTCCTTCATGCCGTGCTGCACGCCATAGCGCAGGATGGCTTCGTGCGATTCGAGCAGGGCATCCTGCAGGAAGCGCTCGGGTCCCTTGATGTACGGGTTGGCCTGGCGCTGGAACATGGCCGACATGGTCTGCAGTGTAATGGTGGCGGCGACTTCGCCGCGCGCATGGCCGCCCATGCCGTCAGCGAGCACCAGCAGCAGCGACTCGCGCGTGAAGCTGTAGCCCATGCGGTCCTGGTTGACCTTGCGACCGCCTATATGGGTCTGTTGATAAACGGAGAATTGCATCGTGGTCCTGGTCGTGGTTGGCCGCTCGATTCGTTGATCAGCGGCGCGTGTATGGTTGTTTGAACGTCAGCCCGGTTTGCGGCCCAGCGTGCCGAGTTTGCCGACCAGGCCGCGCCAGCCGGCCGGCTTGTCCAGCCCGGCATCGCTGGGCGCCACCTGCGGCCCGGAGGCCAGCACTTTCTGCAGCGAGAACAAGCTTTGCGGGCGCGCCAGGGGATCGAGCGCCAAACACTGGCGCACCATCTCGACCATCGCCACCGAGTAATTGGCGACCAGCTTGTTGATCAGGGGCTCCATCTTGTCGAGCTTGCGGCGCTGGTCGGCCGGCTGCGGCGCCGAGCCGGCCATGCACGCGTACATCGCCGCGCCGATGCTGTAGATGTCGGTCCACGGTCCCAGTTTCGACGCCTTGATATACAGTTCCGGCGGCGCGAAACCGGGCGTGTACATTGGCGCCACGCGCGGTGAATCGATGTTCACGGTCTGGCGCGCGGCACCGAAATCGAGCAGGATCGGGGTGCCGTCGGTACGCAAATAAATATTTGCCGGCTTGAGGTCAAGATGCAACAACATGTTCGCATGAACCTCGCGCAGGCCGCCGCAGACGCCCGTGAACAGCTGGCGAATAAAGGCTTCGTTTGGCCGGCTGCCTTTCGCCTGCAGGCGCGCAATGTGTTCCTGCAAAGTGTGGCCTGACTCATATGCCATCACCATGTACACCGTTTCGTTGGCGCGGAAGAAATTGAGCACGCGCACGACGTTGGGATGGACGATCAGGGCCAGCGCGCGGCCTTCTTCGAAAAAGCACTTCAGGCCGATGCGAAAAACGGCCTGATTGGGCTTCGAAATGACAGGCGCGAGTTCGCCCGGCTGGCGCAAAGCCAATGCGCTGGGCAGGTATTCCTTGATGGCTACCGTGTTGCCGTCAGGGTCATATGCGAGGTAAACAATACTGAACCCACCTGACGCAATTTTCTTTACAATACGATATCCAGCAAGTTCCAGGCCATCGGGTAGTGGTGCGTTATTTTGTGCTGCCATTCGGTGAGGTTCCCTTGCTAACAAGCCGATTGTGTGGATAAATCACTGTTTTGTAAAGAATAAAAACCGGGGATCCCTTTGAGCATTTCTAGCATGACAGGTTATGCGGTTGCGACCAGCGAAGGCGCTGCGGGCACCCTGACAATCGAGATCAAGAGCGTCAATTCACGTTTCCTTGACCTGCAATTTCGGATTAACGACGAATTGCGTGCGCTGGAACCGGATCTGCGGGCGGCCATCATGGCTGCCATCACGCGTGGCAAAGTCGAAGCGCGCCTGTCGTTTGGACGCAAAGTGGCGGGTGGCTCGCAAGTGCTCAACGCCAGCCTGCTGGCAGACCTGGCGCGTCTGCAAAACGAAGTGAGCCAGCATTTCGCTGATGCCGCGACCATGAGTGTGGCCGAATTGCTGCGCTGGCCCGGCGTGATCGAAGAAGCGCACGTGGGCCAGGAATCGCTCCAGGCCGATGTCGCCGCCTTGACGGCCACCACGGTTGCCGCCTTTGTCGACAGCCGCCGCCGCGAAGGCGCAGCGCTGGAAGCGATGCTGGTTGCACGCATCGATGCGATGGACGTCATCGTCAAGCGCATCTCGCCGTTGATCCCGCAAGTGATTGCCCAGTTCCAGCAGAAAGCCATCGAGCGCATGCAGGACGCGCTGGGCCTGGCCGGTCACGCCACACCGCCCACGCTGACGCGCCAGGAAGTGCTGGAACGGATCCGCCAGGAAGTGACCTTGTACGGCATCCGAATCGACGTCTCGGAAGAACTGTCGCGCCTCTCGGCGCATTTGAACGAGACGCGCCACATCCTGAAAAAAGGCGGGCAGGTCGGCAAGCGGCTCGACTTCATGATGCAGGAACTCAATCGCGAAGCGAACACGCTGGGCGCGAAGGCGTCGGTGAAGGAACTGGCCGACGCGTCGATGGAGTTAAAATTGCTGATTGAGCAGATGCGCGAGCAAGTGCAGAACCTCGAGTAAACTGCGCACGGTCGCCGAATGATCAGTAACCCCGGCCTCAAGACCGTCATCCTCGCGCAGGCGAGGACCCATAGCATCTTCGTCTAGTGCTATCCCTATTCGTAAGTGGTATGGGTTCCCGCCTTCGCGGGAATGACTGTTTTTAAGTTGGCGGTTATAACTTGTTGCGTTGTTTAATACGCTGAAGAATTAAGGAACTACCATGCCCCTCACCGCCTTTTCCGGCAGCCTGTTCGTCGTCGCCGCCCCGTCCGGCGCCGGCAAATCGACCCTCGTCAACGCCCTGCTGGCCATGGAGCCCGCCATCAAGCTGTCCATCTCGACCACCACGCGCCCGCCGCGCCCGGGTGAAGTCGACGGCCGCGAATACCATTTCACCAGCGCTGCCGATTTCACCGCGCGCGCCGACGCCGGCGAGTTCCTGGAATGGGCCGAAGTGCACGGCAATTACTACGGCACCTCGCGCGTGCAGGTCGAAAAAGAAATGAAGGCCGGCACCGATATCCTGCTGGAGATCGACTGGCAAGGCGCGCGCCAGGTGCGCAAACAGTTTCCGGCAGCAGCAGGCATCTTTATTTTGCCGCCGTCGATCGAGGCGCTGGAACAACGCCTGCACAAGCGCGGCACCGACGAACCGCACATCATCACGCGGCGCCTGCTGGCGGCTGGCGGCGAGATCGCTCACGCGCCCGAGTTCGAATATGCTATCATCAACGAGGAATTTAACGTCGCGCTGGCCGAATTGAGCGCGATTGTCAAAGCGACACGCGCGCGATTTGCCCAACAAGCCGCCCGCAACGCCGATCTCTTCGCCCAGCTGGGCATACACGTCCAGCAGGCAGCTTAACTCCCGGTTGCCTCCCGCTTATTACCGCTACTACCGCTATTTAGGAACTACCATGGCCCGCATTACCATCGAAGACTGCTTGAAGAATATCCCTAACCGCTTTCAGCTGACGCTGTCGGCCACCTACCGCGCGCGCCAGTTGCTGCAAGGCCACACGCCGAAGGTCGATGCCAAGGACAAGCCAACCGTCGTGGCCCTGCGCGAAATCGCTGCCGGCAAGGTCGGCATCGAGATGCTCAAAAAAGTTCCGATGTAATAATCTGTGACAGTGGCATGCCGTTGGGCCGTGGATTTTCTTTCTTCTGTTATTCTGTAATCACATAAGCTGAAGATAGAATACAAAGCATGAGCCTCACCACTCCGGATTCCACAGAATCAGGCAAGACCAAATCCCGGGCCAAGCGCCCGGGCACAAAAGCCGGCGCGTCCCATATCGCGCAGGAAGAAGCAGCACCCGTTCACGGCGTCGCGTCGATCACCGCGCTCAACGCCAAGCTGGCCGAATACCTCACTCCCGCCGAACTGAAGAAAGTCAAGGAAGCCTACCGCTTCTCAGACGAGATGCACCTGGGCCAGGTGCGTAAATCAGGCGAACCCTACATTTCCCATCCCATCGCCGTCGCGGAAATCTGCGCCGACTGGAAGCTCGACGCCCAGGCCATCATGGCCGCCTTCCTGCACGACGTGATGGAAGACCAGGACGTCAAGAAGGACGAGCTGATCGAACGCTTCGGCTCGCCCGTGGCGAACCTGGTGGATGGACTGTCAAAACTTGAAAAGATCGAGTTCCAGAGCCTGGTCGAAGCGCAGGCGGAAAACTTCCGCAAGATGCTGCTGGCGATGGCCAGCGATGTGCGCGTAATCCTCATCAAGCTGGCCGACCGCCTGCACAATATGCGCACGCTTGACTTCATGGTGGCCGCCAAGCAGCGCCGCATCGCGTCAGAAACAATGGAAGTGTACGTGCCCATCGCGCACCGCCTGGGCCTGAATAATATCTACCGCGAGCTGCAGGACCTGTCGTTCTCGCACCTGTATCCGCTGCGCTACCGCACGCTGGGCAAGGCCATCAAGGCGGCGCGCGGCAACCGCCGCGAAGTGGTCAAGAAAATCCTCGAGTCGGTCAAGGGCACGCTGGCCATGGCCGGTCTCCAGGCCGAAGTCTACGGGCGCGAAAAAACCCTGTACGGCGTCTATAAAAAGATGCGCAACAAGCACCTGTCGTTTTCGCAGGTGCTGGACGTATATGGCTTTCGCGTCGTGGTCGACACGGTGCCGAACTGTTACGTGGCGCTGGGCACCCTGCACGCGCTGTACAAGCCGATGCCGGGCAAGTTCAAGGATTACATCGCGATCCGCAAACTGAATGGCTACCAGTCGCTGCACACCACGCTGATCGGCCCGTACGGTACGCCGGTGGAGTTCCAGATCCGCACCCAGGACATGCACCGCACCGCCGAGTCTGGCGTGGCGGCGCACTGGCTGTACAAGAATGGCGAATCGAACCTGTCCGACCTGCAGCAGCGCACCCATGCGTGGCTGCAGTCGCTGCTCGACATCCAGCAGCAGACCGGCGACTCGGCCGAATTCCTGGAACACGTGAAAGTCGATCTGTTCCCCGATTCGGTCTACGTGTTCACGCCGAAATCGAAAATCATCGCCCTGCCGCGCGGCGCGACGGCGCTCGATTTCGCCTACACCATCCACACCGGCATTGGCGACCACACGGTGGGCGTGAAGATCAACAACGACACGGCGCCGCTGCGCACCGAGTTGCACAACGGCGATATCGTCGAGATCATCACCGACACCAACTCGCGCCCGAGCCCGACCTGGCTCAGTTTTGTGCGCACCGGCAAGGCACGCTCGGCCATCCGCCACCACCTGCGTACCATCAACCTGGGCGAGTCAGTCGAACTGGGAGCCGAGCTGCTGTCGCAAGCCTTGAGTGCGCTCGGCATCGACCCTGTTTTGCCGGACCACACCATCGAGAAGTTGCTGGGCGAATCGTCGGCCAAGTCGCTCGACGAGCTGTACGCCGACATCGGTATCGGCAAGCGCATGGCGGCCCTGGTGGCGCGCCATATCTTCGGCCTGATGGGCATCAGCGCCGACATGCTGCCGAGCCAGGCACTCGGTGGCAGCGAGCTCGACCCGGTCACCATTTACGGCAGCGAGGGCGTCTCGGTGCAACTGTCGCCGTGTTGCCTGCCGATTCCCGGCGACACCATCATCGGCCAGTTGCGGCGCGACCAGGGCCTGGTGGTGCACACCATCGAATGCCTGCCAGCGCAGCGCCTGCGCGCCAAGGAACCGGACCGCTGGATCCCGGTCCAGTGGGGCAGCGACCTGAACCGCCGTTTCGATTGTCGCATCCGCCTGTTGATCAACAACGAAAAAGGCATCCTGGCGCGCGTGGCGGCCGAGATCGGCGAGTCGGATGCCAACATCACGTATGTTGGCATGGACGAAGACGACGAAAACATGATGACCCAGCTGCGCTTCACGATCCAGGTGACCGACCGGGTGCACCTGGCGCACCTGATCCGCAATCTGCGCAAGGTGGCGGGCGTGAACCGGGTGGAGCGCGAGCGCGGCTGACGCAGCAGCAATCGCTGCGCCGGGTCAACCCAGGGCGTGCAGTGCCAGGATGCGGTCGAACGCCGCGCACGCACCCGTGCATGCGTCGGCAATCTCGTCTTCCGACGTCACGTGTTCCTTCAGTGCCAGCATGAACATTCTCCAGCGCGGGCCGGGGCCGGCCGGATCGCCGCGCAGGTAGCGCAGCGGATGGGGCGCCAGGCGGGCGGCCAGGCGCTGGTACAACACCGCGCCGCCCAGCTGCGCGCCTTCCAGCACATACACCACGCCCCAGCGGTAGGCCGCGCTGGCCTGCTCGGGCCACGGCGCGACCTTGAACGGCGCGCGCAGCAGCATGCCCGGTTCCAGCAGATCGGCTTGCAGCAGCGCCATGCGCTCGACCGGCGCCAAGCCGGCGACGCCCTGGGGGCCATCGTCGAACCGTTCCAGCCAGGCGTTCAACGGCGCCATCCAGTCGCGCAGCAGTTGCAGGTGCAGCGCATATTCCGGCAAGCCGGCGCCCTCGTGCGCCAGCGGCAAGCCGCCGTCGAGTTGTTCGTGGCGGCTGGCCGTGGCTTGCCGCAAGGCTTCCAGTGCGCCCACCATCAGTTGGGCACCGGCGCGGGATAGTCGACCGCGAGAATTTCCAGCTCCTCGGCCCCAAGCGGCGTCTGCAGCGTAACCAGGTCGCCCTCGCGCGCTTTGGTCAAGGCGCGCGCCACCGGTGAAATCCAGGAGATCTTGCCGTGCAGCGGATCGAGCTCGTCGATGCCAACGATGGTGACCGTGTGCTCTTCGCCAAGGTGGGTCTGGTACTGGACCGTGGCGCCGAAGAAGACCTGGTCGTTGCCATGATGGACGCTCGGGTCGACAATTTCCGCCGTGTCCATGCGCTTGGTGAGAAAGCGGATGCGGCGGTCGATTTCGCGCAGGCGCTTCTTGCCGTAGATGTAGTCGCCATTCTCGGAGCGGTCGCCGTTCGACGCCGCCCAGTGGACAATTTTGACGACCTCGGGTCGATCGACATCGATCAGCTGCAGCAGCTCATCCTTGATGCGCTGGTAGCCGGCCGGCGTCATGTAATTTTTCGCGCCGGCAGGAATGGCCTGCGCCAGCGCGACCGCGTCTTCGTCGTCGTCGTGGTCCGACTCTTTGGTGAATGCCTTGTTCATCGCGCCATTGTACGTTCAAGCACCGGCACGCGCACCGTTGCCCGGTTGACGAGTGTGTTTACCGTATTATGGGGCATGACGACGCCCCTCCCCTCGCGCAGCCGATTGCTCATGCCGCTGGTTTACCTGGTCGGCCTGGTGGTCCTGCTCGAAGAAGCGTTCTGGCGCGCCGGCATGTGGATCGGCGGCTGGGTGGCACGGCTACCACTGGCGCGCTTGTTCGAACAATTGATCGTGGCCCTGCCGCCGTGGGCTGCCCTGTGCGCCTTCGTGCTGCCCGGCTTGCTGCTCATTCCGGTCAAGCTGCTGGCCTTGCTGGCCATTGGCAACGGTCACGTGGCGACCGGCGTGACCACCTTTGTCGTGGCCAAGCTGGGCGGCGCCGCGCTGGTGGCGCGCATCTATACCCTGTCGCTGCCAAAGCTGCTGACGCTGGCGTGGTTCGCGCGCTGGCACGCACCCGTGATCGCCTTCAAAACGCGCTACCTGGAACGGATGCGCGCCAGCCACCTCTGGCGCCGCACCGCGCTGGCCATGGACGACTGGCGCCGCGCCGCGCGCCATGCCGCTCGCCAGGCACGGCGCGCCTGCACGCGTCCACGCAAGCATGGCAAAGCCGCGCCGCACCTGCTGCGCGTGTTGCGGCGCTTCCTTGCCATGCGCCGCGCGCGGCGCCGCTGAAAGGCCGCATGGACCAGTATCAAGCCCGTTTTGACGCCGTCGCCAGCCACATGCCGGGGCTGGTGTACCAGTGCGCGCAGCAGCCGGACGGCAGCATCGCGTTTCCGTATCTTTCCGACGGCTGCGCGGCGCTGCTGGGCATCACGCCGGACGTCCTGCAGCAGGATCCGGGCCGCTTGCTGGGTTTGATCCTGGAACAGGACCGCGCGGCTTACCTGGCCGCGATGCAGGCCTCACGCGCCAGCATGGCGCCCTGGAACTGGGAGGGCCGCATCCATGTCGCGGCCTGGGACGACGTGAAATGGATCAGCCTGCGTGCCAGTCCGCGCATGGCCGGCGCCGTGCTGCTGTGGGACGGCATCATGACCAATATCACCGACAGCAAGACGGCGCAACTGGCGCTGGCCGCGTTGCGCAGTCACAGCGAACTGGTCAAGGAACAGGAACGGGCCCACATCGCGCGCGAGCTGCACGACGACCTGGGCGGCAACCTGAGCGCCATCAAAATGGCGCTGGCCATGCTGACCCAGCGCCTGCCGGCCGAGCCGCCCATGCTGGCAGTCAAGGCGGCGTATCTCGACAGCCTGGTCGACCGCAGCATCGATGCCGTGCACCGCATCGCGCGCGATCTGCGCCCGTCCACGCTCGACCTGGGCATCGTCGCGGCGCTGGAGTGGCAGGCCAGCGAGTTTGCCGGCCGCACCGGGATTGCCTGCCGCGCGCGCATCGATCCGGCTATCGCGCTCAGCGACGAGCAGGCCACCGCGCTGTTCCGCATTTTTCAGGAGGCG
Source organism: Massilia sp. S19_KUP03_FR1 (assembly GCF_036688685.1). Lineage (NCBI taxonomy): Bacteria > Pseudomonadati > Pseudomonadota > Betaproteobacteria > Burkholderiales > Oxalobacteraceae > Massilia > Massilia sp. S19_KUP03_FR1. The sequence goes on along the minus strand of NZ_JAQQPS010000027.1, from coordinate 58,847 downwards.
CTGACAAATATCGCCAAGCACGCCGCGGCCACGGCCGTATCGGTGCGACTGCGCCAGGTGGCCGATACCTTGCAATTGTCGATCAGCGACAACGGCCGCGGGGTGGCGGCCCCTGATCGCCTGAAACCCGATTCCTTCGGCATGCGCGGCATGGAGGAGCGCGCCAGGGCGCTGAAAGGCAGCTTGACCTTGTCGGTTCCGCCCGGAGGTGGCACGATGGTGAGTGTCCTGATACCACTTACTCCCTGCATGCCGCCAGTTTCCACCCCATGACCGAAAAAGCCACCATCCGCGTCTTCATTGCCGACGACCACGCCATCGTGCGCGAGGGGCTCAAGCAAATCCTGGCTGACTCGCGCGATATCGTCGTGGGCGGCGAGGCCGAGAACGGCCTGGACGCGATTCGCCTGTTTCCCAAGTCGCGTTGCCACGTCATGCTGCTCGACATTTCGATGCCTGACAAAAACGGTATCGAAGTGCTCAAACAGATCAAAAAAGAATATCCCGATACGCAGGTATTGATGTTGTCGATGCACCGCGAAGACCAGTACGCCATCCGTTCGCTGAAAGCCGGCGCGGCCGGTTACCTCACCAAGCAGGCCGCGCCCAAAGAACTCGTGGTGGCGATCCGGCAAGTGGCCGCCGGGCAGAAATATGTCAGCGCCGCGCTGGCCCAAACGCTGGCGTCGCAAGTGGGCGAAGACCATACCACGCCGGTTCACGATACGCTCTCCGACCGCGAATACCAGACCCTCACCTTGATCGCTTCCGGCAAGACCGTGAGCGATATCGCGCTGGAGTTATCCCTCTCGGTGAAGACCGTCAGCGAGTACCGCGCGCGCCTGCTGGTGAAGATGAAACTCAAGAATAGTGCCGAGTTGACCCACTATGCGATTCGCAATCATTTGGTTGAGTAGCCGTAAAGTGTGAGAATAGTAGGGTTTCCTGCCTTTTTTCCTAAGATGTCGAGTGGAAATTCACATTATCATAGAGTCAATCTCGAACTCACTGCAAGCCGCCCATGTCCACAACCGTTCCACCCGCCTCCCCCTCCCCCGGCCCCGGCGCCAATCCGACCGAGGTGGCGCGCGAGGCCTTCAAACGCCTGGCGGTGCGCCGGATTGCGCCGACGCCAGACGCGTACCGCGATATCTACAACGAAATCGTCGGGGTGCCGCCTGCGCTCGCGCCCACCGTGCTGCCCGATCCGGGCCCGGAGATGGTGCTCAACGGGTTTGCCGTAACGCTGTCGACCACGCCGGGTGAACTGGCCGATTTCGGGCGCCGCCTGAACCGCGCCGTCAAGCTACGCGACTGGGATGGCTACGCGCGTAGCCTGTCGCAACTGGCCGAAAAATACTTGCGGCGCACCACGCCCATTGATGTACTGGGCATTGAGAGCAACGACGAGCGCATCCTGCGCGACATGCTCAGCCGCACGCTGGCGTTTGCGGTGGCGTCGCTGCTTGCCGGCAGCCCGACCCTGATTAGCGAAGCTGAAGCGCTCGGCGCCGCCGTCAAGAACGCGCATGGCGAAGCCGCCTTGCTGGAGATCGCGGCGCGTCTGAAAGAGCTGTGCTACCGCATCGAACTGAAAAGCGGCGACGACGCCGAGCAACAGGAATTGCTGCTGCGGCTGTTCAAACTGCTGCTGGAAAACGTCGGCGAATTGCTCGACGACGACAGCTGGATGCGCGGCCAGGTGACCATCGTCACGGAACTGATTTCCGGGCCGATCGACCAGCGCTCGCTGGAAGATGCAACCCGCTCGCTGAAGGACGTGATCTACAAGCAGGGCCAGCTCAAGCATGGCTTGTCGGACGTGAAGCTGACCGTCAAGAACATGATGATGACGTTTGTCGAACGGCTCGGCTTCGTGGCCCAGTCGACCGGCGAATTTCACAGCAAGATCGATGGTTTTTCCACGCGCATCCGCGGCGCGGAAGACATTGCCCAACTCGACGTTGTGCTCGATGAAGTGCTGAAAGAAACCAGCAAGGTGCAGGAGGAAGCCTTGCTTTCGCGCGACCGCATGCTGGCAGCCCACCAGGAAGTGCAGGAAGCGGAACAGCGCATCCGCCAGTTGGAAGAAAAGCTGCGCAACCTGTCCGACCTGGTGCGCGAAGACCAGCTTACCGGCAGCCTGAACCGTCGCGGCCTGGACGAATTGTATGAACGCGAGAGCGCGCGCGCCGACCGCCGCGGCACAACGCTGTGCGTGGCGCTGCTGGACCTGGACGATTTCAAGAAACTGAACGATACCTACGGCCATATCGCCGGCGACAATGCGCTGAAACATCTGGTGAAAACGGTCAAGGACACGCTGCGCTCGATGGATGTGATTGCCCGCTTCGGCGGCGAGGAATTTTTGATCGTGCTGCCGGAAACGACGGTCGAGGCGGCAGCGGCGACCATGACGCGGCTGCAGCGCGAACTGACGCGCCATTACTTCTTGCACGAAAACGAAAAATTGCTGATCACCTTTTCGGCCGGTGTGGCGCTGCGCCTGCCGAACGAGGAACAGACCGCGCTGATCCGGCGCGCCGACCGCGCCATGTACCAGGCCAAGCAGGCCGGTAAAAACCGCGTCGTCATCGCCAGTTAACGCGACCCGCATTCCCTGGTGCCAGACTACCGCCCCGTTCCTCGCACCCCGCCATTCCCTCAATCAATTACCCATCAATTAGGGTCAGAGTCAAATTAATCTGCAACTAATTCCGTAAGTCAACCGGTAGGGTCAGAGTCGAATTGTTTTGCAATTAGTTGCCAAACAATTCGACTCTGACCCTATTTATTTTATTTTCTAATTAGAAAAATTGCTTGGAAATTTTACACTGACCCTATTTGGTTTGTATGAAATGGTTTTATGGACATTCCCGCTAGCGCCGCCCAGCATACACTGGTACACGCTGCAGAATTCCATCCAATTGCAACGGCGCTTAAAAATATATAAAGCCAGAAGGCGTGTTCCGCGCGCCGCTTTTGAGGGACAATTATTCGCGCCAATACCGCCACCACACGATAATAATCTTATCTGCATAGTGATGCTGGATTTACTATGCATTGCGCGCATTATCTCGCAGCGGACTCTGGCGAATGATTGGATTCCAGAAACCAACGAAATAAATGGGGCGAATTCCGAAAAGCCATATGAGTAGGACCACGTCTGATTTAGAAAGTACATCATGTCAAATCAAGCATTGGTCGGTGGGTGGACGCCATATCATGGCGTGACACCTGCAGATGCCGCCGTTTTCAAAACTGCACTCAACGGCTTTGTTGGCGTGCATTACTCGCCAACTGCCGTTTCAACGCAGGTAGTGGCCGGCGAAAATTTCCGCTATAAATGCACGGCGTCGATACCGCCAGCAGATGTCATGTGGGAAGCGGTCGTTGAAATTTACCAGCCGCTGAATGGTCCGGCGTATATTACCGGCATTCACAGGATTTAAAACCAGCGCGGCGATGTCCCCGGCCTTGCACAGTGCTGCATGCGCGCCGTGCAAGCGCCGCTTGGCGCATCCGCAGTCTTTCCGGCGGCTTACAACCGTATCTCAGCCACCATCTCGGCGCGCGCGTCAACACCGGTTTCGGTAAATCCCAGCGATCCGTAAAACCGCTGCGCTGTGACATTGCCCGGCTTGTAGCAGATTGAAATGCGGCACGCATTATGGCAGGCGCGGATTTCGGCCAGCAGCAACAGCATGGCGGCGCGGCCGATGCCCTGGTGCTGGCGCGGATAATCGATCATCAGTCGGTAAATGGCGTAATGCCCCGGCTCATCGTCCCCTTCGACATCGTACAGCGCGAAACCCGCCGGCGCGCCATCGCAATAAATGGCGCGCGGGCGCCAGTCGGGATAGTAGTGGGCCTGCGCGATCGAATACGCGTTGCTGGCCAGGTTGACAGCCTGATCTGGAGGTAATTCCATGTCCATCAGCGCTTCGAAATTGTCGACCGTGACGGGTTCCAGGGTGACGTTCATGCGCTCACTCGTCGACCGGATCTTTTGCGCTACCAAACAGGCGCTCCTTGGTGCGCAACAGCTTTTGTACCTTCGAGCCCATCTTCATCAACTGCGCCATCGCCTCAGGCGACATGCGCTGCAAATCGTCGAACCAGTTGTTGGCCATGTCCACCAGGTCATGCATTTCGCGCATGCGCTCCTGCGCAAAAGCGTCATCTGGCGTTTTTACGGTGACCAGCAGCGACTCGCGCAGCACCGACAAGGTCGGGGCGACTTCACGCCGGCGCCGCTCGGCGGCCACCACGCGGAAAATTTCCTGGACATCGCCCAGCGAAGTGAAATATTCGCGCCGGTCGCCCGGAATGCGCGACAGGCGCACCAAGCCCCACGACTGCAGTTCCTTCAAACCGATACTCACGTTCGAGCGCGAAATACCCAGTTTTTCGCCGATGTCGTCGGCGTGCAGTTGCTGCTCGGTGACGAACAGCAACGCGTAGATCTGACCAACCGTGCGGTTGATCCCCCAGCGGCTGCCCATCTCGCCGAAGTGGCTGACAAACGTGTGGACCAGTGGCGTCACGATGGTGAACTTTTCGAAGTTTTAGAAAGCTGGATTATCTCACGTTCATTTTAGGCACACACGCCCGCCAGGAAATTGTCGTTTTGACAATTCCCGACCAAGCTACTCCACTATGATCGCTTTTGTAATTTTTAGGTGCATAATTTCACTAACTTCTGAAAATTCAAAATAATGGAAAGATTCAGCGTGGCCGCTGAAATAACAATATGGCAACGCAACAACCCGACACCGCACGCAACAGCACGCTCGGCCTGAGTGCCGCGCCGCTGCTGTGGATTGCCCAAGCCGCGCTGCTGGCCTGCGCCATCGAGCGCCTGGCCAACGGCGCCGGCGTGGATGGCATGCTGGTCCCCGCGCTCGTTTTTCTGCTGCTGGGCCTGGCACGCGCCAGCTTCGAAGCCTGGGCGGCACGGCGCCTGTTTGCAGCCGCGCGCGAACGTGTGAGCCAGTTGCGCACCAACGCGGCCGCCGCGCTGGCGCGCCGTTCCCCGCTCGATCCGGCCCGCCTGCCCTCCGGCCAGGCCGCCAGCGTGATGGCCGAACAGGCCGAAGCCGTGCTGCCATGGCTGCTGCGCTACCAGCCGGCGCGTTGGCGTGTGATGCTGGTGCCGCCCGTGATCGCGCTGGCCGTCCTGACCCAGTCCTGGCTCGCCGCCCTGGTCCTGGTCTGCGCCGCGCCCCTGATTCCCCTGTTCATGGTCATCATCGGCTGGCGCGCGCAGGCCGCCAGCGCGGCCCAGCTACATGTCAGCGGCGGCATGAACGGCTTTTTGCTCGACCGCCTGCGCGGCCTGTCGACCCTGCGCGCACTCGGCGCCATCGACGCCACCGCGCTGCGCCTGCGCGCCACGGCCGAAGCGGTGCGCGCCAGTACCATGGCGGTTCTGCGCATCGCCTTTTTATCGTCGACCGCACTGGAACTGTTTTCCGCTCTGGGCGTCGCGCTGGTCGCGGTGTACATCGGCTTTCACCTGCTCGGCGAAATCGTTCCGGGCAGCTGGGGCCGGCGCCTCACCATCGGCCAGGGCATGTTCGTGCTCTTGCTGGCGCCCGCCTTTTTCGAGCCGCTGCGCGAACTGGCAGCGGTCTGGCATGACAAGGCGTCCGGCCAGGCCGCGCTCGACGCGCTCGCAGCACTCGACGCCGACATGCTGGCCGTACCCGGCGCACTGCAGGCGGCGCATGCCGCCGCCCTCACCACAGCGCCCGCCATCGACATCGCGGCGCTGCAGTTCGGGCACGGCACTGAAACGCCCCTGTTCAATGGCCTCGACCTGCACATCGGCGCCGGCGAACACGTCGCCCTGGTGGGCGCCAGCGGCAGCGGCAAGACGACCTTGTTGGCGCTGATCGCCGGCCTGGCCCCGGCCAGCGGCGGCACCATCCGCATCGGCGGCGCCGTGCTCGATGACGCCAGCGCCCCCCTGCTGCGCGCCGGCATGGCCTGGATCGGCCAGGCGCCGCACGTCTTCCCCGCCACCGTGCGCAGCAATGTCGCCCTGGCGCGTCCCGGCGTGTCCAGCCTGGCGGTGAGCCGCGCGATCGATTTTGCCGGACTCGGACAAGTGCAACACGCCACCCCGCACGCCAGCCTGGGCGAAGGCGGCACCGGCCTGTCCGGCGGAGAACTGGTGCGCCTGGCGCTGGCGCGCGCCGCGGTCGCATCCGGCACCACGCTGCTGCTGGCCGATGAACCCACCGCCCGGCTCGACCGCGACACCGGCACCCAAGTCATCGACGCCCTGCTCCTGCTGGCCCAGGGCCGCACCATGATCGTGGCCACCCACGACCTGGCGCTGGCAGCACGCATCGGCCGCGTGATCCACGTCGGCCCGACCACCAGCGCGAGGCAAGCCGCATGAAACGCCCCAACGATACATTCACCATTCTGGCCCTGTTCGCCCGCGTGGCCGGCGCCCGCCTGGCGCTCGGCGCGCTGCTCTCGACCCTGGTGGTATGGGCCGGCATGGCGCTGCTTGGCACCTCCGGCTGGTTCATCAGCGCGACTGCGCTGGCCGGGCTGGCCGGCGCCACCTTCATGTTCAACGTGTTCGTGCCCAGCGCCGCCATCCGCCTGCTGGCACTGGGCCGTACCTTCGGGCGCTACGCCGAGCGCATGGTCACGCACGACGCCACCTTTGCCGTGCTGGCGACGCTGCGCGAGCAGCTGTTTCGCGGCTGGGCCGCACCCGATGCGGCGCGCACGCTGCTGCGTCGCCCGGCGCGTCTGCTGTTTCGCCTGACCCACGACATCGACGCCCTCGAATCGATTTACCTGCGCCTGCTGGCCCCGGCCTGCGCAGCCCTTGGCGCCGCCTTGCTGGCCGGCGTCCTGCTGGGCGCGATCGACCTGCGCCTGGGCGTGGCGATGTTCGCCTGGCTGGTGCTGTGCGGCGGCGGCATCGCTGTCATCGTGGCGAGGCGCGCGCGCGTGCTGGCACTGCACCGGGTGCGCGCACTGGAACGCCTGCGCGCCGCCAGCATCGACCTGGTGGCCGGCCAGACCGACCTGCTGATGGCGGGACGCCTGACGGCCCAGTGCGCGCAGCTCGGCGCGCTCGATGGCAGGCTGGCCCAGGTCGACGACGCCCTGCACCAGCTGGAAGTACGGGCCGGCTGGGGCTGGGCCGCCGGCAGCCATGCAACGGTGGCCTGCGTCCTGCTGGCAGTCGGTATGCTCGCCGAACGCAAACTGATCGGCGCGCCGCTGGCCGCACTGGCGCTGCTGACGGCGCTGACCGCGCTCGAGCCGTTCGCGGCCTTGCGGCGCGGCGCCATCGAAGCGGGCCGCAGCGCGCTGGCGGCGCGGCGCGTGGCGCCCCGACTGCGCCAGAACAGCCCGGCTACGCCAGGCCCAAGTCTGCCAGATGCCGACACCGCGCTACGCCTGCTTGACGCCAGCGTCGTCCACGCCGGCCGCGACGGCGCCGCACTGCACGCCGTCATGCTGCGCATCGGCAGCGGCGAGCGCGTGGCCATCATTGGCGCCAGCGGCGCCGGCAAATCGACGCTGCTGGCGCTCGCCGCCGGCGAGCTGGCACCCGCATCCGGCCAGGTGCAGGCCCAGGCTTGCACCTGGCTGACCCAGCACACCGAACTGTTCCAGGACAGTGTGCGCGACAACCTGCGCCTGGCCGCGCCCGCTGCCAGCGATGCGCAACTGTGGGACGCCCTGCACGCCGCCGGCCTGGAACACGACATTCTCCAGTTCGGGCGCGGCCTCGACACGATGCTGGGCGAAGGCGGCCTCGGTTTGTCCGGCGGCCAGGCACGCCGCCTGGCGCTGGCGCGCCTGCTGCTGAAACAGTCGCCGTTCTGGCTGCTCGATGAACCGACCGAAGCGCTCGACAGCGCCACCGCGGCCGACGTGCTGGCGCGCCTGGCGCAGCACGCGCACGGCCGCACAGTACTGCTGGCCACGCACCTGCGCCGCGAAGCCGCGCTGGCCGACCGCCTGCTGATGTTGAAGGACGGTCGCATCGCTGCCGACCTGCAGCGCGGCACATTCGCATTCAACGCGGCGCTGCTGGCGCTGCGTCACGACTAACTGCTTTAATTGAACCACCACTAGAAAGGACGACCTCATGGAACTCGACGTTGTCGGGCTCTCCCGACTACAGTTTGCCCTCACGGCGCTGTACCACTTTTTGTTCATCCCGCTCACCCTGGGTCTGTCGATCCTGGTCGCCATCATGGAGACCGTGTACGTGATGAGCGGGCGGCCCATCTGGCGCCAGATGACCAAGTTCTGGGGCACGCTGTTCGGCATTAACTTTGCCATCGGCGTCTCCACCGGCCTGGTGATGGAATTCCAGTTCGGTATGAACTGGAGCTATTACAGCCACTATGTCGGCGACGTGTTCGGCGCCCCGCTGGCCATCGAAGGCTTGATGGCCTTCTTTTTGGAAGCGACCTTTGTCGGCCTGTTCTTCTTCGGTTGGGATCGCCTGTCGAAAGTGGCCCACCTGGTCGTCACCTGGCTGGTGGCGCTGGGCAGCAACCTGTCGGCACTGTGGATCCTGATCGCCAACGGCTGGATGCAAAATCCGGTCGGTGCAACGCTCAACCCGCAGACCATGCGCATGGAGGTGACGGATTTTTACGCCGTCATCACCAACCCTGTGGCGCAGGCGAAATTCGTGCACACCGCGTCCTCCGGTTATGTGGTGGCGGCGTTTTTCGTACTCGGTGTCTCGGCGTTTTACATCCTGCGCGGACGCCACGTCGAAGTCGCCAAGCGCTCCCTGACGGTGGCTGCGGCCTTCGGTCTGGCCGCGTCGCTGTCGGTCGTGGTGCTGGGCGATGAAAGCGGCTACCTGTCGTCGGAACACCAGAAGATGAAACTGGCCGCGATTGAAGGCATGTGGCACACCGAGCCGGCACCGGCCAGCTTCACCGTGCTGGGCATTCCCGACCAGGAAGCGCGCAAGACCCACTATGCGATTCAGATCCCGTGGGTCATGGGCCTGATCGGCACCCGTTCGCTGAACGGCGAAGTGCCCGGTATCGACGCGCTGGTGAAGCTGGCCGACGTGCGCATTCGCCAGGGCCTGACGTCCTACGACGCGCTCGAACAGATCCGCGCCCTCAAGCCACATGGCCCGGTGCCGCCTGAATTGACGGCGCGCTTTGAAGAACACAGCGCGCAACTGGGTTACGCGCTGCTGCTCAAACGCTACGTCGACGATCCGCGCACAGCCACCGACGCGCAGATCGCGCTGGCCGCCGGCGACACCGTGCCGCAGGTCGCGCCGCTGTTCTGGTCGTTCCGCATCATGGTCGCGCTGGGGATGTATTTCATCGTCTTCATGGCAGTCTTCTTCTACCTGTCGGCCAAGCACCGCCTCGATGCCTACCCATGGCTGCTGAAGGTGGCCGTGTGGTCGATGCCACTGCCGTGGATTGCTGCCGAAGCCGGCTGGATCGTGGCCGAACTGGGTCGCCAGCCCTGGGCCGTCGAGGGCGTGCTGCCTACGGCAGTGGCTGTGTCGAACCTCGGCATCCAGGCGGTGCTGACCACGCTGATCGGTTTCATCGTGCTGTATTCGATCCTGATCGTCGTCGAAATGAAGCTGATGTTAAAAGCAATCCGCAAGGGTCCCGAGCCGGAAGCCGGCAAGGCGCCCGGCCTGGCCAGTCCCCTGATCGGCGCCACCCCGGCCTTGCGCACCGCCCCCATGATTTCTACGGAGTAAAGCCATGATTCTTCACACCCTGCTCGACTATGAAGTCCTGCGTTTCATCTGGTGGATCCTGCTCGGCGTACTGCTGGTGGGCTTTGCCGTCACCGACGGCTTCGACCTCGGCACCGTCATCATGCTGCCGTTCGTGGGCAAAACCGACCTGGAACGGCGCGTGGTCATCAACAGCGTCGGCCCGGTCTGGGAAGGCAACCAGGTCTGGTTGATCCTCGGCGGCGGCGCCATCTTTGCGGCCTGGCCGCAACTGTACGCCGTGTCGTTCTCCGGCTTTTACCTGGCCATGGCGGCAATTTTGCTGGCCCTGATCCTGCGTCCGGTCGCGTTCAAGTACCGCAGCAAGCGCGAAAACGTGCAATGGCGCGCGGTCTGGGACTGGGCCCTGTTCATCGGCGGCTTCGTGCCGGCCCTGGTGTTCGGCGTGGCGATGGGCAATGTGCTGCAGGGCGTGCCGTTCCGCCTGGCGCCGGACATGCAGATTTTTTATGAAGGCGGTTTCTTCGGCCTGCTCAACCCGTTCGCGCTGTTGACCGGCCTGGTCTCGGTGGCGATGCTGGTCATGCATGGCGCCAGCTGGCTGGCCCTGAAGACCGATGGCGCACTGGCATCGCGTTCGCGTCTGACCGGCATGGTAGCGGCCATCGTCACCATCGTGCTGTACGCGCTGGCCGGCCTGCTGCTGTGGCGCTTCATCGATGGCTATCGCATCACCAGCACCATCGTCACAGACGGTCCGTCGAATCCGCTGTACAAGACCGTGCAGGCGCACGCCGGCGGCGCCTGGTTCGCCAACTACGCGGCCCATCCATGGACACTGGCCGCGCCGCTGGCCGGTTTCGCCGGCGCGCTGCTGGCATTCCTGGGCCTGAAACGTCGCTGGGAAGGCTGGACCATGATTTTCAGCAGCCTGTCGATTGCCGGCATCGTGCTCAGCGTGGGCGCCTCGATGTTCCCGTTCATCCTGCCGTCGTCGATCCAGCCGCAAGCCAGCCTGACCGTGTGGGACGCATCTTCGAGCCACCTGACCCTGTTCATCATGCTGGTCTGCACCTGCGTGTTCCTGCCGCTGATCCTCGCTTACACCAGCTGGGTCTACAACGTGTTGTGGGGCAAGGTCAATCCGGCTGAAATCAGCGACGGTAAAAGCCACGCTTACTAAACGATATAAATCATTAGGAGAATAACGATGTGGTACTTTGCCTGGATACTGGGTCTACCCCTGGCCGCCGCCTTCGCGGTGTTGAATGCGATGTGGTACGAGTTGATGGATGATGCGGCGAAAGAACGCGCCGCTGCGGCCAAGCCCTAAGGAGCCTGACGCTGTTTGAAGCCAGGCAGGTCGTGTCATGCGGTCTGCCTGGCTTTTTTCTTTCAGGCCCGCAGCATCAGCGCGCGGCTGTTCGCTGCAATGGCCGGCGTGCCTGCCAGGCGGAAGGTACTGACCAGCTGCTCAAGCTGACCGGCCTGTTCGCGCATCGATTCGGCGGCAGCTGCAGCCTCTTCAACCAGTGCGGCATTTTGCTGCGTGCTCGCATCCATCGTGGTGATCGCCTGGTTGATCTGGTCGATACCGGCACTCTGCTCTTCACCGGCGAGCATGATTTCCGACATGATGGCGGTGACCTTGCCAACGCTGTCGACAATATCGCCCATCGTCATGCCAGCCTTGTTCACCAGCTGCGCGCCCTCTTCTACCTGGCTCACCGAGGCGGCGATCAATTCCTTGATTTCCTTGGCGGCTGCAGCCGAACGGTGCGCCAGGTTGCGCACTTCGGAAGCGACGACCGCAAAGCCACGGCCCTGTTCACCGGCCCGCGCCGCTTCCACGGCAGCGTTCAGGGCCAGGATATTGGTCTGGAACGCAATGCCATCGATCACGCCGATGATGTCGACGATGCGCTTCGAACTGGCGCTGATGCTGTCCATCGTGACCACCACTTGCGTGACCAGATCGCCGCCCTTGCCGGCCACGCTCGACGCCGACAACACCAGCTCGTTGGCTTCACGGGCGTTCTGGGCATTCTGGCGCACCGTGGCGGTCAATTCTTCCAGCGAAGACGCGGTCTCTTCCAGGCTGGCGGCCTGCTGCTCGGTGCGGTGCGACAGGTCGCTGTTGCCCGACGAAATTTCTGCGCTGGCGTGGGCAATCGCAACACTGCCTGTGCGCACGCTCTGCACGGTTGTCGACAGGCCCTGCTGCATCCTGGACAAGCCGGCCAGCAAGGCACCCATTTCGTCGGTGCGGCTGGTGTCGATCGGCTCGGCGAGGTTGCCGGCGGCGATTTCATCGAAGTGGTGCAAGGCTTGGTCCAGCGGCTGCATGATGGCACGCAACAGCAACACGGTGGCGGCGACGATGAAGGCCAGGCCCAGCAGGATGGCGATGGAGAAGCCGTTCAGCGCGCGATCGTAAAACTTCTGGCTGGCAGCATACGTGTCGGCCGCCGCTTTCAGCTGGAATTGCTCGAGCTTGACCGAGGCGTCGTTGAAGGTGCGATACAGCGGCGACAGGCGTTTCATGGCCAGATCGTCGACCTTCCCGGCATTCTGTTCGTGCAGCCCCGTGATCAGGGCGCGCAGGCCGCCGTCGATGTAGGCGGCACGCTTCGGCTTCAAATCGTCGGTCAGCGCTTTCTCTTCGGCTTCGGCCGGCAGCGCCAGGTACTCCTGCCAGGTCTTGTCCCCTTCCTGGATGAACTCCTCGGCACGGTCGAGAGTGGCCTTCAAATCCGGCGCCTCTGGGTGAAACACACCCTTGTCGATGTTGAAGCGCGAGCGGTTCAGGGAATTCTTGGTATCAGCCAGCTTCATGCTCGACGCCATCTGGTTGGTGTACACATCTTGCAGCGAAGCGTTGCTGGAACGCATGCCGTACACGCCAACCCCGCCAATGATGACGATCAGCGCGCCCAACAACATCATGCACGCGATCAGGCGCGTGCGGATTGTAAACATATTGAACATTATTTTTCCCGATAGAGACGGCGCGAGGGCCGGAGCGAAGGACTTGCTTATGTGATAAGTTGCGTATATTTTCCTACGGCAAGTCGCCAGTTTATCACCATGTTTCCTATTGGAAATTACCTTTGGTATTGCTTAGTTGTTTTGACGCAACTTTTGACCCGGATTTGGCACGCAAAAAGCGCAAAATCGCGCTGCTGCAGCGTACGATGTTGCGTTTCATGCAAGACCCGACTTCGGGCTTCGTGCTGCTGTAACGTCGGGTTTGATGCCACCTCGGTGGCATGGTCGGTCTCTTGCTTGACCAGCTTACGCACTTTGGCAACCTCACCGGCCGTTGTGGCGGACGCTGCAGGTTGCCGGCCAAGTGATCACCATGTACGTCGAACAGGCTGAGGCGGCGCGCTCGCGGCCGATGGCCGGTGTAGCGCTCCCAAGCTGCGCGCTTGTTGCGGATGAAATCCCAATTGCCGTGTTCACGGCAGGCGACCGCCAGCGCCTCGGCCATGGCTTGCATGCGGCGCGAGGTTACAAGCAGCACGTGCATGTCGCGTCAATTCTTCCCAGAAGCGCCACAATTATGCCGTGCCCACGTTGCCGGCCAGCGGGAAAATTCAGTTCTCGAATGCAATATTCACCGTTTCTGAGCGTGCGCGTGTGTGAATCTGCGTGTTTTTCAGTGCCAAAATAAAATTATTTTAGCCCTTCAGAAGTGCGAAACCGTGTCGTAGAAACGAGCGCACTTCCCCCTTCTCCATAGGGAAATCACGGATTTATTGTGCATTCCCACCATCAACTTTTTACCCCTGCCTCCGTTACCAGCAACAACAGCGGTGTGAATGCTTCAGCGAAAAGAAGCACACCAAAGTGAACAGCGGCACGTCGCCCACCCCGAAATACCCGTTTGGAGAATTACCATGTCGTCAGTCATCAATACCAATATCTCGTCCCTGAACTCGCAGCGCAACCTCTCGATGTCACAAACTTCGCTGGCGACTTCGCTGCAGCGTTTGTCATCCGGTCTGCGCATCAACAGTGCCAAGGACGATGCTGCTGGACTGGCTATTTCTGATCGTATGTCGTCGCAAATCCGCGGCATGAACCAGGCCACCCGCAACGCCAACGACGGCGTGTCGCTGGCCCAAACTGCCGAGGGCGCACTGGCTTCGTCCGGCGACATGCTGCAACGTATTCGTGAACTGGCCGTCCAGTCGTCGAATGCAACGAACTCGTCGAGTGACCGCCAGGCCCTGCAGACTGAAGCCGGCCAGCTCGGTTCGGAACTCAATCGGGTTGCCCAAACCACCACCTTCAACGGCCAGGCACTGCTCGATGGCACCATGGGCACAGCCAACTTCCAGGTCGGCGCCGATGCCAACCAGCTCATTTCAGCCAGCGGCTCGAACTTCACCACCAGCACCTACGGGCTGAACGAAACGGCGGGTGGATCGGCAGCGGTTGCTACCACGAACACCAACGCCGCCACCGAAGTCTCGATCGCCGGCTCTTTGGGCACGGGAAAGTTCACCCCCGCTGCCGGTGCCAGCGCCAAAACCCTTGCTGCCAGCATCAATTCGCTGACGTCCTCCACCGGCGTGACCGCCTCGGCGAAAACCGACGTCACGCTGAAATTTGACCCCAGCCAGTCCTACAAACTCGATCTGACGTCGGATAATTCGACCGCAGCAACGGTTTCGTTCTCGGTCGGCGCCGGTACCACGGCCGACGACTTCTCCGCAGGCGTCAGCGCCATCAATGCCCAGACCGCCAAAACCGGCATTACCGCGTCGTACGACAGCACCAATAAAGGTATCAAGCTGACCAACGTCAACGGCAATGACATCAAGCTCGACAACAAGAACGCCACCGGTGGCGGCTCGGTCGGCATGGTGTCGTTCGGCAAAGACGGCGTGCCCAATGGCGCCACCGCGACCGGCCCCGCCGCTACCGGTATCGCCGTGGGCGCCCTGACGCTCGACTCCGAGAAGAGCTTTTCGGTCGTCGATGGCGCTACCGGAAAGGCCACTGGCGCATCGAGCCTGAAATCGGTCTCGGCTATCGACATCACGACCTTCGACGGCGCCCAGCTGGCCATCAAGATCGCCGATGCCGCCCTGTCGTCGATCAATACCCAGCGCGCCCAGTACGGCGCCCTGCAATCGCGTTTCTCGTCGGCCATTTCGAACCTGGCCACCAACGCCGAAAACCTGTCGGCATCGAAATCACGCATCACCGACACCGACTTCGCGTCGGAAACGGCCAGCCTGACCCGCGGCCAGATCCTGCAACAGGCTGGTACCGCCATGCTGGCCCAGGCCAACTCGCTGCCGAACGGCGTGCTGTCCCTGCTGCGCGGTTAAATACGCCAGGCGATTCTTCCCACCGAGATCCCCGACTGATTTTTTCAGTCGGGGATTTTTTTATGGTTCATCTCGACAAATAAAAAAATAAATAAATTTTCACCCTCAAGTTCGTTCAAAGCGCGCCGTTTAGGGAAAACAGGAACGCGCAAGTCCATGATTTATTTGATTTTAGACCTCAACTTTTGCCGTACAGCACCGTTACCAGATTAACAGCGGTGTGAATGCTTCAGAAGTCGGAAGCACACCAAAGTGAACAGCGGCACGTTGCCCACCCCGAAATACCCGTTTGGAGAATTACCATGACTTCAGTCATCAATACCAATACCTCGTCCCTGAACTCGCAGCGCAACCTGTCGACCTCGCAATCGTCGCTGGCGACGTCGCTGCAACGCCTGTCGTCCGGCCTGCGCATCAACAGCGCCAAGGACGATGCTGCCGGTCTGGCCATCTCGGATCGTATGTCGTCGCAAATCCGCGGTATGTCCCAGGCCACCCGCAACGCCAACGACGGCGTGTCGATGGCGCAAACGGCCGAGGGCGCGCTGGCCTCTTCCGGCGACATGCTGCAACGTATTCGCGAACTGGCCGTCCAGTCGTCGAATGCAACGAACTCGTCCTCCGACCGTCAAGCCCTGCAGACTGAAGTCGGTCAGCTCGGTTCGGAACTCAATCGGGTTGCCCAAACCACCACCTTCAACGGCCAGGCACTGCTCGATGGCACCATGGGCACAGCCAACTTCCAGGTCGGCGCCGATGCCAACCAGCTCATTTCAGCCAGCGGCTCGAACTTCACCACCAGCACCTACGGGCTGAACGAAACGGCGGGTGGATCGGCAGCGGTTGCTACCACGAACACCAACGCCGCCACCGAAGTCTCGATCGCCGGCTCTTTGGGCACGGGAAAGTTCACCCCCGCTGCCGGTGCCAGCGCCAAAACCCTTGCTGCCAGCATCAATTCGCTGACGTCCTCCACCGGCGTGACCGCCTCGGCGAAAACCGACGTCACGCTGCAATTTGACGCCAGCAAGTCCTACAAACTCGATCTGACCTCGGATAATTCGACAGCAGCAACGGTTTCGTTCTCGGTCGGCGCCGGTACCACGGCCGACGACTTCTCCGCAGGCGTCAGCGCCATCAATGCCCAGACCGCCAAAACCGGCATTACCGCGTCGTACGACAGCACCAATAAAGGTATCAAGCTGACCAACGTCAACGGCAATGACATTAAGCTCGAGAACAAGAACGCCACCGGTGGCGGCTCGGTCGGCATGGTGTCGTTCGGCAAAGACGGCGTGGCCAATGGCGCCACCGCGACCGGCCCGGCCGCGACCGGTATCGCCGTGGGCGCCCTGACACTCGACTCCGAGAAGAGCTTTTCGGTCGTCGATGGCGCTACCGGAAAGGCCACTGGCGCATCGACCCTGAAATCGGTCTCGGCTATCGACATCACGACCTTCGACGGCGCCCAGCTGGCCATCAAGATCGCCGATGCCGCCCTGTCGTCGGTGAACAGCCAGCGCGCCCAGTACGGTGCGTTGCAATCGCGCTTCTCGTCGGCCATTTCGAACCTGGCCACCAGCACCGAGAATCTGTCGGCATCGAAATCGCGCATCACCGATACCGACTTCGCGTCGGAAACGGCCAACCTGACGCGCGGCCAGATCCTGCAACAGGCTGGTACCGCCATGCTGGCCCAGGCCAACTCGCTGCCGAACGGCGTGCTGTCCCTGCTGCGCGGCTAATCGTTTCGCGCAACTAGCGTCACGGACCGACTCCCCGGCTGATTTTTTCAGCCGGGGATTTTTCACGAAGGGACCGAAGCATGAACATTCAACCGACTGCATCGAGCGGCGCCCCCCGGCTCGAGGAACGCAGCAATGCCAGCGAAGCACCGGGCACCGGGACTGCCGCCACGGCCAAGGCAAACAACGCACCGGCGCCAGCTGCCGGCGCAAAGCAAACCAAGGCCGCCGACGGTGTGGAGCCGACCAGCGCCGACATCAAGACGGCGCTTGAGAAGCTGAATCACTCGATGACGGAATCGTCGCAGGACTTGCAGTTTTCGGTGGACGAGGACAGCAAGCAAACCGTGGTCAAGCTCATCGACCGCAACACCCACGAGGTGCTGCGCCAGATGCCGACCAAGGAAGCGCTGGAAATCGCCAAGTCGCTCGACAAGGCAATGGGCAAACTGATCGACCAGCGCGCCTGAACCGCGCGCCCTGGCGCGCGGTGAGGCAGCGATGTACCCGGTTTTCGCCAGTAACGTAATGACGCCATCGAGAGCGGCATTGCGCTTTTGGCGTTAACCGTGTCATTTCGTTATTTAATCCACAAAATAATTTTTAAATAGTTAAATAGCGCCTAAAAGCTGCTCTCAAGTACCGTTTGATTCTGCCGATAATGACTTACATTATCCCTTTCGCAGGAGAACGCCGTGGGTATCACATCAGCCGGTATTGGTTCAGGACTCAACATCGAAGGCATCATCACGCAACTGATGGCCGTCGAAGCGCGTCCATTGAATACGTATGACACCAAGACGGCCGCCTACAACACCAAGCTGGGCGCCCTGTCGAGCTTGAGCGGCAGCGTCAGTTCGTTCCAGAACTCGCTGTCGCTGCTCACCTCACCCACGGCCTTCAACTCATTGACAGCCAACGCGTCGAACACCGGCGTCATCACCGCGACGGCAACATCGACCGCCGTCGCTGGCAGCTACAGCGTCGCCGTGAGCCAGATTGCGCAGGCGCAGAGCCTGAACTCGAAGGGCGTTATCAGTACCTCGACGGCAATTGGCGCTGGCACCGCGACCACACTGTCGTTCCAGTTCGGCACCGTCTCGTCCGGCACCTTTGGCGTCACCGGCAGCGCGCTCGGCGGCACCACCGCGGCCAGCGGCATTCCCAATGGCTCCCTGACGATCAACGGCAAGACCATCGCCACCAGCGGCGCCACCACCAGCGCCAAAGATCTGGCCACCGCCATCAATGCCTTGAGCGAGACCACGGGCGTCACGGCGAGCGCGCCGGCCACGGTCAGCGCCGGTACACTGTTTCTGGGGTTCGGCTCGGTCGACACGTCGGCCGGCGGCAGCTATTCGCTGCGGATCAACGGCATCGAACTCGGTTCGCAAGACGCCGGCATCGCCGCCGGTGCCGGCCTGACCGCCACGTCGCTCGACACCACGCTGTCCACGGCCAACGCCACCACGAATGCGCTGGCGGCGGCGAAAATTACCTACACCGGCAGCGCCGCCGTGGGTGACCTGAAATTTTTTGCGGCGGACGGCAGCAACCTGGCCATCAATGAAGTCATCCTCGGCGAGGCCGATGGTGGCATTGGCAACAAGACGG
Source organism: Massilia sp. S19_KUP03_FR1 (assembly GCF_036688685.1). Taxonomy (NCBI): domain Bacteria; kingdom Pseudomonadati; phylum Pseudomonadota; class Betaproteobacteria; order Burkholderiales; family Oxalobacteraceae; genus Massilia; species Massilia sp. S19_KUP03_FR1. Next base: position 40,422 of record NZ_JAQQPS010000027.1, on the reverse strand, counting down.
GCAACCTGGGCTCGAGCACCGTCGCCACCAGCGCCGTCGCCCTGACCTCGACCGGCGGCAGCCCGATCACCGTTGCCGGCAGCAACCCGGCACTGGCCGGACTGAGCGCCGGCAGCAGCGGCAGCTACACCGGCGCCGGCTTCGTCCAGGACGGCACCCAGGCCAGTGGCGTCATCACGCTTGACTCGACCAGCCAGTCGCTGTCAGGCATACGCGATGCCATCAACAAGGCCAATATAGGCGTCTCCGCCAGTATTGTCTCGGACGGCAGCGCCACGCCGTATCACCTGGTGCTGACCTCGACCAAGACCGGCGAAACGTCGAGCATGAAAATTACCGTCAGCGATGCGGGCGCCGGCACCGCCGACCCGGCGCTGTCGGCCCTGCTGAACTACGACCCGGCCGGCACCCAGGCGCTGACCCAGACCAGCGCGGCCCAAAGCGCCAAGCTGACGGTCAACGGCATTGCCGTCACCAGCGCCAGCAACAGCGTGACCGGCGCCATCCAGGGCGTGACGATGGCGGTCGGCACTGTGGGCTCATCGAGCGTGGTGATTTCGAAAAACACCGCCTCGGTGACCACCGGCGTGCAATCGTTCGTCAAGGCCTACAACGACCTGAACACGACCATCAAGAACCTGACCGCCTACAATGCCGAAACCAAGTCCGGTGGCGCGCTGCTGGGCGACTCGGGCACGCTGTCGATCCAGACGCGCTTGCGCCAGCAGCTCGGCGCAGCGGTCGAAGGACTCGACGGCAAACTGACCACGCTCAGCCAGGTCGGCATCAGCTTCCAGAAAGACGGCAGCCTGTCGCTCGATTCGACCAAGCTGCAAAACGCCGTGAACAACAATTTTGCCGATATTGCCGGCCTGTTTTCCGCCATCGGCTCGGCCACCGACAGCCTGGTGACGGTGTCGACGACGGGCACGAAAACCGTACCGGGCACGTATGCGCTGAACGTCACCACGCTGGCCAGCCGCGGCACGCTGACGGGCGCGGCGAAACTGGAGGACCAGACCGTCATCGACCCAGGCACGGTATGGAGCGTCACGCTCAACCAGACCGATCCTGTTGGCGCAACCCGCGTCTCGGACGTGGCCCTGACCGCCGGCAGTTACACGCCGACCCAGTTGACCGCCCTGCTTCGCGCGGCGGTCAACGGCAATACTTCGTTTTCCGGCAACGGCGACACGGTGGAAACGTCGATTGACGCCAGTGGCAAGCTGGTGTTCTCGTCGAGCAAATATGGCGCGGCGTCGAACATCGCCGTCACCGCCAAGACCGGCACCGCGCCGGCCGCCTTGTTCGGCGCCTCGACCCCGGAGGTGGGTGCGGATATCGCCGGCACGCTGGGCGGCCAGGCCTTCACCGGCTCCGGACAAACCGTCACGGGCGCTGCCGGGTCGAGCATGGATGGCCTGAAACTGGTGGTCGACGGCGGCGCCACGGGCGATCGCGGCACCGTGACGTTTTCGCAGGGTTACGCCTACCAGCTGACCACGCTGGCGAAAAGTTTCATCGGCACCGACGGCGTGATCACCGGGCGCGCCGCCGGCATCAGCAGCAGCATCAAGGCGGTGGCGACGCAGCGCCAGACCTTCAGCGACCGCCTCACCGATATCGAAAAGCGCTACCGCGCCCAGTACACCGCGCTCGACGTGTCGCTGGCGTCGATGCAGAGCACCCAGACTTACCTGACCCAGCAGCTGGCATCCATTGCGGCCAACAATTAAGCCACGACCGCCAACTTTTACAGTTTCACCAGGAGCATCCTATGTTCGGTACCATGCAACGCGGCGTCAACGCCTATGCCAAGGTCGGCCTCGAGACCAATGTCAGCTCGGCCTCGCCGCACGCGCTGATCGTCATGCTGTACGACGGCGCGCTGGTCGCCGTCCTGAAGGCGCTGGCCCACATGAAGGCCGGGAATATCGCAGAAAAGGGCAAGGCGGTTTCGCACGCCATCGCCATCATCGACAATGGCCTGCGTGCCAGCCTGGACCGCGATGCGGGCGGCCAGATCGCCCTCAGCCTCGATTCGCTGTACGATTACATGAGCCGCCAGCTATTGACGGCCAACCTGCAGAACAAGCCGGAAATCCTGGAAGAAGTGCACCGCTTGCTGGCCGACCTGCGCGGCGCCTGGAACCAGATCGGCAATGCACCCGCCGCTGTCCAGCAACAAGAAGGCGCGCGCGCCCCGCTGATGGCCAGTGCCTGAGAAGACGACGATGACGATGACCAGCGAAGACATCCTGACCGTGTACGAATCCGTGGCCGACCTGACCGGCCAGATGCTGGACGCGGCCGGCAGCAACGACTGGGACCGCCTGGTCCAGTTGGAGGCGCAATGCAGCTCGCACGTGAGCCACCTGCGCGCCACTGAAGCGGCCCGGCCCTTGAGCGGCCCGGCGCGCCAGCGCAAGGTTGAACTGATCAAGCAGGTGCTGGCCGACGACCGCCGCATCCGCGACCTGACCTCGCCCTGGATGGCGCAGCTGTCCAGGCTGATCAGCAGCAATGGCACCCAGCGCCGGCTGGCCAATGCCTACGGCGTGTATTAACTTCTAAATGGCCCTTCCTCGGATCGATGCGCCGGGCCCGCGCCCGGTCGCGCCTGTCGACCCGGCGCACGCCGCCCTGCCCGTTGGCGATGCGCGCCAGGAGGTGTTCGACCGCTCGCTGGCGAGCTTGTTGGGCCGCACCGTCCCGGTCGCCGTGCTGGCCAAAATGAGCGACGGCACCTTCCTGGTGCGCGTGGCCGGCAACCCGGCGCGCATGGCGCTGCCCGAAGGCGCCCAGGTCGGCACGGAAATTCCGCTCAAAGTCGTCCCCGCGTCGCCGCGCCCTGCATTCCAGCTGGCCGGCGCCCTGCCCTCGACACCGTTGACCTATTCCGCCACCGGCGCGGCCGCGCCGGTGCCGGGCAGCGCCGACCTGGCCGCGCTGCCGACCGCGGATTTGTCGCGCGTGGCGCTAAAAACCGGCGCGCTGGCGGGCCCCCCGGCCGCGCCGGTCGCGGCGGGCGACCCGAAGACGGCGCCGCAACTCAGTCCCACCGGCCGCGCGCTGGGCGACGTGATGGGTGCAGCCTTGAAGCTGCCAATGCCGACCGAGGCGCGCATCGCCACCGCCCCGATTGCCACGGCGCCCACCGCCGACACGCGCCAGATTGCCGATGGTCTGCAGCACGCGATCGACAAATCCGGCATGTTTTATGAATCGCACCTGGCCGAATGGGCCGGCGGCGAGCGCCCCCTGGCCGAACTGAAGGGCGAGCCGCAGATGGCCACCGGCAGGAACGCGATGGAAGCGGTGAAACCAGGCGTGGCCACCGATCCGGCCACCGCGCAACTGATCAGCCAGCAGTTGAGCACCCAGGAACAGAGCCGCGTTGCCTGGCAGGGGCAGCTTTGGCCTGGCCAGGCGATGCAATGGGACATTGCGCGTGACGCGCCGGAGGGTAATGAGGGCCAAGGCGACGATGGCGCGCAAACGCCGTGGCGCAGCAAGCTGACGCTGCGCTTTGCCGCCCTGGGCGAACTCGGTGCGCAGATCGTCATGGCCGGCGACCAGGTGCATATCCGCCTGCAAGCCGGCAGCGACGCCTCGGGCGAGGTGCTGCGCGCCTACGCCAGCCGCCTGCAGGACGCGCTGGCCGCGGCCGGCACTCCGGCGGCGACGCTCGCCATTCTCGATCCGCAAGCCGCCGCTGCGCCGGCTGAAACTGCCCCCGTCAATCCAGGCGCCGCAGCGTATGCCCAGCAACATGACTGACGCCCCGCTCGCGCGCCGGCGCCAGAACGCGGTGGCGCTGGCCTATGCCGACGGCGACCGCGCCCCGCGCGTGGTGGCACGCGGGCAAGGCCTGATCGCCGAGCAGATCATCGCGCGCGCGCAGGAAGCGGGCGTGTTCGTGCACGAATCGAAGGAACTGGTCAGCCTGCTGATGGACGTCGATCTGGACCGGGAGATTCCTCCAGCACTTTATCGTGTCATTGCGGAACTATTGGCATGGTTATATCATGTTGAATCTGCACAGAAATCCGGGGCCCCGCTGCCAGCCGCGCCGGATGCAGTACAACATTTCGACAACTGAACCACATGATGGAAACGATTCTGGACACCGAACTGCAAGACTGGCATAAATACGAAATCGGCTCACGCCGCGAAATCACCTCGCTGCTGCGCCAGATCGGCGAAAAAAACCAGCTGGTGCGCATGCTGGTGCGGGGCGAGGACGATGTTTGCGTCACCTCCATCCTCGACATGGACGAGGCCGCCGGCACCATGCTGCTCGACTGCCCGATCAATCGCGAACAAACCCTGCGCATCCTCGCCACCGAGAAGCTGCGCTTCGAGACCTCACTCGACAAGATCCGCATCGTCTTCATCGCCGAAGACATCGAGCCGACCACCTATGAAGACCGCCCCGCCTTGCGCTGTGCGATCCCCGCCACGCTGGTGCGCCTGCAGCGACGCGAGTACTACCGCATGGAGACGCCCATGGCCAGCCCGGTGCGCGTTGCCATTCCGGTGGTGCTGGAGTCAGGCGGCGCGGTCGAAGCGTTCACCGTGTCCGACATCAGCGTTGGCGGCCTGGCCCTGCTCGACCACAAGCTGCTCCTGAACACGACGCTCGGCCAGCGCATGATCGGCTGCAGCCTGGCGCTGCCGGACGGCGCGGTCGGCGCCACCCTGGTGGTACGCAATGCGATCGAGTTGACGCTATTGAACGGCAAGCGCTGCCGGCGGCTGGGGTGCGAGTTCGTGGACCTGTCGCGCGGGAATCTGGCGAGTGTGCAGCGGTATATCACGAAGCTGGAGCGGGAACGCAATGCCAGGATGGCGGGGCTGGGCTAAGCCCCGCGAAGGCGGGAGACACCTTACACCTGCATATTCATGATTTCGTGGTAGGCCGCCACCAGCTTGTTCCTGACCTGCACCGTGGCCTGAAACTCGATATTCGACTTCTGCATCGCAATCATCGTATCCGACAGATTCACGCTCTCGTCGCCCATGGCAAAGCGCTTGCCCATGTCCTCGGCGGCGTTCTGGGAGTTGCTGACCGACGTCAGCGATGCCTTCAAGGCATCCGAAAAATTGACCTTGGTCGACGACTCGGCCACGCCGACGGGCGCGGCAGTGGCGGCGGCCGGCTTGGTGGCAGCAGCCTTGAGCTGTTCCATCATCGCCTGGATGCGGCTGGTGTCGATACCGCCGATGCCGCCAATGCTCATGTCAATCTCCCGTATGTGCACACAAATGAATTCAGGCTGCCAGAATACCGCGCGCAATCTGAATCGTTGCTTGTGAGCAGGGCTGCAAACAAGGCGCTATTCTCTCGTTTGAAAGTTGCCCCATGGCTTCATAATATGCACTGATCCCTCCTCCCGGACCCCTTGACCATGGCAACAGCCGACGACCTCCTCGATCCACCCGCACGGGAACCGTTCCTGCAGACCCCGTTCGGGCGCAATATTGCGCTCGGCGTGGGAGCGGCGGTGGTCATTGCGCTGATGGTGGCGGTATGGATGTGGAGCCAGCAGCCCGAATACAAGATCCTGTTCGCCAATTACAACGACCGCGATGGCGGCGCCATCACCGCCTCGCTCGACCAGATGGGCGTGAAGTACAAGTTCTCCGAAGGCGGCTCGGCCATACTGGTCAATTCGGAACAAGTCCACGACGTGCGTCTGAAACTGGCCGCGCAGGGCTTGCCGAAAGGCGGCAATGTCGGCTTCGAGCTGATGGAAAACCAGAAGCTGGGCGTTTCGCAATTCCTCGAGCAGGTTAACTACCAACGCTCGCTGGAAGGCGAACTGGCCAAATCGATCCAGTCGCTCGGCGCCGTGTCCGCTGCCCGGGTTCACCTGGCGCTGCCAAAACCGTCCGTGTTCGTGCGCGACGTGCAAAAGCCGACCGCCTCCGTGCTGCTGAACCTGCAATCTGGCCGCGCCATCGATGCGGCCCAGGTCAGCGCGATCGTCCACCTGGTCGCGTCCAGCGTCCCGGAACTGCTGACCTCGAACGTCACCGTGGTCGACCAGAACGGCAACCTGCTGTCCGACACCAGCAAAGCGGCGGGCGGCAAGCAGCTCGATCCGAACCAGCTGAAATACATCGAAGCGGTGCAGGCTGGCATCGTCAAACAGGTCGAGTCCTTGATCAAGCCGCTCGTTGGTGAAAACAATGTGCGTGCGGAAGCGATGGCAGAGATCGACTTCGCGCAGGTCGACACCGCCGCAGAAAGCTTCAAACCGAATTCGCCGCCGGAGCCGCAGGCGATCCGCAGCCAGCAGACCTCGGAAGCGAATGGCCCCGGCGGCGGCGCTGCCTCCGGTGTACCGGGCGCCCTGTCGAACCAGCCCCCGGGCACGGCCACCGCGCCGCTGACAGCCACCGCCGGCGCGCCGCCTGGCACCGCAGCGCCGGCAGCGGGGCCGACGCGCAAGGACGCCAACACTAATTACGAAGTCGACAAGACTGTGCGTTACGAGCAGCGCCCGATGGGCGGCATCAAGCGCCTGTCGGTGGGTGTGGTGGTCAATTACCGCCGCATTGTCGACGCAAAAACGGGTAAAGTAACGGTGCGTCCTCTCGCCCCAGCCGAAGTGGCCCAGATCAATGAACTGGTGCGCCAGGCGATGGGCTATTCAAAAGACCGTGGCGATACACTGAACGTCACCAACGCGCCGTTTGACGGCGTCGACAAGCCGGTCGAGCCGGCGGCCGACATCCCGTTCTGGAAAGATCCGGCGAATCTCCCGCTTGCGGTGCGTCTGCTGAAATACCTGGTGGCGGCCATCGTGCTGGCGTTCCTGTGGTTCCGCGTGCTGCGCCCGATGCTGCGTCCGGTGTTTCGCAAGATCGACCATATCAACGACGACGCCGAAACCGCCGACGCCGAGGAAGAAGCAGCAGCAGAAGAGGAAGCAAAAGAACGCGCGGCAGTCGAAGAAGCGCAGGCCACCGAGCCGGTACCCGAACCGCCGGGCGCACAGGGCTACCGCGAAAACCTCGCGATGGCCAAGGCGCTGGCGCAAAATGACCCACGTGTGGTCGCCAATGTAGTCAAAGCCTGGGTAGGTGCAGAATGAGTAATGATGGCGGAATCAACAAGGCAGCGATCCTGATGCTGGCCTTGGGCGAAAGCGAAGCGGCCGAAGTGATGAAATTCCTGGGCCCGCGCGAAGTGCTGAAACTGGGCGCCGCAATGGCCACCATGAAGGCCGTCCAGCACGAACAGGTGGTGGACGTGCTGGAAGCGTTCCGCAGCCAGACCGAACTGAACTCGACGGTCGGCCTCGACTCGGACGAGTACATCCGGCAAGTGCTGACCAAGGCGCTGGGCGACGACAAGGCCTCGGTGCTGCTCAACCGCATCCTGGGCGGCAAGGACGCCTCCGGCATTGAATCGCTGAAGTGGATGGACTCCAGCTCGGTGTCCGAACTGATCCGTAACGAACACCCGCAGATCATTGCCACCATCCTGGTCCACCTCGAGCGCGACCAGGCCTGTGAAATCCTGGCCAATTTTACCGACCGCCTGCGCAACGACGTGGTGCTGCGCATCGCCACGCTCGACGGCGTGCAGCCGGCCGCGCTGCGCGAACTGAACGACGTGCTGACGAAACTGTTGTCGGGTAACGAAAATATCAAAAAGTCGTCGCTCGGTGGCGTGCGTGCGGCCGCCGAAATCCTCAACTTCATGAGCGGCGAGCAGGAAAGCTCGGTGATGGACAACATCAAGAACTACGACAACGACATGGCCCAGAAGATCATGGACGAGATGTTCGTGTTCGACAACGTGATCGACATCGACGACCGCGGCATCCAGCTGCTGCTGCGCGAAGTGCAGTCGGAGATGCTGATCATTGCCTTGAAGGGCGCGTCGCAGGACCTGCGCGAAAAAATCTTCCGCAACATGAGCCAGCGCGCCGGCGAAATGATGCGCGAAGACCTCGAATCGAAAGGACCGGTGCGCCTGTCCGAAGTCGAATCGCAGCAAAAGCAGATTTTGCAGATTGTGCGGCGCCTGGCGGACGAAGGCCAGATCGTACTAGGCGGCAAAGGCGAGGACTCGTTTGTCTGATACACCGAAAGAACTGCAAAGCGCCTACCAGCGCTGGGAAATGGCGTCGTTTGGCGACAACCGGCCCAGCGTCCTCGCGCGCAATGCGCCGCCGCCCCCGCCTGCCGACGCGCTGCCGCTGCCGCCCGAGCTGATTCCGCCGACCGAAGAAGAAATCGCCGCCATCCGCGCCGCCGCGCATGCCGACGGCGAAGAGATGGGTTTTGAAGCGGGCAGCAATGCCGGCTATATCGACGGCCTGGAAAAGGGCCGCCTCGAGGCCGCCGAAGAACTGGCGCACCTGCGCACCATCTCGACCACGTTTGCCAAGGCCTTGTCGGACGCCGACGAAGTCATCGCCAATGACGTGCTCGACCTGGCCCTGCAACTGGCGCGCGGCATGCTGCGCGCGGCGTTGCCGGTGAAACCCGAACTGGTGCTGCCGATCGTGCGCGACGCCATCGCTTATTTACCCATCGTGCAGCAACCGGCCGTGTTGATGCTCAATCCCCTCGATGTGGACCTGGTGCGCGGCGCGCTGAACGACGACATCGACAAGGGCGGCTGGCGCGTCATCGAAGACGCCTCCATCGAACGGGGCGGCTGCAAGGTCGATACCGCCAGCAACCAGATCGACGCCCAGCTAGAGGCGCGCTGGGAACGCCTGACCCAGGCGCTGTCAAAAGACCTCGCCTGGCTGGACAAGTGAAGGCACTGCGATGACGGTCGACCGCCACACCACCCGCTGGCGCGCGTATCTGAAAGATTGCGAAGCGCTGCTGGGATTCGTCGAGCCGATGGCCGTGTCGGGCCGCATCACGCGCGTGGCCGGCCTGGTGATGGAGTGCGTCGGGCTGCGCCTGGCCGTCGGCAGCGGCTGCACCGTGCCGATGCCGAATGGCTCGCGGGTGGAAGCGGAGGTCGTCGGTTTCGACGGCGAGCGCCTGTTCCTGATGCCGCAAAGCGAAATCGAAGGCCTGGTGCCGGGCCAGCGCGTGTTCCCCATCGAACCGATGATTCCGCCGCCGGGCAGCGTCACGCACGCGCGCCGCCGTCCGAGCGACCGCGCGCGCCACCTGCCGGTCGGCATGCAACTGCTCAACCGCGTGGTCGACGGCGCCGGCCGGCCGCTCGACGGCAAGGGTCCGCTGAACACGACCGAGAGTGCGCCGATCAATGCGCGCCCGATCAACCCGCTCGACCGCGCACCCATCGTCGACACCCTCGACGTGGGCGTGCGGGCGATTAATGCCATGCTCACCGTTGGCAAGGGCCAGCGCCTGGGGCTGTTCGCAGGCACCGGCGTCGGCAAATCGGTGTTGCTCGGCATGATTGCGCGCTACACCACGGCCGACGTGATCGTGGTCGGCCTGATCGGCGAACGGGGCCGCGAGGTCAAGGAGTTCATCGACCAGATCCTCGGTCCCGACGGCCGCGCGCGCTCAGCCGTGGTGGCCGCGCCGGCCGACAGCCCGCCCCTGCTGCGCTTGCAGGGCGCCGCCTACGCCACTGCCATTGCCGAGCACTTCCGCGACCAGGGCAAGAGCGTCCTGCTGATCATGGATTCGCTGACGCGCTACGCCATGGCGCAGCGTGAAATTGCCCTGGCCATCGGTGAGCCGCCGGCCACCAAAGGCTATCCGCCCTCGGTGTTCGCCAAGCTGCCGGTGCTGGTGGAACGGGCCGGCAACGGCCTCGAAGGCGGCGGTTCGATCACGGCTTTCTACACCGTGTTGTCAGAAGGCGACGACCAGCAGGATCCGATTGCCGACGCCGCGCGCGGTATTCTCGACGGCCACATCGTGCTCAACCGGCGCCTGGCCGAAGCGGGCCACTACCCCGCCATCGACATCGAGCAATCGATCAGCCGCGCCATGCACATGATCACCTCGCACGACCACCAGCTCGCGGCGCGCAAACTGAAACAACTGTATTCGCGCTTCGAGCGCTCGCGCGACCTGATCAGCGTGGGTGCGTATGCCGCCGGCAGCGACCCGATTCTCGACCAGGCGATCACCAAACATGATCAGATTGAAAAGTTCCTGTGCCAGGAAATCAGCGACAAGGAAGACATGCTCCAGAGTTTGGGGCAATTGACCTCTCTGTTCGGCTGATCGCCGACCTTGCCACACGGCTATACTTTGAAACATGGCCAATCTCTCCGCACTCACCACCCTGATCGAACTGGCACAAAAAGCCACGGATGCCGCTGCCAAGCGGCTCGGCGCGGCCTTGAAGGCGGAGGAGGATTGCGAGGCAAAACTGCAGATGCTGCTGGGCTACCGCGACGATTACGCAAAACGCCTGATCGAGCAGCAGCAAGCCGGCATGACGCCGCAAGCGTATGCCAACTTTGTCGCGTTCATGGGCAAGCTGGACCAGGCGGTGAATGGCCAGCGCGACGTGACGAAGCACGCGCACCAAAAGAGCGTGATGGAAAAGACGGCCTGGCAGGCAGCTGAACGCAAGCGCCTGTCGTACCGCACCCTGACCGAGCGCGCCTCCGTGGAGGCCCTCAAAATCGAGAACAAGCGCGACCAGAAGATGATGGATGACCACGCGGCCCGCCGATCCAATGACAAACACGGATATTGACGAGTAAGCCATGCAAAACCAGACCCTGCCGATCCAGATTTCCCCGACCGCCGTTGCGCCTGCGCCGGCCAAGGCCAGCCCGCAAGCGTCCGGCGACGGCGCCGCCTTCAGTCAGAGCCTGAATCGCGAGATGGCGCAGCGCCAGGCTGCCGCTGCTGCGGACAAGCGGGCAACTGCAACTGCGCCGGCCAAACCGACGCTGGCCGCAGCGCCACCCAAGCCACCGGCGGCGGCGCCTGCCACCGGCCCGGTGCGCGCCGCGCAAGCACCGGCCAAGGTCGACAACGCCGAGGTCGCCGAGGCGGTCCCGGCAGACGCCGCAGCGACGGCCGCCGCGCCCGTCGATGACGCGGGCCTGCCCAACCTCACGATCGATCCGGATACCGCATCAGCAGCCACAGCCACAGCATCGACCGAGGGCGCTGCTGCGGTCGCGCCGATGGCCGACATGCTGGCCATGGTCGCCAGCTACCAGAAACTGCTGCAAGGCGGCGCTCCCGCGCCGACGCCTGGCGTCAAGATCAGCGTCGACGAGACAGCCACCGCCGCGCCCGGCGCCAGCCTGGCTGCCGACACGCAAACGCTGGCGGCGCTGCAAACCGCGCTCAGCAACAGCACCAATGTCGGCAAGGATGGCGCCCCCGCCAAGCCGGCCGTGCTCGCCACGCAACAGGCTGCGGACGAGCACCAGCCTGCCACCAAAGCGCAGGCGGCGCCGGACCTGGCTGCCGCCCGGACCCGCGCCGCACCGCAGTCCGATACGGCCCTGTCGACCCTGCGCGAGGCGACTACCACGGCCACGCTCAAGGATACGGCCCCGCTCACCGGCAGCGCCTTCCAGGCCCAGTTGACGTCGGCGGAAATGGTGCAAACCGCCGTCACGCCCGCCAGCGACCGCATCCCGGCGCGTCTGGGCACCACGGCCTGGGACAGCCAGGTAAGCCAGAAAGTGGTGTGGATGGTCGGCGGCCAGGACCAGACCGCCTCACTGACGCTCAATCCGCCCGACCTGGGCCCGGTGCAAGTGGTGCTGAACGTGAACAACGACCAGGCCACCGTGTCCTTCAGTTCGGCCACGCCGGAAGTCCGGGAAGCGCTGGAAAACGCCATGCCGCGCCTGCGCGAGATGTTGAGCGAGGCCGGCGTCACGCTCGGTGAAGCGAGCGTCAGCGCCAATCTGCCGGACCAGCGCCAGGCCGATACCAGCGACTCGAACGGCAACCGTCAGAACCGCAATGGTGACAATGGCAACGGCGTGCGCCGCGGCGAGAGCGAGATCCCACTGCCGCGCAGCGTCACCGGCGCTGTGCGGGCCGATGGCGCAGTCGACACATTCGCATAAAAAACCACGATCCGTCCGTCACACTTTCCCGGTGGTGACATAATGACGGAGACCAATTAACTAGCAGCACAGAGCAAGCAGAAAGCGGATTCCACATGAAGGCAGCACCAAAAACAGACGAAGCGCCACCGAAAGCCAAGAGCAAGATGATGATCATCATCATCGCGGTTGTCGTGCTCGCCGCCGCCGGCGGCGGCGGTGCCTGGTTCATGCTGAAAGGCAAGGGCGACGACCACGCGGCGGCCAGCGCACCAAAGAAATCCAAGGCAGCCAAGTCGGCACCGCCGGAATATGTGCCACTGGCGTCGTTCACCGTCAATTTGCAGCCGGAAGGCGAGTCCGGCCAATACCTGCAAGTGGAGATGACCTTGCAGGTTGCCGGCGCCGAGCAGGCTGAATTGTTCAAGGTGAACATGGCCAAGGCGCGCAGCCGCGTGTTGATGCTGCTGTCGAGCAAAAAAGCATCGGAAATCAGCACCAGCGAAGGCAAGCAGCAGCTGGCCAAGGAAATCGTGGAAGTGACCAAGCAGCCGTTCGTCGACAAGGGCGACGAACAAGAAGTGACCGAAGTATTGTTCACCTCATTCATTATTCAGTAAGCGCGCAATAAAAAACCATGGCCGATAATTTTCTCTCCCAGGAAGAAGTCGATGCCCTCCTCAAGGGGGTCAACGGCGACCAGGACGACGCGGCCGCGCCGGAAGAGTCTTCGGGTGTCCGCACCTATAACCTGGCGACCCAGGAACGGATCGTGCGCGGGCGTATGCCGACGCTGGAGATCATCAACGAGCGCTTCGCACGCTACCTGCGGGTGGGACTGTTCAATTTTATTCGCCGCAGCGCCGAGGTGTCGGTGGGCTCGGTGCGCGTCTCGAAATACAGCGAATTCATCCGCAACCTGGTGGTGCCGACCAACCTGAACCTGATTCACATGAAGCCGCTGCGCGGCACCGCGCTGATGGTGTTCGACCCGGGCCTGGTGTTCCTGCTGGTCGATAACCTGTTCGGCGGCGACGGGCGCTTCCACACCCGCGTCGAGGGGCGCGACTTCACGCAGACCGAGCAGCGCATCATTTTGCGCATTCTCGATATCGTGTTCGAGGCTTACACCAAGTCGTGGGAGCCGGTGTATCCGGTCGAATTCGAATACATCCGCTCCGAGATGAACACGCAGTTCGCCAACATCGCCACCCCGAACGAGGTGGTGGTGGCCTCGACGTTTACGATCGAACTCGGTTCCGTGTCCGGCCAGATTCACTTCTGCATGCCGTATTCGATGATCGAGCCGATCCGCGATACCCTGACCTCGAGCCTGCAGGGCGAAGCGCTGGAAGTCGACAAACGCTGGATCCGCCTGATGACGCAGCAGATCCAGGTGGCCGAAGTGGAGATGGTCGCGGTGCTGGGCACCGGCCGCGCCTCCTTCGACGAAATTTTGAACATGAAAGTGGGCGACGTGATTCCACTCAGCGTGCCGGAAGTAATCCAGGCGACGGTCGATGGCGTGCCCGTGATGGATTGCACTTACGGCGTGCTCAACGGCCAGTACGCGCTGAAGGTCGAAAAGCTGCTGGCCAACTCCGATACCAAAAACTAAATGACCATGACCCTCGTACCGAACAGCAGTAAACCAGGAGAGCAAGATGTCCGATAACCAGGATGACCAGAGCATGGACGACGACTGGGGCGCGGCCATTGCCGAGCAGGCCAAGGCCGAAGCCGACGCCCTCGCCGCCCAGACCGCCAGCGCCGCCGTGTTCAAGGATTTTTCGACCAAGGGTGCGCGCAACGATACGCCCAACGATATCGACTTCATCCTCGATATTCCGGTTCAGCTGACGGTGGAACTGGGCCGCACCAAAATCGCCATCAAGAACCTGCTGCAACTGGCCCAGGGTTCGGTGGTGGAGCTTGACGGACTGGCCGGCGAGCCGATGGACGTACTGGTCAACGGTTGCCTGATCGCCCAGGGTGAAGTGGTGGTGGTGAACGACAAGTTCGGTATTCGCCTGACGGACATCATCACGCCGTCCGAACGCATCCGGAAATTGAACAAGTAATGGCCGGCAGCGTGACGCGCTTGTCCGGTATTTTGCTGCTGTTGTTTGCAACGGTGGCATCGGCTGCGCCGGTGCAGCCGGTGGTGGTCAACACCGCCTCCCCTGCCGTTGGTGGCCTGCTGCAAACCATCTTCGCGCTGACCGCCGTACTGGCCTTGCTGGCGGTGCTGGCGTGGTTCATGAAACGCTTCGGCCCGCGTTCGCACATGGGCACGGTGCCGATCAAGCTGGTCGGCGCGCTGTCGCTGGGCGGACGCGAGCGCATCATGGTGGTGGAAGTGGGCAATCAATGGATCGTGGTCGGCGCTGCGCCCGGTCGCGTGAATGCGCTGGCGACGATGCCGGCGCAACCAGCCGGCCTTGATGACGCCACACTTGCCGAACACCAGAGCCCGGCGACCAGCTTTGGCGACTGGCTGAAACAGACGATTGAAAAACGCAATGCGAAATAAACGTGTTTACCTGGCGGCCGCCATGCTGGCCTTGCCTTTGTTGGCTGCCGCCGCACCTGGCATTCCCGCCTTCAATAGCGCCCCGGCAGCCGGCGGCGGCACCGCCTATTCTCTGCCGGTGCAGACGCTGCTGCTGCTCACCTCGCTCACCTTCCTGCCGGCCGCGCTGCTGATGATGACCAGTTTTACGCGCATCATCATCGTGCTCTCCCTGCTGCGCCAGGCGCTCGGCACCCAGACCGCGCCGCCGAACCAGGTGATGGTGGGCCTGGCGCTATTCCTGACGCTGTTCGTCATGGGCCCGACCTTCGACAAGATCTACACCGAAGCCTATCTGCCCATGCAGGAAAACAAGATTCAAATGGATGAAGCCATGGACAAGGGCATCGCGCCGCTGAAAGCATTCATGACGCGCCAGACGCGCCAGTCGGACCTGGCGCTGTTCGTCAAAATTTCCCGTTCGCCCGCGCTGCAAGGCCCGGACGACATCCCGCTGCGGATCCTGATTCCGGCGTTTGTCACCAGTGAACTGAAAACCGCGTTCCAGATCGGTTTCGCGATTTTCATCCCCTTCCTCATCATCGACATGGTGGTGGCGTCGGTGCTGATGGCAATGGGGATGATGATGATGTCGCCGGCCACCATCGCGCTGCCTTTTAAACTGATGCTGTTCGTGCTGGTCGATGGCTGGCAACTGCTGCTGGGTTCGCTGTCCCAGAGTTTTAACTAGGGGCGCGAATGACACCGGAATCCGTCATGACCATGGGCCGCACAGCCATGGAAGTCACCCTGATGGTGGCTGCGCCAATGCTGCTGGTGGCCTTGATTATCGGCCTGATCGTCAGCATTTTTCAGGCCGCCACCCAGATCAACGAAGCGACCCTGTCGTTCATACCAAAACTGATTGGCATTTTTGTCGCCCTGATCGTGGCCGGTCCGTGGATGCTGTCGGTAATGCTCGACTACATGCGCAATGTCTTCAATGGCATACCGGGCATAATCGGCTGATGCCGCGGCGTTTTTTCCTTAGATGATCACCCTCACCAGCGGCGAACTGAATGCCTGGATGGCCGCCTTGCTGTGGCCGCTCACGCGCATCCTCGGCCTGATCACGGCCTCCCCGCTGTTCGGCAACAACGCCGTGCCGATTTCGTTCAAGGTTGCGCTCGGCCTCCTGCTGGCCACCATCATGGCCCCCGGCATCCCCGCCCTGCCCGCGATTGACCCGATGTCGCTCGGCGGCCTGCTGATCCTGGTGCAGGAATTGCTGATCGGCGTGGCCATGGGCTTTGCCATGCGCATCGTGTTTGCCGCCATCGAGTTCGCCGGGGAGGTGGCCAGCATGACGATGGGCCTGGGTTTCGCGACCTTCTTTGACCCGAACTCGGCTGGCCGCTCGTCCGCCGTCGGCCAACTGCTGGCGCTGGTGGCCACGATGGCCTTCCTGGCCGTGAATGCGCACCTGGTACTGATCTCGGCGCTGGCAGAAAGCTTCGTGACCTTGCCGATTTCGGCCACGCCGATGTCGCTGGGCGCGCCGCTGGAAATGGTGAAATGGGGCGGGCGGATTTTTTCTGCGGGCTTGCAACTTTCTCTGCCGATCATCGCGGCGCTGCTGATCACCAACGTCGCGCTGGGCATTCTGACGCGCGCGGCGCCGCAACTGAACCTGTTCGGGATCGGCTTCCCGATCACGCTGGGCGTCGGCTTCCTGACGATCAGCCTGATCATGCCCTACCTTGGCACGCCGATCGTGAACCTGTTCAACCAGGGCATCGAAGCGGGCCGCTCGATTCCGCGCGCGGGGGCGGCGCGCACGCCGCCGACCGCAGCCCCGCTACCATGATCCGCCACGACTGTTATTTTGGAAGGCTGCGCATGCCCCTCACTGCCAAACTGTTTGCTGCTCTGCTTCTCGTACCGGCCAGCGCCAGCGCCGCCGATGCGCTGGTCTATGCGTCCGCTTACACATGCGATGCGAACGCGATCAATCAGGACCTGGTCGACACCTGTGCCCGTCATTTCCCCGAACTGACGCAGGACGCCAACGACGCCATCGCCAGGTGGCGCAGTCGCAATGCGGCCAAGGCCAGCCTCGCGCATGACGCGTGCGAGGCGCGCATCGAGGCGCCCGAGAGCACGCCAGCGCTCGATGACGCAACGTTGTCGCGCGCGCAGCTGGACGGCATGCGCTTCGATATCAGAGCCGCTTTCCAGGTGCGTGCAAAGCAAGAAGGATCGGGCGCCTGCGTCGAAGCGCTGGGCCAACTCGCCAATGACGGCAGCGGCCTGGACTTCCCATGAGCCACCTCATGCCGCGGCGGGCACAGCGCATTTCCTTGACCATGACCGCACCTTGAACTAAGGTAGCCAGATAACACAGAGAAACAGTCAGGCCGGCAGTTCCATCGTCCGGAGCGCACCGTGCAGACGCCGATGGCGCGCAACCTGTTCCCGATTCCCGCCACTGACATCGAACCATGCAATCCACCACGGCTGTGCCCCTGAACGAAGAAATCGACCGCGTCGCCACCGAGGCCATGCAGCTGGTCGTGCAGCATATCGCGGCCGGCGAGCTGGACCAGGCGGCCGAGCTGTGCCGCGCCGTGCTCGACATGCACAGCGCCCATCCGGCGGCGCATTACCAGCTTGGCCTGCTGGAGTGGCGCGTGCCCAACCTGCCTGCCGCCGCGGCCCACCTGGTCGCTGCGCTGCAGGGCGCCCCCGCCGAAGAGGCGTACTGGTTGGCCTACATCGAGGTCCTGCTCGACGCCGGTGAGCACGAGGCCGCGCGCGCGACGCTGGCGCTGGGCCGCAATCACGGCGTGCGCGGCGCCGGACTCGAGGCGCTGGCGCAGCGCCTCGAGCGCCTGGCGCGCGGCGCCCCGTCCGAGCAGGAGCTGGGGCAGCTCGCCGCGCTGATCCGCCAGGACCGGTATGACCAGGCCGAGCTGGCGGCGCGCGCGCTGATCAAGGATTTCCCGGGCCACGCCTACCCCTGGAAAGTGCTGGGCGTGGTCTACCACCGGCGCGGCCAGCTCCCCCAGGCGCTGGAGGCGATGCAGGGCGCGGCCGAGCGCGATCCGGACAATGCCGAAACCATGAACAACCTCGGTAGCGTGCTGAAAGACGCATGGCGCCTGGACGAGGCGGAAACCTGGCTGCGCCGTTCGCTTGCGTTGCGCCCCGACAACGCGACCGCGCTGACCAACCTGGCCGCGACCCTGTTCGCACTCACGCGCCTGGCCGAAGCCGAGGCCAGCGCCCGCGCCGCCCTCGCGCTCGACCCGAACAAGACGCTGGCCTGGAACACGCTCGGCGCCGTGCTGCAAAACCAGGGCCGGATGAGCGAAGCAGTCGACGCCTACCGCCGCGTCCTGGCGCTCGAGCCGGACAACCACAGCGTCCACAGCAACCTGCTGTTTGCCATGAGCCAGATGGAAGGCATCACTGCCGCCGCCTTGTTCGCGGCGCACCGCGCCTACGGCGAACGGCTCGAGGGCAAGCTGACGTCGCCCCCCGCGCCCTACACCAACAGCCGTGACTGGCAACGGACGCTGCGCATCGGTTTCCTGTCGGCCGACTTGCGCGAGCACGCGGTGGTGTCCTTCATCGAGCCGGTGCTCGCACGGCTGGCCGGGCGCCCGGCGGTGTCGCTGTACGCGTACCACAACCACGTCCGCTTCGACCATGTCAGCGCGCGTCTGCGCGGCTATATGGCCGAATGGCGCAACGTGGCGGCGCTGAGCGACGACGCACTCGAGGCCTGCATCCGGGCCGACGGCATCGATATCCTGATCGACCTGTCCGGCCACACGGCGCACAACCGGCTGCCGCTGCTGGCGCGGAAACCGGCGCCGATCCAGGCCACCTGGATCGGCTATCCGGGCACCACCGGCCTGCAGGGGGTCGATTATTACCTGACCGACCATTACATCCTGCCACCCGGGCAGTTCGACCACCAGTTCACCGAGAAGCTGGTGTACCTGCCGGTGTCGGCGCCGTTCCAGCCGATGCTTGACGCGCCGGCGGTCGCCCCGCTGCCGGCGCTGGCGAACGGCTACATCACCTTCGGCAGCTTCAACCGGATCAGCAAGATCGGCCGGCCCGTGGTCGCGGCCTGGGGCGCCCTGCTGCGGGCGCTGCCAAGCGCGCGTCTGCTGGTGGCCGGCGTCCCCGCCAACGGCAGCGCCGACCAGCTGCTGGCGTGGCTGCTTGAAGAAGGCATTGCCGCCACGCGCGTCACGCTGCACCCGCGCACCGGCATGCATGACTACCTGGCCCTGCACGGGCAGATCGACATCGCGCTCGACACCTTTCCCTATTCGGGCGGCACCACCACGCTGCACGCCGTGTGGATGGGCGTGCCGACATTGACGGTGGCCGGCGAGAGCGCGGCCGGACGCCAGACCGTTTGCATCCTCGAGCACACGCAACTGCAGCAGTTCATCGCCGTCGATAGCGCAGATTTCGTACACAAGGGCGTGGCCCTGGCATCCGACCTCGCGTACCTGGCCGCACTGCGCGCGGCCATGCGCGCGCGGATCGCCCTGCCCGACTCGGACATCATGAGCCTGGTCGCCGACGGCGTCGAAAACGCTTTGCGCATGATGTGGCAGCGCTGGTGCGACGGCCGCTCTGCAGCCAGCTTGACGGTGCCGCTGATGCTTCCCGTCCCTCCACCCATCTACGTCACTCAGCCGATCATGCCAGCACTGGACGACTTCATGGAATCGCTCCGGAAAATCTGGGACAGCAAGTTCCTCACCAATGTCGGCGCGTTCCACCAGAAACTGGAAGCGGCGCTGTGCGCGCACCTCGGCGTCGAGCACATCTCGCTGTTCGCCAACGGCACCGTGGCGCTGATGGTGGCGCTGCAGGCACAGGGCATCAAAGGCGAAGTGATCACCACGCCCTATTCGTTTGTCGCCAGCGCCGAAGCAATTACCTGGAATGGCGCAACGCCTGTATTCGTCGACATCGACCCGGTCTCCTTCAACCTCGATCCGGACCTGATCGAGGCAGCCATCACGCCGCGCACGCAGGCCATCATGCCGGTCCATTGCTACGGCAACCCGTGCCAGATGGAGCGCATCGAGGCGATCGCGCGCAAGCACGGCCTGAAGGTGATCTACGATGCGGCCCATGCCTTCGGAGTGCGCCAGGATGGCCAGAGCATCCTGCGCCACGGCGACCTGGCGGTGCTGAGCTTTCACGCGACCAAGGTCTTTTCCACCATCGAGGGCGGCGCCATCGTCTGCCGCGACGCCGCCACCAAGCAGCACATCGACCGCCTGAAAAACTTCGGCATCGCCGATGAGGTGACGGTGGTCGCTGCCGGCCTGAACGGCAAGATGAACGAAGTGAGCGCAGCCTTCGGCCTGCTGCAGCTTGAAAGCGTCGACGCGGCGTTAGCACAGCGGCGCGCAGTCGCGGCGCTGTATCGCCGTCTGTTGGACGGCGTGACCGGCATCGCCCCGATGACCGCAGGCGAACATGAAGCCAACGACAGTTACTTCCCGATCCTGGTCGGCGACGATTATCCTCTGGGGCGCGATGGCCTGCATCAGACATTGCGCGAGGCTGGCATCCACGCGCGCCGCTATTTTTATCCCTTGATCAGCGAGTTTCCGATGTACCGGGACCTGCCCTCGGCCACACCTGACAAGCTGCCGAACGCCGCTCTGGTTGCGCGCCAGGTGTTGTGCCTGCCGATCTATCCCGCGCTGGCGCAGTACGACGTTGAACGCATCGTCAGCCTCATTGCAGTCGGCGCCACGCGCCATCGAACCTGACCGGGGTCAGGAACGACAGGCCGCGGCGCTGTTAAACGCCAAAAAGCGCAGGTGTCAGGATCGCCGCGAGCAGATTATGTGCCCCGGTATCAGGCTGACGCAGCAGGATTTTGTACTGCTGTTCACCAAGCGTATTCTTGAACGCGACGTAGTCGATAATCGAGCCGGGCATGAAGCAAATTGCGGACAGCAGCGGACGGCGCGAACTGGCCGCCACGATGGCGGCCGTCGATCCCGCCAACAAGATCGATTGATCGTCGCCTGTTGTGTCGCCGCTTTCAAAGGGCACGGTGCAATCGGCAAGACTGCGACGATAAAACTCAGCGCGCCCACCCAATTGCGCGATAGCCTGATCGCTCAGACTGACAGTGAACGATACTTTCGAACCGTAAAGCTTCAGCTTCAGGATTGCGTCGAGAAACACGCGTGGGGTGTCGATGACACTCAGGTCATAGGTTTATACACAAGTCACCCAGCTTCGTCGCGTAGCGCCTTGATGGTGAGCGCGGCGACGCGCACATCCTGAATGCCCTGCCAGATCGGTTTGACGCCCGGATCACCATCGCCTTTTCGTCCGAGGAAGCCGCCAACGCGGGCGATCAGGCGCACTACCTCGTTGAGTGTCGGAGGCCGCTCCGGGCGTTACTCCTTCGTGAGCAGATAAGCGCCGCGGATTTCGTCGGGGTCGAAGAACAGGCTGGCATCGAGGTCGGGACAGATGCGCCCGAGGCGCATCAAATACGCGACCCGCCACGCCACGACCATGAACAACGCCAGCGCGCGTTCGAGATTGTCGATGTGGGACAGTTGCATCGCCTCGACCTTGCGTGCGTTTTCAACACATGGAAGAACTGCGCTCCTTTTTCAACGCCCTGCTAAAATCCAATGAGCGGTTTTCGACTACGATAGGCACACTGCTGCAAAACGTGCATAGGAATCCTTTTACCCGCTTGAAAAATTTTCACCCGGGACGCTTGATGGCGTTGCATGATCAGTTTTCTTCGCGTATCATCGAAAATGCAAGTGCATCAAAAACCAAGCAAACCTAGTCATTAAAAGTCAATGCGTTTTTGCTTTAAAATCTAAATTTAAAGTTTTATCCATAGCTGACGCGAATAAGATTGCGCGTGTCGCTTAATTCGTGTGCGCGCTCCTTACTATCGGGAAAACTCAAAATCTTAAATTAGCCGGAAATTGTAGTTGACGCATCAACCCGGCGTCGATTGCGTCGTGGTCCATCCTGCGGTTTATCGGGCTAATGGCCAAAAAATGGAAAATGAAATGAGCGACCTTCTGATTTCCGACTTCTTCCCTTCCCCGTATGATTTGAAGGAGAAGATCGTCAATCTCGTCGCGCCCCTTCAAAACGACCTTCTTTCGATGCTACCATCTTGGCTCAGTGAAGCCCCGGCCGAGTTTTTCCGACGCCGTCGCTTCATTGTCTGCGGCTCCTTGTGCTGGGCCGAAATCCGCACGCTCGCCAGCCTGGGCGAGGTGATCGCCATCGTCGACGACAATCTGGCGGAGCCGGGCGCGACGCAATTCGGCATTCCCGTCATCAGCACCGGCGCGTGGATCGACCAGGTCAAGGCCAACCGCGACATTGTTTCAGTACTGCTGGCCGCCACCATGCGCAGCAGCCGGCACTTCATCATGCAGTGCGTCCAGCACGACATGAAACTCATCACGCCGATCCAGTTCCTGTTGCTGTTGCAGCTCGCCGGCTATCAGGCCAAGGATGTCGGTGGATGCTTTTTCCGATACGGCTGGGATTATTTCGACATCACCGTCAAGAATATCGACGCGCATCTGGCGGTGACAGAGCTGTTCTCCGACCAGTACTCGAAGATCGGCTATCTCAATATGCTGCTGTACCGGCTGACCCTCAATCCGATGTACCTTGAACAGTATGCGGTCGGACGCGGCGCTCACTTCGATTACAACACCTACTTGTTCGAAAAGACCTTCCTTCCGCTGAACCAGCAGGAAGTGTTCGTCGACGCGGGCGCCTTCGACGGCGACTCGCTCAAGGAATTTCTAATCGCGGTGCGTGGCGAATTCCGCCACATCTACACCTTCGAGCCGGCCCAGGAAAACAATCGGCAAATCAGGGCGCGCCTGGCGGGACTGGAAAAGGAATATGGCAAGCCGCTGGGCCAATCGATCACCCTGATCGAAAAAGGCGTGTGGAGTTCGACCACCGAGCTGAGATTCAGTCCGAATTTCACGTACGAGGACGCGACCGCCCGCAGCTCCCCCCTCGGCGGCCATATTCTTGATTCAGGCTTGCGTAAAGCGGTCGATCCGACGCGGATCGATGACAGCCAGCTCGTGGTCGTCCCGGTGACGACCATCGATGAAGCCACCAACCAAGACGCCACCTTCATCAAGTACGAGGTCGAAGGCAGTGAATTGCAAGGACTGATGGGCGCGCGCCGGACTATCGAAAAAAATCGCCCGCGCATGGCGGTCGCGGTCTACCATAAGCCGGAAGACTTCCTGGTGTTGCCGCAGTACGTGCGCGACATGGGCATGGATTACAAAATAGGCTTCCGCCAGCATGACCGCTTCATGCCTGACGCCACGTATATTTATTGTTATTGAACGCGGAGCACAGCGGGCGCTCCATGTGGTGACATAGCCAGCGCTTGACGCTGGCTTTTTTTGTTGCTCGTTTGGGGTACGAGCAACATGGGGTATGGCAAGCGATCCGCCAATGTCGGATGGCGCACACTCGTCCGTGGCGATGCTACCGTCCGCCATCTTTCGCAAGCAGATAATCCCGCCGTAATGCGCTTGCATGCACCGAAAGTCGCGCCAGATCAAGGCCAACGCTAATGGTCCGCGCGATTCGCCTGCGCTTGCGCTGGCCCCTAGCTGTTCCCCGCCTGACCCAAAAGTTTATACACATCTCGCCGCAACCGATCTTGCATTATTGATAACATCTTGGTCAATAAATCCGTTTACATTCAAGCACTCGCGAGAGCGGTTGTAAACTGTTGAGTTTTCAGGTTTACTCTCGTCTTTTGGCTCGCGCAAAATGACAGACTCGACGCACTGGACTGACGTGGAATTTGCTGACATAGACCTTGGGGACGCCCGCCTCGACGGTCGCGCCAGGAAGATCATGGCGCGTTTTTCCGACACGCCGTCGGCCAGCATCCCGAAGTCCTGCAATGGATGGGGCGAGACGATCGCCACGTACCGGTTTCTCGAGAACGACGCCGTCGAGTGGCGTGACATCATGGCGCCGCACTGGGCCCAAACCCAGCAACGCATGGGCGAACACCCGGTCATCCTGTGCCTGCAGGACACGACCGAACTCAATTTCAACGGACAGCAAATCGGCGGCCTCGGGCAGCTCAGCTATGAAGTCCAGCGCGGCATGTATGTGCATCCAACCTACGCCGTCACACCGGAACGGTTGCCGTTGGGCGTGATCGACGCGTGGATGTGGGCGCGCGAGAAAGTCAACGCCGCCGGCATTCGGCCGGGGATCAAGGAAAGCGGGCGCTGGATCGAAGGATACGGCCGAATCGCCGAGATGGCCGCCGAGATGCCCGCGACGCGACTGGTGTACGTGGCCGACCGCGAGGCCGATATGATCGAGTTGATGGCCTACGCGCAGGACTGCGGCACGCCGGCCGACTGGCTGGTGCGCGCGAAGACCAATTGCGCGCTGCCGGACGGCGAGAAATTGTGGGCGCACACGCTCGATGGAGCGCCCGTGGGGGAAATCGGCTTCGCCATCGGCGCGCGCGACAAGCAGAAGGGGCGAAAGGTACGCCAGCAACTGTGGGCCAAGCGCGTGGAACTGCCTGCGCGGCGCGGCGTCAAGATCGCGGCCACTTGCCTGATCGCGCGTGAAATCGACGCGCCCGCCGGCGTCGAACCGATCGAATGGCGCTTGCTCGCCAATCGGACCGCCACCACCGCCGACGAGGTGATCGAGTTGATCGACTGGTACCGCGCGCGTTGGGAAATCGAGATGTTCTTCCATGTGTTGAAAAACGCGTGCAAGGTCGAGGCGATGCAACTGTCCCACATCGACAATCTCGAACGCGCGCTGGCGTTGTTCATGGTCGTGGCGTGGCGGGTCGCGTATTTGATGCGCCTCGGGCGCATCTGTCCGGACCTCGATGCCAGCCTGTTCTTCGACCCCGACGAAATCCGCGGCGCTTATCTGCTCACGAAGGAGCAACGCCCGGAGCGGCCTCCGACACTCAACGAGGTAGTGCGCCTGATCGCCCGCGTTGGCGGCTTCCTCGGACGAAAAGGCGATGGTGATCCGGGCGTCAAAACGATTTGGCAGGGCATTCAGGATGTGCGCGTCGCCGCGCTCACCATCAAGGCGCTACGCGACGAAGCTGGGTGACTTGTGTATAAACCTATGCACTCAGGTGCTTCAGCAAACCGCGCGCGTGTAGATCAAGCAATACATTGAAAAGCACATTGCCGGTCGGATCGTCACGATCGAACTCAACCAGCCGCTGCCACTGCGAATGACGGAAGATTCCATCGAGTTTGCTTGCGACTTCATACGATTCTGCATCGAGGAAATGCGCGTCAAATCGATCGGGAATCGGTGCAGACTTGAGCTTGCGAATGTCGCTCGCCTTGATACCTGCGACCGGCAACAACAGCGCGTCATGCTGATCGGCGCTGAGCAGACGATCGAGGTAGTCCGGGACGCTGACGCAGTCGATATCTTTGGCCGCGAAGAATGGCTCGAGCTCTTTGCGCAGGTCAGGATTGGTCGAAACATCGAGCACCAGGTCGTCTGGCTGAATGATATCGTGCGCGTCGTCGAAACCAAGCACAGGAATGCCCTCAATATCCGCCAGAATCTTTTTCGGATAAACGATGCCATCGATCGCTATATTATTAAGGCGGATAAATTTCTTGAAGTAGTTCTGATCTGGTTTCTGGAACGCCCATCCGGATGTGAAGGTTTTCATTGTCATTTCTTCTCGAATTCGAAAAATAGCGTATCACCAGCGTCAAGGCTGAGCGCGCGGTTATTGTCCAGCTGATACGGATAATACAGTCGTGCCGCCCCGTCTTCATACACCTGACACGAGGTCGAATACGCGCCAATCTCACTGAGGCCATATTGTTCGGCGAGTGCTCTCACCTCATCAGGGCGGAAATGCTTGTAGTGCCAGATATAACCCTGGTACGGCATGACGTTTTCGTTCGGTGCTGAAATAAACGTAACTGTTCAGCCTGAGTGAAGGCCGCAATAAACAGTTGTAAACTGTGCTGCTATCGCGCATGATTTGGGCATGCCACCAAAACCGCCCCGTCTCAATCTCACCGGCCTGTCCCATGACGACAAGGGTCGTCTCATTGACGCCTTGTTCGCGCGCCTGGACGCGGTCGAGGCGAAGTTGGGCATGAACAGCGAGAACTCGAGCAAGCCGCCGTCGTCGGATGGACTGGGCAAAAAGCAAAAGACTACTTCGTTGCGCGGCAAACCTGACAAGGCAGTTGGCGGCCAACCGGGCCATAAAGGCAGCACCCTCAAGCGGGTCGCCGAGCCTACCAGCACGCAGGATCACCCAACCCCATCGCATTGCAACCGCTGCCACAGTGCGTTGGCGTTTGAAGAGGCGCACGTACTCGAGCGCCGCCAGGAATTTGATGTTCCGACGATGTATTTTGAAGCGGTCGAACTCCGCGTCTACACCGTGCTGTGCACCTGTGGCCAACGGCACGACAGTGTCTTCCCGGCTGCTGTGAGTGAGCTTGCGCAATACGGCCCGAATGTGCGCGCACTTGGCGTGCACCTGACCCAGGGCCAGATGCTGCCGTATGCCCGCGCCGCCGAATTAATTCGCGAGATGACGGGCTTGTCGGTGTCGCCGGCAACGCTGCTGGCCTGGGTCGGCGAAGCGAGCCTGGCCCTGCAAGGCACCGCCGACCTGATCGCGCGGCAATTGCATCACGCACCGGTGCTGTGTGCCGACGAATCGGGCCTGCGCGTGGACGGCAAGCTTCACTGGATGCACGTGGCAGCCACGGCGGAACTGACTTGGTATGGCATGCATGCCAAGCGAGGCCTCGAGGCGATCGCCGCACATGGCATTCTTCCCAACCGACTCGGCGTTCTGGTGCATGATTGCTGGGCCCCGTACTGGAAACTGAACGATGGACTGCATGCCTTGTGCAACGCCCATCTTCTTCGCGAACTGGTCTATGCGCAGGAGGTGACGGGCCAGGATTGGCCAACCGACATGACGAAACTGCTGCTCAATGCCCAACGACTGAGCGCGGCTGCGCGCCAGCAAGGCAAGCCATTCGATGCCGATGCCATCGCCGCCTTCGCCACCGTCTATCACGGCATCGTGCGCCAAGGCGAAGAACTGAACCCTCCCCAGAGCAAGCCCGGCGCAAAGCCGGGACGCTGCAAGCAGTCTGACGCCCATAACTTGCTGCGCCGCTTCCGACTGCACGCCGACGCCATCTTGCGCTTCATTGCAGACCCTACCGTCCCGTTCACGAACAACATCGCCGAACGGGCCGTGCGCATGCCCAAGGTCAAACAGAAAATATCGGGATGCTTCCGCACCATCGCCGGCGCCGACAACTTCTGCACCATCCGCTCCTGCCTCGACACCCTACGCAAACAAGGGCACAGCATGCTGGAAGTGCTGCGCCGCGCATTTGCTGGCGATCCGATCAGGCCAGCTGCGTAGCGGCTGAATAGTTACAAATAAACAACCGTCCGCCCTTTTTCAGTGCCTTCGAC
This sequence comes from Massilia sp. S19_KUP03_FR1, assembly GCF_036688685.1. NCBI lineage: Bacteria > Pseudomonadati > Pseudomonadota > Betaproteobacteria > Burkholderiales > Oxalobacteraceae > Massilia > Massilia sp. S19_KUP03_FR1. The sequence goes on along the minus strand of NZ_JAQQPS010000027.1, from coordinate 13,350 downwards.
AAGGTCCAGAAGAACGTTTCAAAATCTTTGACATGTTCCATCGACTCGAGACTCGCGATGAAATCAAACGTCGCCTCGGGCAATTCGAACGGAAAAAGCTTGGCCACAAAGATGACGTTGGGCGCACTCAGCTTTTGATTCGCCGTGTCGATTGCCTCTGCCGAGCCGTCGATGGCAAGAATAGTCGCGTTCAACTGTTGCGCCATCAGCATGGCACCGTGGCCTGCTCCGCAGAAGATGTCTGCGCCGAACAGCTGCGCTCCTGGCCTGCCATGCGGGTTGCGACGTACTGGTATCGCCATAAATGATCGCCACCTATGAGATTAAGATCGAGCGACGTATATCGTTCGCCGCTTTTCAATGAATAGTCTTTCATTTCCTCGGAGTTCCCTCCGGTTGAATTCGGTTGCGTGAGGTGTCAACGCATCGGCCCATTATGCGCCGATGATGACGATGGGATGGGCGTGGGTCGCATGAATGAAGGTCTTGGCGGCAACGTCAAGCTCGATCCGGCCCGCCTTGTCGATGATGCACAGCTTGCCGATCTGGCGCCCATGACCGACGATCACGCCCAGGCCGAGCGTGACCTGGGCGCCGATGCGCGCGCCGCGGCCAATCACCACGCCCTCGTCAATCCAGCTCGAGTGCCCCACCGTGACGCCGCTGGCGACGATGGCGCCGGCGCCAACGACGGTATTGAAACCGATCCGGCTGCCCTGCTGGATGATGGCGCCAAGCCCTATCCAGCAGTTGTCTTCGATGCGCGCACCGGCGGCGACCAGCGCGCCCGGTTCGACCAGGGCCGGCATGGCGAGGCCGCGCAGGCGCAGACTGGCCATCAGGTCCAGCCGCAAGCCATTCAGGTAACGCGCGTCGACGGCGACGAACGCGCTGGCGCCATCGATGGCCTCGATGCCATCGATGGCGGCGGCAATCGCGGCCTGACCGGCGTCCGGATCAATCTCGCGCATCTGCAGCGCGAGCGCGGGCGCTACTTCGCGCCAGGCGAGCATCGCGCGCGCCAGCTCGTCCCCGCAACCGATCACATACTTACAAGGCAAATTTCCCCTCCATCAGGTCCAGGTACCACAGTTCCAGGCTGGCGTTGATGTATTCGTAGTCGCCCAGGTGCGGCGAGCGCGCGCCGCCGTGCAGCGTGCGCTGGATCTGCTCCATCACGTCGACATCTTCGCGCATCACCACATCGGTGCCCATCATGTGCGCATGCAGCACGGCGGCGGAGGCCGCGTATGGCTGTTTCTTCTTCGCCGTCAGGTAGTACACCACCAGGTCGGTGCGGCCGGCCGATACCGGGATATGGTGCTCGACGATGAAGGCATGGCCGCCATTGGCCGAGGCGATGTGCAGGTTCGGGAACGCCAGCCAGTTGTAGTACCAGTCCTGATCGCGGTAGCGGTTCACGTGGGCGTGATACGGTTCGTTCGGGGGCGACTCCATCGGCGCATCGCGCCCGCCGCCGCTGAAGCTGCGCATCAGCCCGAGGGCGCGGTTGCGGTCCGGGATACCGTCCTGCTGCAGGCGGTGCAGGCCGGCCACGCCATCTTCGCTGATGCTGGCCTCGAACTTGACAGCCTGGTACAGCGAGCGCGCGTGCAGGTAGCGCGGATGATGGCCGTCGCGCAGGTTTTCGTAGGCCAGCTTCCAGTTGAACTTGCCCTCGTAGGTGGTCATGATCACTTCGCTGTCGTAGGCCAGCGACGACGCCGTCAGCGAGGCCAGCATGGCCGCGCCAAATTGCTGCTTGATCGGCAGCGGCGTCTCGGCCAGGCACACGAACACCAGGTTGCCGACCACCTCCAGCGCGAAGCGGCGCAGGTGGATGCAGGCGCGTTCTTCGGCCGCAAAGCGGTACAGCGCATCCTCGTGCGGGATGCGGGTGGCGCCCTCGCGATCAAAACTCCAGCCGTGGTAGCCGCAAAACAGCGGCCGCACGCCATGCGGCTGGACCTGGATCGGGTTTTGGCGGTGCGGGCACAGGTTCTCGAAGGCGCGCAATTCACCCTGAAAATTCTGGACCACGACCGGGATACCGAACAGCGTGCGCGTGATGAAGGCGTTGTGCTTCTCCAGCATGACCTTCAGGCCGATGAACTGCCACAACGGCTTGAACAGCAACGCGCGTTCGCGTTCGAACCACGCTTCATCGATGTACGCCTGTGGCGGCATGCGTGAGCGCATTATTTGAACCTGAAGATCTTGGCCGGATTGCCGATCATGGTCACCCCCGGCGGCACATCGGCCATAACCACTGCGCCGGCGCCAATGATGGCGCCATCGCCCACCTTCACGCGCGGCAGGATGGTCGCATGCGGGTGGATCATCACGTCGCTGCCGATCTGCGCGCCACCACCGACGAACACAAACGTGCCGATCGTGGTGTAGTCACCGATGTTCACCTCGTAGCCGATCACGCTGGTCGACTGGACCAGCACGAAGTCGCCCAGGCGGGTGTCCACGCCCATGCGCACTTCGGGCTCGAACAGGCAGCCGACGCCCATCTGGACCCCGATCGCCTTGTGCAGGCCGGTACGCAGGGTCATAAAGGTGGCGCCCTGCGCCAGCAGCGGCGCGGCGAAGCGGCGGCGCTGGGCCGGCTCGCCCAGCGCGCACAAAAACTCTTCATGCCCCTTGGCGCGCCAGGTCAGCGGGTTGCCCAGCACCGGCAGCGGCGTGCCGGCCGCCAGCTCGACGCGGTTGTCGAGAAACCCGACGACCTGCCAGTCGACGCCGTTGGCGACGTCGCTGAGCATCATGTTGTAGACGCTGCGGCCAAAGCCGCCGGCGCTGATGATCAAGGCTTCCTTCAAGCCGGGCTTCATGTCCATGGAATGCCTCCGTCCAGGTGCAGACGCGTGCCGGTCACCTTGCGGCTGATGTCGGCCAGCAGGTAGATGGCGGTGTACGCAACGTCTTCGGGCGTGCCCAGTCCGAGTGGATACATTTTGGCTTTTTCGTCGAGCCAGGCGCGGTCTTCGTTGACCAGCGGCGTGTCGACCAGACCCGGCGCGATCGCATTGGCGCGCATGGCGCGCGGCGCGATTTCCAGCGCCAGCGGGCCGATCATGCCTTCGAGCGCGGCCTTGGACGCCGAATACGGGCCCACGCCCACGGTGCCGGTATGCGCGGCAATCGACGACATGAACACCAGCGAGGCGCCGTTGCGCAGCGACTTTTTGGCCAGCAGCAGCTGGGTGAGCATCAGCGGCGCCAGGAAGTTCGCGTCCAGCACCATTTGCATGAAGCTCTGGCGCAGCATGCGCAGCGGCGCCACGCCATGCACGCCGGCGGCGTGCACCACGCCATCGAGCGCGCCACACGCTGCCACCAGGTCGGCCATCTGCGCCGGGTCGGTCAGGTCGGCCGCGCAGCAGACGTGACCTGACGCCTGGCCCGGTTCGGCCCCTGGTGCTGTGCCCAACAGCGCCAGCGTCTGCGCCAGACGCGCCTGGTCGCGGCCGGTGATGACCACGCGCGCGCCTGCGCGGGCACACTCGAGAGCGACCGCGCGGCCGATGCCGCTGGACGCGCCGGTGACCAGGACGCTCTTGCCGCGCAGGTGGAACGGATGCTGGAACATGTCTTGGCCGTTCATCGCACGTGCAGGGTCAGGCCTGCATCGATGACCAGGGAGGTGCGCGAGACCCAGCGGCTGGCCGGGACCAGCAGCCAGGCGATGGCTCCGGCCACGTCGTCAGGCTCGATCATGCCCAGCGGCGCGAGTGCCGCCTTGTCGCCGGTGTTCATCACGTTTTGCAGGCCCTCGAGCATCGGCGTGGCGACGTAGCCGGGCGAGACGCAGTTGGCGCGCACGCCCTGCTTCGCGTGTTCCACCGCGATGGTACGCACGGTCGCCGTCAGCGCCGCCTTGGCGCCCGAATAGATGCCGGTGGCGTGCGGCGCGACGTGTTCGGCCACCGCCGTCACATACACCAGCGAGGCGTTGGGGGCGATCTTGCGCTTGGCGAGCAAGGCTTGCGTGAGCAGCACGGGAGCGTCGTAGTTCACGGCGAACAGCTGGTCCAGGTGGCGCTGGCTGACCATGCGGATCGGCGCCAACTGCGCGGCGCCGGCGCTGAACACGCAGCCGTCAAGGCTTGGTGCGGCGTCGACCAGCGCCTGACGCGCGGCCGGGTCGGTCAGGTCGCCGATGACGCTCACATGCCCCGCACCGGCCAGGTCGTCGACCACCCGCGCCAGGCGTTCGCTGTCGCGCCCGCAGGCGAGGATGCGCGCGCCCATGTTCGCACACAGGCGGGCCGTGGCCGCGCCGATGCCGGACGAGGCGCCGGTGACCAGGATCGTCCGTCCCTCCAGGCTGAACGGCGAATTGCTCATGATGCGTTCACGATTCGATCAGCTCCGGAAACACCGCGCCTTCGATATCGACGATGCAGCTGCCCCACGACAGGCCGATGCCAAAACCCGACAGCAGGAGTTTCTTCTTCCCGGCCATGAGCGCGTCGCGGATGCGCACGGTCATCGTTACGGGCAGCGAGGCGCCGCTGGTGTTGCCAAAGTCGTGCAGCGTGGTAGGCACCTTCTCTGGCGCCAGACCGAGCTTCTTGCGGATGGTCTCGTTGATCATCCGGTTAGCCTGGTGAAAGATGAAGTAATCGATCGCCTCGATCGGGCATTCGGCGTAGTCGAGCAGATTGCGTACGGCGGGCGGCACCCGCTGCGTCGAGAAGCTCAGCACGGCCGGCCCGTCCAGGATCAGCGCGCCTTTGCTGCGCCAGATGCCGTCTTCGTCCTTGACCGGCACCATGTGCTGCAGACCGACCGGTTCGCGTCCGCCACCGACCGGCAACATGATGGCGCGGTAGCCGCTGCCGTCCGAGTTCAGATCGAAGTGCATCGGCGGCGCGGCCGGATCGTATTCGAGCGCGGTGCAGGTGCCGGCGTCGGAAAACAAGGGTTCCAGCACGGTCGCCGATTTGTCGCCCACCAGCAGCAAACCCTTCTTGATGCCGCCGGCGGAAATCATCGACCCGAGCACGTGCAGGCCAAAGGCATACGCGGAGCAACCGAGGTTGATGTCGAAGGCGATCGTGGTCTGCTTGAGCTTGAGCCTATCTTGCATGATGATCGCGGTGGCCGGGATCGGGTAGTCGGGCGACTGGGTGATCACGATCAGCGCGTCGATCTCGTCGCGCTCCCACTTGAGCTCTTCGAGCAGGCGCTCGGTGGCATCGAAGGCGAGGTCGGAAAAGCACTGCCACTCAAAGCAGATGCGGCGCGTCTCGATGCCGATATTGCGCACCACGCGTTCGCGCGCCGACTTCAACTGCGGCGGGCAGTCGTCGAGGTTAGACAGGATCCGCTTGGGCACGCAGGTCGCCATGCCCGCGTAGCGTACGTTGCGCAGGGTCGCCTGGGCCATGGCTCAGCCAACCAGCTTGTAGACGTCGGCTACGGTCTGGCACGCCACCAGATCCTTGCCGGTGATGGCCTTGTCGTACTCCATGTCGAACATGATGATCACGCCCAGTGCGGCCAGCGAATCCCACTCCGCCAGTGCTTTCAGGTCGGTCTCGCCGCTCAGTGCGACTTCGGTCTGGAAGTCGACGGCATTACTGAATTTCTCGATAAATTGCTGCAGGGTGTCCATGCAAAGGCCTAACTAAATGATTGCTCGATAACTGAATAGATGACTGCTACTCACGCCACACGATAGCTGATTGATGTTCTTACTTTCGCAGAACTATAAAGGAAATTGGATGCTTCCGGGGGGGGCAAAAATCCTTTTACGCCCAAGTGATGCGATTACCAAGCAATAACTGCATTGCTGGCGACCTCGAAGCGCGGAAAGCGGCGAAAAACCTGCCCATCGCTGCAGGGGCAATGCGGCAATCGGCTACCGTTGCGTGCTCATGCAACGTTCCAGTGTAGGCTTGGCCAATCTCAGTCTCCTGATGGACGCACATGAAGCGCAGTTTGCCGCACGTTTTTCGCGCCCGCCAGGTCAGCACCGCCCAATGCGCCGGCCTGGCCTTCGTGTTCCTCTGGTTTTTCATCGGCGGCATCGCGCATTTCACCGCCACCGCGACCGAGGCGCTCATCGTGCCGCCTTACATTCCCTGGCCAGTGGCGGCGGTGCTGGTCAGCGGTGTGTTCGAGCTGCTCGGCGCAGTCGGCATCGTGCTGCCGGCCACGCGCAAGGCGGCCGGAATCGGGCTGTTCCTGCTGACGCTGGCCGTCACGCCGGCCCACGTCTACATGCTGCAGCAGCCGGAATTGTTCCCGGTGCCGATCTGGGCGCTGTGGCTCAGGTTGCCGATCCAGGTGGCGCTGCTGTGGCTGATCATCTGGAGCACGTGGCGCCTTCATCCACGCGCAGGGTAAGCCATGCCCGAACAACCCGCCATATCCACGATGGTCAGGCGCTGCGCCCCAAGCTGCAGGATCGTTGCCAGAAGTGCGTCACATTGTTTGCAAGTTTGGACAGATTGACCGATTTGCGAAACGTATCAAACCTTGGCAGTGACTGACCTGGCACACAATGGTACCAGCACCAGCAAGCCGGCCAGCATCCAGAACGCCGCATGCAGCCCGGTGGCATTGGCGACGAAGCCGATCACGGCGGGCCCGGCCAGGATGCCCGCGTAACCGGTGGTCGTGACGGCCGCCACCGCCAGCGCGGGCGGCATGGCGCCTTGTGCGGCGGCGCGGCGGAACAGCACCGGCACGATGTTGGCGCAGCCCAAACCGATGAAAGCGAAGCCGGACAGCACCAGCGCCGCTTGCGCACCGGTGAGCAGAATCACGAAACCGAGCAGCGCCACCAGGCCGCCCCACAGCAGCGTGCGGAAGTCGCCTAGCCACCCGGACAGCCAGTCGCCGCTCAGGCGCCCCGCCGTCATCGCCACCGAAAAAATGATGTAACCAATGCCGCCCTGCGCGACCGGCACCAGCTGCGCCTGGGTGATCAACAAGGCGCTCCAGTCGAGCAAGGCACCTTCGACCAGGAAGGTGACGGCGGCCAGGATTGCCAGCAACAGCACCAGGCCGCGCGGCAACGCGAACATCGGGCCGCCCGGCGTGGCGCCGCCATCAATCAAGCGCGGCGCGGCGATGAACAAGGCGAGCGCCATCAGCGCCGCGCAGATCAGCGTGCCGGTAAACACGGCCACCTGCATCGACAACAAAAATGTCATGAACGCGGCGCCACTGAAACCGCCAATGCTGAACAGCGCGTGAAAGCCCGACATCATGGGCCGCTGCGCAGCCTTTTCTACCTGCACCGCCTGCAGATTCATGGCCACGTCGAGCGCACCGAGCGTCGCGCCGAAGCCGAACAGGATGATGCCGAGGACGGGGACGGAACCGGCCACGGGCACCAGCGCCAGCATCACGGCGAAACCGATGCCACTACCGAGCAATATCGGTTTGCTGCCGAAGCGCGTCGCCAGCATGCCGGTGGCAACCATGGCCGTGATCGAGCCGACGCCGATGCACAGGATCAAGAGGCCGAGGATGTTCTCGTCGATGCCGAATTTGATTTTGGTGAGGGGCACCAGCGGGGCCCAGCAAGCGTAGCCGAAACCGGCGACGAGGAACAATAAACGCGTGGCGAAACGCGTCGCGGGGCTATTTGCAGAATGCAATGGACTACTCCAGAGTTGGGGCGGGATGAGAAAGTTGTGGCGCGACCAGCAGCGTGGCGCCGGCCTGTTCCAGTGTGGCGCGGATGGCGGCGGGCGCATCGTGCTCCAGCACCAGCTGGCCGATGTCGCCGAGGGCGCACACGCGGTGCGGCGCGCGCGTTTCCAGCTTGTCACTCGTGACCAGCACGGCGACGTCGATGCTGGCAGCGAGCAAAGCGCGCTTGAAGGTGGCGTCGGACGGATCGAAGGCAGCGATGCCGCCGCTGACGGACACGGCACAGGCGCCGAGAAAACAGCGGTCGATATTGAGCAGCGCCACCTGCGCCAGCGCCTGGGCATCGACGCAACCGCCGACAGCGGCATCGACCGTTCCACCCACCATGATCAAGCGCACGTCACTGCGCGCCAGCACGGCGGCAGCGATATGGACCGAATTGGTGGCGACCGTCAGGCCGAAGTCGGGCGGCAGGCAGGCAACGATGGCAAGGTTGCTGCTGCCATTGTCGAGGAAGACCAGCGCATTTTTCTGCACCAGCGCGGCGGCGGCACTGCCCAGCGCCTGCTTGCGTTCGGCGCCCTCCGCAATGCGCACAGTGACAGCTTGCGAGGCAGGCGACACCGGCAACAGTGGCAACGCGCCGCCATACACGCGCCGGCAACGCCCCGCAGCAGCCAGCGCGCGCAGGTCGCGCCGGATGGCGTCTTCCGAGACGCCAAATTCCAGCGCCAGCGCAGTGGACACGGCGCCCTGCCCCTGTTCGAGCCTGAGGGCAATGATGTCGCGGCGTGCCAAGGGGAGATCGTTGTTCATTCCGCATGATAACGTGCACTAACAAGAAAGTATACTGGTAAACCGTGCACAAACAAGAACTAATGCTTGAAACGCGATCGCTGTTTGCCACCGCCAAACTCAACGGCATGGACCCTCGCGCCAGACGAATCCGGCGGCCAACGTAAACCTGAAACAACAGTCGAAATTTTAATTTCTTGTTTCAATACGAGGAGCGTCCTACTATTCGTTGTTCAAAAATCACGTAGTCCATCCAGGGAGTCAGCATGCGCATCGCGTTCATGGCGGCCATTTCCACCCTATCCCTCGCCGTCCACGGCCAGGCAGCCAATACCGGCCTGAGTAATTTTCCCGCTATCCCGAAGGCAGAGCCGCTGACGGAAAAAGTCTTTGGCATCGACATCCAGGATCCCTATCGCTGGATGGAAAAGGCCGACCGGCGCGCCGACCTGGAAGCATGGATCAAGGACTCCAGCCTGCATACCACGAGCGAACTTGCAGCCTTGCCCGGCCGCACGCAGCTGTTGCAGTCGCTGCAGGCCGCAAGCCGCGCCAACGATGCCTTCCGCACTACCCGCATCGCCGGCGGAAAGCTCTTTTTCCAAAAGCTGACCAGCGACCGCAATATGCCGGTCCTGATGGTCCGCGAAGGTGGGCGCGAGCGGGTGCTGCTGGACCCGATGGCCGGCAGCGACGGCAAGGCGCCGCGTGCGATTGGCAGCTATTCACCATCGCCGGATGGCTCCCGCATTGCCATCCAGGTGGCCGAAGGCGGCAGCGAAATCGGCAAGGTCATCGTGCTCGACGTTGCGAGCGGTAAACCGGTCGGTGAAGAACTGCAACCGGTATGGAGCGAAGAGCCGCCGACCTGGCTGGACAACGACACGATGTTCTACGGGCTGATGCGCGAACCCAAACCCGGCGTCGACACCATGCGCGGCGTGCGCGAGATGTTGCACAAAATCGGCACGCGCGCGCGCGACGATCTGCCATTGCTGGGAAGCGGTGTGCCGACGCAGGGGTTTGCCGTGCCGGAGACATCGTTTCCGGTCCTGATTTCGCACCGCAGGTCGCCATGGGTGGTGGCAGTGTCAGGCAATGCGCGCGCGGAGTACCCCATGGCCGTGGCACGGCTGAGCGATCTGCAGGCAGGGAAGCTCTCGTATGTCCAGCTGGCCGATTACGACGAGCGGGTCAACACTGCCGAGATCATGGGGAACACCTTGTACTACCAGACCAGCAAGACGGACCAGAACGGCGAAGTCCGCGCGCTGGCGCTCAGTACGGGCAAAGGGCCGTCGGGCGGACTGTCGCTTGCGAACAGCCGCCTGGTGATGGCTTCCGGAGGCAAGATCATCACCGGCATCTGGGCCACGGTCGATGGACTGTATGTCCAGACGATCCTGCCCAGCGCGGCAAGCCAGCTGTACTTTTTAGCAGGCGGAAAAGGTGCGCCGAAAGCCATTGCGCTGCCGGCCAGCCAGGCAATCGACGACGTGAGCGTCGATCCCGACCGCAAGACGCTTACCTTTTCCATGTACGGCTATACCGCAAACTCGACCTGGTACCGGGTTGAAGGCGGCAAGGCGCGCGCCCTTGGCCTGCAGAGCGCAACCCTGCCGGCCGCGAAGGCGCGCACCGTGGTGGAGGAATGGGCAAGCAGCGCGGACGGCACCAGGGTACCGCTGACGATCGTGTTCAGCGGCGCGCGGCGCGGCCCGGCGCCGACCATCATCGATGCCTACGGCAGCTATGGCGTGTCGGGCACGCCGCAGTATTCGACGGGCTGGGTGGTATGGAACGAGCGTGGCGGCGTCTATGCGTACTGCCACATCCGCGGCGGTGGCGAGTTGGGCGACGCCTGGCATCGGGCCGGCATGCAGGAAAAGAAGGTGAACAGCCACGAAGACCTCATCGCTTGCGGAAAGCGACTGGTGCAACTGGGCTATGCATCGCCGGCGAAGCTTGGTGTGTTCGGCGCCAGCGCGTCCGGGCTGCTGGTTCCAATGGCGGCGATGAAGGCGCCTGAGCTGTTCGCCGCGGCGGTCACACGTGTCGGCATCGTCAATGCGACCCGGTTGGCCCAGGCGAACAATGGCCCGAACCAGTTCGGCGAAATGGGCGACCCGACGACCGAGGCCGGTTTCCGGGCATTGGCAGCACAGGACGCCACCCTGTATCTGGATCGCGCCCGAGGCGGGCCGGACTTCCTGTTTACCATCGGCCTGAACGACCAGCGGGTCGATCCTTGGATGTCGGCCAAACTGGTGGCGATGATGCGCGCGAAATGGGGCGATCAGCACCTTGCCCTGATCCGCTCGGACGGCAACGCCGGCCACGGCATCGGCTCCACCCGCGACCAGGCTCTGGAAGAGCGTGCCGATATCTATACGTTTTTCCTCAACCGGTTCGGCGCGCCCGGATACACCAGGTAGCGGTCGCACACGCGCGACGAGGTTGCGATCGCCGACGACTCACTTCCACGATCGATGTCGGCATCAATGCGCCATTCAGGGCAAGTGTGGTCGTAGGGGGGCTCGCGGGCAGCCAGGCTCGCTTCCAGGATCATCAGGCCGTCGCCGGAAAGCGCCAGGTAGCCAAGGTGGATCATGTGCCATTCAGCCGCCTTGCCTTCCTGGCGGAATACTCACAAATTGGTGGAATTGCGATACAGTTGTGCAACTGCAACGAACGCAGCTGGTAAGAGCAAAGTTTACTCATTGACGACTCCGGGAAGTAGGCAAGATTTTTCTATACCGCCCAGAATTGCTGCTCAGCGTTTAACCGCAATACGCTATAGAAATATCTGTTTGATTTCAAGCACTTAAGAAACATTTCCGTAATAAAATACCATCGAGATGTTTCTTTTTATCATTATAGTTTCATCAATGCATTATAAAATTACGGCAGAAACATACGTTTAGTGAATGGCAGCTATCAAAACATAAAATTATCATTATATCTGGCGAGGCATATACTTGATCTCATGTTGCACCGCATTAGGTGCTAGCCCACTCACTGAAAGGAAAGATCATGTCTAATTCTTCCGCCGCCCATCAAGTTTCTTCGGTTGCTGACTTTGCACGTTTTTCGCAAGAGCTGGTCACCGCCCTGCGCACCGCAGCTGCTCAACTGGCTACCTACATCGGTCAAAGCACCGAAGAGCGTGAGCTCAAGCACCAGGAAGCTTACCTGGCCCAAGCTACTGACCGTTATGATCTGGAATACCGCATCCGCGAACTGGACCGTACCCGCCACGCCCGTTAATTGGTTTTACCGAGTTGTTGTCCTGTAGTAGAAGCTGGTATCAGTAGTCGCCTGCCCGAATCGGGTCCAGCGCGGCGGCCGCCAGTCCGTGCGGCGCTGCTTGGTTTGACGCGGCGTGAAGCGAAAAAAGGCTGCACCAGCAATCGATGCTGGTGCAGCCTTTTCTATTGGCGCGAGCTTATTGCGCTCATCCTTCCAAATCGGTCCGTCGACCCGCACCGCTGTTGTGACTTTCCAAAATAGACGCGACGTTTTGAAAATTACTGCGACTACCGGGCGTGAAGTAGCGACGTCCACCGCTTCTTGCTGAGTTACAGTAGACCCAACGAACTTCCGCTTTCGGCCAAAAGCAGACGTTTAGATAAGAAATTATGAATAGCGCAACAATTAAAGGTTTTATTGTATGCAGCCTCGACGAAGGCAATTCTTCCCGCGAAACAAACTTGCTTTAGGGCTTACCGCAGGTTTTCACCTGCTTGCAGTGCAGCTGTGGATACACGAGCGGCATGTCTACCCGCGTGCGCAGCCAGAGATCGTATCGACTCTAGTGCGCCAACCTGGGCAATTGTTGCTTCTACCAGTGTTCACATACCCTCTAATTCTAAAGCAGCGGAAGAATGTAACTGCTATAAAACCTACCCGAGTTTTGCCTGTTACCCCGAACTCGATGGGTATCCATCTATCTAAAGACACACCAACTAAATCCTCGCACACGCAGGCGCCTGCAACTGACTTGGAAGTATTTTCAAATGTTAAGTCGATCGAGACGCCTGACTCCGGCACGAACAGCAACGGTACACCTTCTAGCACGTCTTTCGATATTGAGCTCGCCAGACGCCAAGCGCGTCATATTTCAGTAGAGGTAAGTAAAGGGGAATCCGGAGTGCTAACCGGTTCAAGTTCGCCGTGGGTTCGCTTCGGCCATGAATTGAATGCTGCCCATGTCGAGCCTATAACTGGCGTTCAGCAGGACAGTTATACCGCCTCTGACGGGACAACCATTTACCGCAAGCGGATAGGCAACCGGACGTTTTGCCGCAGAAGCGGTAGCGTGGGCGGTGGCGGGATTTTTGACAACGGTGGAAAAGAAAGCGCGGGTTGGATCTCTTGTCCCAGCCAAACAGAGTGGAAGCGTGAGCCAGATTGAATGAATGAATGAATGTCTGTATATGGACTCCTCCTCGTTTGCAAACAATCCGTATTCTGGCTGTGAGGTACTGCTCACGTATATCCGGTCTCTTGCTGCTACACCTGTGCCAGGTGTTGGACCCTGATGGGCTATTCGCGCGCTAACTCCCTATCGCTTTGACGGGCTTGAAGGCCTCAGACATTCTCGGGTTCTGTCAGCGCCGGTTCGACCTGTTGGCCATCATGCGGCTTGTCATGCAATCGTGGTTCGGATGTTCCTACACGTACAAGTTGCTGTTGCTACTGGGCTTAGGCAAGCGACGGTTCATAATCAGTCCCCCTGCTCATCATCGCCCAGGCGATACGCGCTGTTTTGTTGGCCAAAGCCACCGCAGCGATATTAGGATGGCGCGTCGTTGCGATACGCATCACCCAGGTACTTAATCGATCACTTTTCGATTGCGCTGTGCGGATAACGGCACGGGCGCCATGAACCAGTAGACTGCGCAAATATGCGTCGCCCCGCTTGCTGATCCCTAA
>NZ_JAQQPS010000026.1:0-81003 GCF_036688685.1 Massilia sp. S19_KUP03_FR1 | reverse complement strand
GATCAACTCGTCAAGCACGGCTTTGGCGCGGAACAACGCCATGCTGCGACGAGGAATATGATCACACGAAACTAAACGCTTAACCTCGAGTGCAACTAAAACGATCAGCCAGGATGCAATGGCATTGCGCGCGGGGGCTGAACGTCGGTTGCAGGCATTGGCAAGCTATCCCTGAAATCCTGATAACACTCATCGAGTACATCGCGCGTAAATTTGCCGATTGCCGCGTACTCGATCTCGGTCAGGTTGGCCAGCGAGACTCGCGCCGACGTGTCGATCACGTCAAACCCATTACCCGGCAGCAGCACCACACCGGTCTCTTTGGCAAGTCGGAAAAGAAAGCTGATACCCAGATCGCTGCGGATGAACCATGCTTCGAATTCGGGTCCATACAAGGTGCCACCAATTTCCTGCAAATCGATCAACGAGTAATAGTTCACGTCATTCGGCGTGCGCAGCGCCTCTATCCCCATGTTGCGATACAAGGTCTGATAGCGTTTGCGCAGCAGCTGTTTGGCCGACTCCTTGTAGCGGTGTTCCCGGTCCATGAGTCCGTTGAGCGCGAACAGTGCCATCTGGAGTTGCTGGGGGAGTGATAATCCGGCAGTATGGTTGAGCGCGACTGCGCGGCTGTCAGCGACCAGTCGATCGATAAAACGAATGGTGCGGGGCGTGGTGGTGAGTGAGGCGTAGCGCGCATCGAGGAGCACTTTTTTCGCTTCCGGCAATGCCGCCAGCGCCGCGTCAAAGACATTATCGTCATGTAGTGCAATGGTGCCGAGGCGCCATCCGGTTGCGCCGAAAAACTTGGAGAATGAGTACACGCACAGAGCATTCCGTGGGCACTTTGCAAATAGCGACACAAAATTATCTGCAAAGGTACCGTATACATCATCGGTGACGATGAACAGGTCCGGGCGTTGCTGCGCCACCAGCGAGGCCAGTTGATCGAGAACCGGATCTGACAGCTTGGTCGAGGGTGGATTGCTCGGATTGACGAGGCAAAACAGCTTTACTGCCGGATCGCGCAGCTTGTCGATTTCACTGGCCGGCAGCTGCCAGTCGGCATGCCCATCCATGCGGATTTCAACGATCTCAAGGCCGTACTCGGCCAGTAGCGGAATTTCCAGATAGGGTGAAAAGATCGGCGTGCTGATGGCGATCTTGTCGCCAGGCTTGATCAAGCCATTCGCCTTCAAAGTTTGGAAAATATACGTCATCGCCGCCGTGCCGCCCTCGGTAGCAAACACCGAAAACGGTCCCTGATGTGCGATCGGGCCGAACATTTCCTGCGCCAGATACGCTTTGACGATTTCTTCCGTGTGCACCAGCATGCGCGGCGGGGTCGGGTAATTACAACCAAGAAAAGCTGTCACCATCTCGAGCAGAAACAGCTCCTGATCAAGGCCGAGCTGATCCTTCACATAGGAAATCGCCGCAAGCAGAAAGCGCACACCGGCCGTGCTGCGATGCGCGGTTGCGTAACTATCGAACCGCTGCACAATGCCGCTGCGCTCAGGCAGACCGCCAAAGCCGCTGTCGAGATACGAATAGGATCGCTCGGCCTCGCGCATGGAAAAATCGCCCAGGCTGAGGAATGCCCAACGCGGCAGGGTTGCCAGAAAATTCGGATTGCCGCGCCCCGCATTGAGCATCATGCGTTGGGCGTCCGAGGAAGCGATAGCGATAAGCTGATCCTTGAGTTCAAACGGGCTAAGGTTGGCAAATTGCTGAAAATCTTGTTGCTGCATGATAGGACTCGATCGCAGTTTAGGTGGCGGCATTTTTGGTGATGATGCCAACGATGACCGGCCCCCAAAGGGTCAGAAATACGTTGGCAACGGCGTAAGTAACGGTAAAAGACACGACAGGGGTCGCATTGCCTGCTTTGTCGAGCAGCGCTGCGAAAGCCGGGTTGGCGCTGCGACCGCCGGCGACACAGGCGAGCGCTTCGATTGGATTGCGAATGCGCAGCACGTACCATGAAAAAAAGAACGTCACGACTTGGGGTATCAGCGTCACGCCAACGCCGAGCAACAGCAGCGTGAAGCCATACTGCCGGATCGCGACCAATGCCTGCGGTCCCGCCGAGATCCCGACGATGCCAACAAAGACCGCAAGACCAAAATCGCGTAAGAAATTGGAGGCGCCCAAGGGCAGTGCTGACACGCGCGGATGGACGCTGCGCAGCCAGCCAAAAATCAGTCCGGAGAGCAAACAGCCGCCGCCGCTGCCGATCGAGATCGGGATGCCCATGATATGGAACTGCACCATGCCGATCAGGATGCCGATCAGCATGCCCAATCCCATGAAGATGAAATCGGTGACCGCTGCCGGATTGATCCTGTAGCCAATTTTTGCCTGCACCCGGTCCAGGTCCACAGGGCTGCCGATGAAGTGCAGTTCATCACCGCTTTTCAGCGTGATCTTGTTCAGCAGCGGAAGCGCCAGGCCCATGCGCAAGACCCGTGTCAAAAATACGCCGTGGCGCATATCCACCGCCACGTGGTCGTGAATTTCGCCGACTTCACGCCCGCTCAGCGCGCGATTGGTCAAAATGATTTCACGGCTCTCCTGCACCAGCAACATGTTCTCCGGCGCGCTGACTTCCTGGCCGAAGTAATCGGCTGCGGCTTCCATCACGACAACCATCCCGGTAACGGCCACCGTGTCGCCGGCCAGCACCACGATGCCGTCCGCGATCGGCAGCGCTTCCCCAGCGCGATAAACCGCTTCTACTGAGGCATCCGAGAGCGCAATGTCGATCGCCAGGGCAGTCTGGTTGACAGCCGCGCTGTCGTGCGCAACCAGATACATGCGCGTGGCAACGGCACGCGCTGCATTGAACTGACCCGGGTCGAGTTCGGCGTGCCCCCCGGAGATTGCAGCAGCAAGCTTGACGGCTTCCTGACGAATGTCCCAGCGCATCACCATCGGCAGGAACCACGTGACCATCACGATTGGTCCGAGCGACCCAAAGATGTAGCAAACCGCATAGCCAACCGCGACGTTGGTTTGCATCGTCTTGATCAGGTCAGGGGCCAAACCAAGCTTGGCGATGGCATCACCGGCGGTGCCGATGATGGCCGACTGGGTCAGCCCGCCAGCGGCCAGGCCGGCAGCCATGCCGCGATCGAGATCGAACATCCAGGCAGCGAGCAACACGCATAACAGACCCGTCGCGCACATCACAAATGCCGACGCCAGTTGATTGAGTGAGCGTCGGTTCAGAGCATGAAAAAACTGCGGGCCACCCTGGAACCCGACCGCGTAAATAAACAGCGCGAAGAAGATCGCCTTGATGCCGCCATTGACCTCGATGCCCAACTGGCCGATCACAACACCCACCAGCAAGGTTCCGGCGATCCCGCCGAGAACAAAACGCCCAATCTTGATTTTTCCGACCAGATAGCCGAGTCCAATCGTGGCAAACAGCGCCAGTAATGGCTCGCGTACAAGCAGATGCTGAATCAATTCCATTGCAGTTCCATGATGATTTTTCGCCAGAGTAAGGTGTGCACGCGCCGGTGCATTGAGTTCATGCTGCGGAACGCAATCGGAGAACCGGTGACCGATCAACGCGCAGAAATAGGACATCGGCCAGTACGCGCTTGAGTATCGTTGAGCCACCTGATTTTCTGCGTGTGGCTCCACACACAGCACCATGTCGATACGCGCAACAACGCCGTGCATACGCAACCGGCTCGCTCTGCCGGCTTGCGATGGGATGCTATATTTGACGCTTCCAAACCATGACAAGGCGCTCCGCACAATGGAAAAGATCATCCTCATCACCGGCGCCTCACGCGGCATCGGCGCCGCATGCGCCGCGCTGGCTGCCCGCCACGGCTACCAGGTGGGCGTCAACTATCGCCAGGACAGCGCCGCTGCCGCCAGCGTCGTCGCCGCCATCGAGAACATGGGCGGCACCGCCTTCGCCATCCAGGCTGACATTGCGCAGGAAGCCGATGTGGAACGCATGTTTGCCGCCATCGACACGCGCTTCGGCCCGCTGACCGCCCTGATCAACAACGCCGCCATGCTGTCCCCGCAGATGCGCGTCGACCAGATGGACGCGGCCCGCATCCTGCGCGTGATGGCCAGCAACGTCGTCGGCAGCTTTCTGTGCGCGCGCGAAGCCGTGCGGCGCATGTCGACCCGGCATGGCGGCAAGGGCGGCGCCATTGTCAACATGTCGTCGCGCGCCGCGGTGCTCGGCGCGCCCGGCGAATATGTCGACTATGCGGCCTCGAAGGCTGCGGTGGAGGCCATGACGATCGGCCTGGCGAAGGAAGTGGCCAGCGAAGGCATCCGCGTCAACGGCGTGCGGCCCGGCCTGATCTACACGGACATGCACGGCAGCGGCGGCGAACCCGGACGCGTCGACCGATTGCGCGCGTCGGTCCCCATGCAGCGCGGCGGCCACCCCGACGAAGTGGCGCAGGCGGCCTTGTGGCTGCTCTCGCCCGAGGCGTCCTACAGCACCGGCACCTTCATCGACGTATCCGGAGGGCGCTGACACTGCGCCAGGCTGGCGCCGATCGCAGCCTGGGACTGCACCGCCAACTCCCGCCGCTCGATGCCGGTCGAGGCGATCGGCGCCAGCAGGGCAACTCTGGCCTCGAAGGGGCCATGACGCAACAGGCTGACGATGCTGTCCCACAGCGACATGGCGCCGATGTATTCCGCGGCCGCGCTCAGCTGGCCATCCGCGCCCACATACGCGATTGCCACCGGATGCACCGGCGCGTCCGCCGCGATCACGCCGTGGAACAGGTTGGCGTGAAACGGCAACAAGCTGCCCTGCGGCCCCGACGTCCCCTCCGGAAAAAACGCCAGCCGCTCGCGCTCGCCCAGATGGGCCGCGATGGTGGCGTTCGCCGTCAGCAGTCCTGCGCGCGCGCCGCGCGCCACATAAATGGTCCCCGCGCGCGCGCTGAGCCAGCCGATCGCCGGCCAGCCGCGCACCTCGGATTTCGCCACGAAGCGACAGGTGCCGATGGCATTCAGCACGAACACATCGATCCACGAGACGTGGTTCGCCACCACCGCCCCGGCCGCCTCGCCGTGCCCCGGGCCGCTGACCACCAACCGGACGCGAAACACCCGCAGCAAGCCGCGCGACCAGCGCCGCACCAGCGCGTTGCGGCGCGCTGGTGACAGGAAGGGAAACAGCAGTGCGCACTGCAGCAGGCCGGAGAGCAGATGCACGCCCACCTGCAATAAGCGCAAATTAATCATGCTTGCCCAGCGCCAGCACGCTGACCAGCACGATGGTGGCGGCGCCCAAGACATAAATGGTGGCGTCGAGCGACGCGCCCAGCGCCACGCCGATGCCGTACAGCGCGAGGAAGCCCACCGACAAGCCATTTTCGAGGAAATTCTGCACGGCCACTGACACGCCCGGACGCATCAGGCTGACGCCGCGCTGCTGCAAAACCGCGTTCATCGGCACCAATAAAGCACCGGCCAGCACGCCGGTCGCCAGCAGCAGCACGGCGGCCGCCCACACGCTGCTCACCTGCGTCATGGCCAGGATGCCGCCGCCCAGCAGGCAGGCGCGCAGCACCACGGCACTGCGGGTGGCGGCCGCGTGGGCGTGCCCTGCCCCCAGCGCACCGCCGACCATGCCCAGCGCCAGCAGCGCCGGCAACAGGGCCGCGCCGGCCAGCGGCAAGCCGAGCGCTTGGCGCGCCCAGGCGATCATGAGAAATTGCAGCACGGCGGCGCAGGCCCAGAACACGCTGGTCACGCCCAGGGAGAAACGCGCGGAATCGTCCCGCAACAGGGTCTTGAGGGCGGCGTAAAAGCCGCTGGCCGGCGCCAACGGCTGGGCCGGCGATTTCCCCACCAGCAGCGCACTGGCCGCCGCCAGCGCGTACAGCGCGGCCAGCACGATGCAGGCCGCCTTGACGGCGCCGCTGGCCACCATCAGGCTGCCCAGCGCCACGCCGGCCAGGATCGACACGATGGTGACGATTTCCATCGCCGCATTGGCGCGCACCAGCGCGCGACCGCTGGCCAGTTCCGGCAAGATGCCGTAGCGCGCCGGGGCGTAGGCCGCCGCACCCAGGCCAATGGCGCCGAACACGATCAGGGGATCGGCGCCGCACGCCAGCGCGCCGGCGCCCAGCAATTTCAACAGGTTCACCAGCAACATCAGGCGGCCCTTGGGCCAGCGGTCGGCCAGGGGGCCGGCCAGCGGCGCCAGCACGACGTAAGCCGCATAGAAACAGATGCGCAGCGCGGGAGTGGCCCAGGCTGGCGCGGCGCCACTTTCCAGCAGCGCGATGGCGACGATCAACAGGGCATTGTCGGCCAGCGACGTCAGCAATTGCGCGCCAAGCACAGCGGCCAGCGTGCGCCGCACGGAAGGCGCGCCGTTGATTGCGCGCTTCATCCGGTCAGGAATTGGGCGCGGTAGCGCGCCGACAATTCATCCATTCGCATCATGATGGGCAGGTCGGCGGTGCCAAAACTGGCGTCCCAGGACGGCGGCCCCAGCACTTTGGCGCCGCCGCGCAGGTAACCCTTGATGAGCGGCGGCATCGCGCGCAGGGCCAGCGGCACCGCGTCGACCAGCACCAGCGCGCAGCGCGGCTGTACCTGCCAAGCCTGGCGCGCCAGGTACGTGTGGCGCACGCCATGCCACAGTGCGCAGGCATCGGCCAGCGCGACGCTGGCGCAGCCGACCATGGTATCGAAGCGATGCTGGACCATGTACTGGCCCAGCGCCGACCACAGCGCCAGAATCACGCCGCCGGATCGCCATGCCGGACTGACGCAGGCGCGCCCCAGCTCGACCATGTGGCTGCGCAGGTGATCCAGCGGCGCCAGGTCGAATTCCTGGTCGGCATACAGGCCGCCGGCCTGGCGCGCGCCGGCCGGCGTGAGCACGCGATAGGTGCCGACCAGCTGGCGCGGCGCCTGCCCGCTGCGCTCTACCGCCCACACCAGCAGGTGTTCGCAGAACGGATCGAAGCAGTCGCGGTCGAGCCGGGCCGCCATGGCGTCGGGCTGCAATTGGGCACCCATTTCGCCTGCGAAGACGTCGAAACGCAGGCGCTGTGCGGCGGCCACCTCGTCCTCGCTGGCCGCCCAGCCCACCTGGAAGGTCCAGTCGTATGCGATGGACGGGCAGGCCAGCATCAGTTGGAGGGCGGGTAGGTATCGAGCAAGCGCTGCTGCGCAGCATTCAGGCGCGCCAGTTCGAACAGGCCGATGGCGGCCGCGCCGCGCTTGCGGTTGGCCGCGCCGATCTCGAACAGTCGGCGTTGCTTGGCGAAGATGGTGCGCAATCCCGCCACCAGGCCGGTCGCCGGATCCCAGGCCTCGATGGCCTCGGATCCGGCGCCGTTCACCTCCATGATGGTAAAGCCGCTGCCCGCGCGCAGCGCCTCGCAGGTGGTAAACCGCACGTCGAAGCGGCCGAAGTGGAAATCGGTCATGTCGCGCGCGATGGCGTCGATGCTGGCCGTGAGCGCCGGGGTAATGCAATCCTTGCCGTCGCGGTACAGGCCGCCGACGCGGGTCGAGCCGATGGTCGAGAGCCGCACACGCTCACCGGCCGCCGGCACGCGCGCCAGGTCGGCGCTGCCACGGTGGGTGCATTTGCCTAGCGAGCGTCCGGCGCGGCAACTGGCCTGAATTAATTGCTCGATGGAATTGCGACCGTCGCCAATTACCTGCGGAAAATATCGCAGCGCCAGGCCCAGCACCCGGCCCTGTCCGGTCACCGGATCGCGGGCATAAAAAATACCGGCCTCGTTTTCTTCCGGCAGGTACTGCTGCAGGATCATCGTTTCGGCATCGGGAAAATGAAAGGCGTAGCAAAACAGTTCACGCAAGGTATCGACCTTGCGCACACCGTAGCCGCACATGCCCAGGTCAGGCTTGACGATAATCGGGAAGTCCAGCCCGGCGCTGGCCATGGCCGCTTGCAGCGCCGGTTGGTCCAGGCCGCGGTGTTTGCGCACGCTGGCAAACGGCGCCGTGGCCGCGCGCGCCAGCGCGCCCATGCTGTCGAAATATTCGCGCTTGCCTTCGCCCACCAGGCCACCGGCAGTCAGGGCCGGATTGGCGGCGCTGGGCACCGTGAACCCGCCGAAGCGCAGGGACAGATACAGCCACTGGCATGCCAGTGGGGCGATGATCGCCCACTTGGGCAGGCGTTCGAGGGCGCCGCGCTTCGGTTCGAAGGCAGGCGCATCGCCGGCGAGGACGCGGTCGGGGAACATGGCAGGTCAAGATAATGATCGGGATTCAAGCATCCCACAGCCGCGCATCCTGTTCAGTTAGCCAACGAACACAGCTGGGTTATGCAGGGGCGCTGGAGCGATACCCGATGCGGAATCCGCCCCAGTGCGCGCCGTCGACGTAGATCGGCGCAGACAGATCATGCATCACTTCGCCCGTGTCGCGTTTATAGGTTTGCAGCAGGAACGGCTTTTTGTTAGCACCGCAGCGCCCGCCGGTGCGGTCGTTGAAGATGCGCTTGGTGCGGTTGTTGACGATGTCGACGTCATAGTCGCCGGTCAGCGGCTGCGAGAATTTTTTGTTGTGCGTCGGGAAATAGCCATTGTTGTCGACCGCGCCGCAATAGGCCAGCTGGGGCATCGCAACGAGCAACGCCTCTTGCAGGTCGGGCAGGACGGCGTCGGTAAATCCGTCGAAGCGGGAGTGGTGCTTGGGCGGATTGGTGTCGGGGATGGGGCGGTAGCGGCGGTCGAACAATGCGTCGCGGGTGATCTTGCCCGACGCAATGGCGGCGCTGAACAGCCGGCCGATGTCGGTCGCGGCCCCTTGCGCAGCGGCACGGATGGCGTCGTGGCTGGTGCGCACGTTCGAGTCGCTCAGGGCCGCGGCGATCGCCTCGGCCTGGTCGGCCAGCGCCATTGCCGCATTCGCGGCCAGCGGCAATTGTTGATCGGTCGACAGCAGGCTGGCGTCGACGCGCGAGAGCGACTCCATGATGGCGCGGGTGGTCTCGACGTGGCGCAGCGCTTCGCCGGCGATCTGGCCAATTTCGCGCTCGGACTCGCCCGCCGATTGTTCGATGCTGCCGAGGAAACCGTGTACCCGACCGACATTCGCGGTGGCGTCTTCCACGGCAGTTGTCAGCGCCTGCATGGCGACGCTGGCCTGTTCGGCCTGCTCGTTAATCGCCCGCACCATCAGGCCGATTTCGTCGGTGGCTTCCTTGGTGCGCTGGGCCAGTTGGCGCACTTCGCCAGCCACCACGGCAAAACCGCGCCCGTGCTCGCCGGCACGCGCCGCTTCGATGGCGGCGTTCAGCGCCAGCAAATTGGTGCGCGCCGAGATTTCGGCGATGACTTCGGTAAAACCGGCGATGCCTTTCGATTTGGCCTGCAATGCCACCATGGTCGCGGCGGCGTCTTGCGCCTGCTTGCCGGCGCTGCTGATACGTGTCAAGCCCTGGTCGACTTCGGTGCGGCCGGCCACGCTTTGCTGGCGCACCTGGGTGGCCACGTCGACGGCGCGCTGGGCGTGGTTGGCGATCTGCTCGGTGCTGCTCGCCACGATGGCGGCGTCGGTCACCATGGCGCCGACGGCGGCGACGTCCTGGTCGATTTTCTTTTTGACGGAGTCGACAAAAAACGCCGTTTCGGCGGCGCCAATCATGATGGCGTCGACCGAGCCGCCGACGACCTCGAACAGTGCGCCCTCGCTGTCGTTGCGGGGGCGCGACAACAGTGCAAATACAGCAACGCTGATGGCGCTGGCCAGCACGTTCACGATGAGGAAAGCGCTGGCGGCCGGCGCAAACCAGCGCGCGGCGCATGCGACAAGGGCGCCGGCGGCGATCGCCGCAAGGGCAATGGCAGCCAGGCGCATGGCTGGTGATGTGAAATTCATGTCTCCGTCCCGCGCCTTGAAAGCGCTGTCAGCGTGTTGCGGTGAATCAAAAAATTCTTTGAGGCACCAATTCTTCAAGGTACAACATTGCGGGACGAATGGAAATGTTAATAGGGCATCTGGGAAATTTACCACAAGAATTGCCGTGAACAGGCGTCGTTTTTCTGAATCACCTGTGGCGCCTATGTAGTGACCGAGGCACCCTGACTTTTTCGGACACTTCCATTTTGACATCCTCCCCTCCCTGAAGGAAGGGGATTTCTACGGCGCTACGTGGTAATTTGCGCAGTCGCTTCGGTGGGTTCCTGCTTCATCGAGCGGCCTGACTGCGCCGACTCTCCACAGGCTAACAAGCGGTATCCCCGCTCTAAAACATTGATCGCGCCGACCACATCGGCGTGATTTTCGTAGCCGCAATCGGCACACAGGAATTTGGCCTGAGTCTGCCGATTATCCTTTGAGACATGGCCACAGGACGGACACGTCTGGCTGGTGTGGTGCGGTGGAACTGCTAGTAGCATGCCGCCGTTCCATGCGATCTTGTAGCCAAGCTGGCGGCGGAACTCGCCCCAACCCTGGTCGAGAATGGCACGATTGAGGCCGGACTTCTGGCGCACCATCTTGCCGTGCTGTTCGCTGTTGCCCTTGGAAGACCTGGACATGTTCCGTACCTGCAAATCCTCGATGCATACGAGCGCGTGGTTTTGGCTGATCGTCGTTGTGCACTTGTGCAGGAAGTCTTTCCGGGCGTTGGCGATGCCGGTGTGAATCTTCTGGATGCGGGCTTTCGCCTTCTTCCAGTTGTTGCTGAATTTGACCTTGCGGCTCATGCGGCGCTGGTAGCGCGCAAGGCGGTGCTGGTGTTTCCTGAAGCTGTTGAGCGGCGTGATGAAGCTGGCGTCGCTCATGGTGGCGAACCTGGCCACGCCGACATCGATACCGATGGCCGTCGTCGCCGTGGGCAACGGCTGTTCGACGTCGCGCTGCGTCTGAATCGACGCGAACCACTTGCCGCCAGACAGGCTCACGGTGACGTTGCGCAGTTCGCTGAGAACGTCCCGGCTGTTGCGGTAACGCAGCCAGCCCAACCTGGGAAGAAAGAGACGGTTGTTGGCCTGATCGAGCTTGATCTGTTTCGGGTCCGGGTAACGGAAGCTGTCGCCGCTGCCTTTACGTTTGAAGCTGGGGAAGTCGGCGCGCTTCTCGAAGAAGTTCTTGTATGCCTTTTCCAAGTCCTTGAGCGCCTGTTGTAGCGGGTGGCAGGGCGCGTCCTTTAGCCACGGCGTCTCGATGCCATTACGCCAGCCGGTGAGCGCCTTGCACAGCCCAGCGAAGCCGATGAACTTGTTACCTGCCTCGTGGTTCTCCTTCTGCATCGCCAGCGCCTTGTTTTAGGCGAACCGGCACGACCCAGCGAAGCGGCGCATAGCGCGCTCTTGCTCGCCGTTTGGCATCAGTTCGTATTTGTAGGCTTGTAAGCGCTGCATCGTTCAATCATAGTTTGGACTATGAGTAATGACAACGACATTCGCCACGGAAGACACTGCGTTTTTCGAATGCACGTCCATTGGGTCTTCGTGACAAAATACCGCCGCGAAGTCTTCACAAAAGAGATTCTTGACGACTTGCGACCATTGTTAGCCAGCGTCTGCGCGGACTTTGAAGCGGAACTGGTGGAATTCGACGGCGAGGATGACCACGTTCACTTGCTGGTGAACTATCCGCCAAAAGTTTCCGTCTCGAATCTTGTTAACAGTTTGAAGGGCGTGTCCAGCCGGATGATTCGGAAGAAGAACTACCCGGGCATCCGCAAGAAGCTATGGGGCGGCGCGCTGTGGTCGCCGTCCTGCTTCGCCGGCAGCTGTGGTGGTGCGCCCATTGCAGTTATCCGCCAGTACAACGAGCAGCAGCAGACGCCTCACTCGAGGCGCAAAACCGGACGGCTGTGCCGTCCGCGCTCTTGACCCCGCCCTTAAGGACGGGGCTTGCCGCACACCTGCTCAAGTAAACAGCTGCTTCCGCGCCATCGCGCTGATTGCCACAGCCGCCGGGTGACTGATCCTGCGCTCGGTGGTGATGGCATACACCTGTTCCACCAACGTGTCGATATGGCCAAGCACCGCCACCCGATACTGTTCGCTGATCTGCGCGGCGATCACGGTCGGCGCAAAGAACACGCCTGCGCCGGCATGGCCAAAGGCTTTCATCATTGCACTGTCATCGAATTCGCCGACCACGCGCGGGTGCACATTGTTTTTTTCCATCCAGTGCAACACGCGCTGGTGAATGGCGAAATCTTCGCCCGGCAGCAGCACGGGCGCGCCGTTCAGGCATGCGGGAAAGCTGCTGCCGATTTGTTCGATCAATGCAGGCGCCGCAAACGCCGTCAAACTGCTTTCACCTAGCAGGTGGC
Source organism: Massilia sp. S19_KUP03_FR1 (assembly GCF_036688685.1). Taxonomy (NCBI): domain Bacteria; kingdom Pseudomonadati; phylum Pseudomonadota; class Betaproteobacteria; order Burkholderiales; family Oxalobacteraceae; genus Massilia; species Massilia sp. S19_KUP03_FR1. The sequence goes on along the minus strand of NZ_JAQQPS010000026.1, from coordinate 68,714 downwards.
TGTAGCCGCGCACGCTCATCTGCCTGGGCAACGAGCGGTCCGCAATGACCAAGTCCAGCTTGTGAATCGCCAGATCGGCGATCAGACTAGCCAGGCGCCCTTCCCGGCAGACCATCTTGACCGGTTCTCCCAGCTGCATTGCCGGCTCCAGCAGACGGCAGGCAATCATTTTCGACACCGAATCGGCGCAGCCGACGCGAAACAGCATCGCAGTGGTCAGGCTCTTGTCCTTGACCAGATCCATCAGTTCATCACCGGCACTGAAGATCTCTTCCGCGTAACTGAGGATACGACGGCCCGTTTCCGTCACCTCCAGATTGCGCCCCACGCGGCGGAACAGCTCGACCCCCAGCACCTCGGCAAATTCGGTGAGCTGTCCGGAGATCGATTGCGGCGTCAGGTGCAACTTGGCAGCCGCACTGGCAATGCTGCCAGTCTTGGCCACCATCCAAAAGTAGCGCAAGTGTTTGTAGTTAAGGCCGGCCATGGTTATCTCATCGAAAAAAACGAATCGGAGTCGAACTATAGTCGGAATCTTGCAAGCTCGTTGTCGCCTGTCGAGCAATTTATACAGCTTTTCGAAGGGCCGTTTCTCCTTCCAGGTTGTCGAATGGAGCGCAGCATTGTGCAAGTCAACCATTCGATTTTTTCGAGTATTCAATACGGAATATTCGATTTGTACATGGCATGGGCCAAACGTATAGTGAAGCGATCAACCAACCAGGAGAACATCATGCGTCCTACCATCCAGGCCCACGGTTTCCAGCTGTCCCAGGCGCTACGCACCCACACCGAGCTGCGCGTGGCCACAGCGCTCGGCTGGGCAAGTGAGCACATGCGCCAGCTCGACATCTCCCTGTCCGACATCAATGGCCCGCGCGGCGGCGTGGACAAGCGCTGCCGCATCCATGTGCTGCTGGGCGGCGGACGCGAAGTGATCATCGAGGATGTGGAGGCCGATCTGTACGTGGCCATCAACCGCGCTGCCGACCGCGCCGGCCGCACCATCGTGCGCCAGATCCAGCGCAGGCGCGACTTTTCCCACCAGCGTCCGGCGCCAGTGGAGCTGAGCGAGCTGTCGCACGGACCTGAGGCGAACGCCGCCGGGAGTATCCGATGAACGGCCTGGAATCGATTGCCAGCGCGCCGATGTGGGCCGGCTTTGTCGGCTTTGTGCTGGTGATGCTGGCCCTGGACTTGTTCGTCTTTGGTGGTAACAAGGCGCACAAGGTCAGCATCAAGGAAGCGGCCACCTGGTCCGTCGTCTGGGTGAGCCTGGCGCTGCTGTTTTGCGCCGGCCTGTGGTGGCACCTGAACGGCACCGTGGGAGCCGACATCGCCAGCCAGAAGTCGATCGAGTTCCTGTCCGGCTACCTGATTGAAAAGAGCCTGTCGGTCGACAACGTATTCGTCTTCCTGCTCATTTTCACGGCATTCCAGGTGCCCCAGCAGTACCAGCGGCGGGTGCTCATTTACGGCGTGCTAGGCGCAATCGTCATGCGCGCCATCATGATCAGTGCCGGTGCGTGGGTGGTGAGCGAATTTAGCTGGGTGCTGTACCTGTTTGGCGCGTTCCTCCTGTTCACCGGGTTCCGCATGTTGGTGGCGGCCGACCAGGAACCGGATGTGGCCAACAATCCCGTGCTGCGTTTCGCGCGCCGCCACCTGCGGGTGGCCGAGGGCGACCATGCCGAGAAGTTCTTCGTGAAGAAGGATGGCTTGCATTACGTAACGCCGCTGTTCCTGGTGCTGATCCTGATCGAAGTGACCGACCTGATATTTGCAGTCGATTCGATCCCGGCGATCTTCGCGATCACGACCGATCCGTTCATCGTCTTCACCTCGAACATGTTCGCCATCCTGGGTTTGCGGGCCCTGTACTTCCTGCTGGTGGACGTGGCCGACCGCTTCCCGCTGCTCAAGTACGGCCTGGCGATGGTGCTTGTATTTATCGGCGTGAAGATGCTGATCATGCCGTGGTACCACGTGCCGGTGCAAGCGTCGCTGCTCGTTGTCTTCGTGCTGATCGCGGCGAGCTGCGTGGCAAGTCTGTGGATCTCGCGCGCCAGGCCGGAGAAGTAGATGGTGGGGGGCTGGGCAGCCAGCCCCCAACCATCCAACGAACTTGAGCGGCGAGCACAGATTGCGGCCGCCGAACTGATTTAATTTTTGACAGAACCGCCGCCCTGATTGCGGGCGAGGTAAATTTTTTTATTGGGAGTAGTGATGCGCGCGTACCAAATGAATAGCAAGCAAGCCGCCGGCCGATTGCTGGCATTGACGATGGTGGTCGATGGCAATCTCGCGCCGTGCGAATTGATCGCAATGGAGAATAGCCGGATCCTCGGCCATGTGTCGCTCGATCCGCTCACTTTCCATCAGCTGCTCCAGGATCTGTGCGATGACTTGCTTACAGTCACGACCCATGGCCTGGTCCAGCTCGACCCTGACTTGATCGACCAGCTGCTCCAGGAAATCGATGCCCCCGATTTGAGGCGCCAGCTCTTGCGGGCAATGTGGAAAATCGCGGACGCGGACGGCTGGCTTGCCGACGGTGAAGCGATCCTCCTGGCGCGCGCCAGCGCGCAATGGGGCGCGGAAACCGGTTTCAGCACTACCCGCCTGTTGGCAATCTAGCGCGAGTCGCCAGCGCCCGTCCAAGTGCGTGTCGGCATCATCCGGAGCGGCGCTCACTGCGCCTTTGAGCCGACATCGAAGTGCGCCCTCGCTGTCGTCGGACGAATAGAAATGTTAATACGGCATATTGCTAATTTGCCACCCCTGCGTGGCAGGTATGCGCGCCAAACTGCGCCGCAAGGAAGTCCAGGTAGTCTGGATCGAGCTTGGCCAATGCATTGCAGCTGAACGGCGGCTGCTGGATATCGCCAAACAAATACAGCGTGCTGGTCACGGCAAAAAACTCCTTGCCGTTTTCGAGAAAGTGCGAGGACTTGAACTGCGCCGGAAAGCGGTTGCCGTCGCGCGTGCGCTGGAACGTCTGCACGATTTCCGGACGGTTTAAACCAAGCGTGCCGAAGTGATAGGCATGCAGCAGTTCATGCAGCAAAATCGGCTTGTGGGCCGCGAAGACGATCGGCTGGACATACACCGCGCCAGCGCCGCCACGCACGGCAAAAATGCCGGGATTGCCGCGCAAATCCGGATCGACAATGATCGGCGTGGCTTTCAGCGCAGCGAGCACGGCTGGCGGCAAGCCGACCGCTTCGACGATGTCGAGCTGCGCATTGAGCGACGCCATAACATCAGGCGCCAGCTGCCGCGCCGACTGGTCGATCGAAAAACCGTGGTAACCGGTGCCGGCGTGCGCGCTGGACAAGTGCATCGTGACGCCAAGCATGGCGATGAGAAGGCGGCGTATCGTCATCATTTTCTCAGGTAAACCTGGCGCCCCGCCACCCAGGTCTGCAGCACGCCGACCTTGTGAATGTCCTGTTTCGGCATGGTGAACAAATCCTGGTCGATGACGATGAAATCGGCCTGCTTGCCCGCTTCCAGCGAGCCAATCGATTTTTCCTGGTGACCGGCATACGCGGCATCGAGCGTGAAGCAGCGCAGCGCTTCGGTGAGCGTCATGGCCTGGTCGGGATACCAGCCGCCGGCCGGCAGGTTGGTCGCATCCTGGCGCGTGACGGCGGCATGGATGCCGAAGAACGGGTTCGCTGACTCGACCGGGAAATCCGACCCGCAGGCAATGCGCGAACCCTGTTTCAGGAAGGTGCGCCAGGCGTAGGCGCCCTTGATGCGCTCGGCACCGAGGCGCTGCTCGGCCATGTTCTTGTCGGACGTCGCGTGGGTCGGCTGCATCGACGGGATGATGCCGATCGCTTTGAAGCGCGGGATATCGGCCAGTTTTACCACCTGCGCGTGCTCGATGCGGTGGCGCTGCGCGCTGCTCCTGGTGGCGCCGACTTCGCGCGCGTAGATGTCGAGGATCTGGCGGTTGCCGGCGTCGCCGATGGCGTGCACGTTGACCTGGTAGCCGGCCGCCATCGCCTTTTTGATCATCGCGTCCATCTCGGGCATGGTGTGGAACAGCAAACCGTGCGATTTCGGCTCGTCGCTGTACGGCTCGATCAGCGCGGCGCCGCGGCTGCCCAGCGCGCCGTCCGAATACAGTTTCACGGCGCGCAGTGCGTACATGCCGCTGGCGTAATCTTTTAACGGACCATTTTTCGAGAGCTGGTCGAAGTCGGCATCGGTACCGCCGATCATGGCGTAGACGCGCGCCGTCAGTTTGCCTTGGTCGGCGTAAGCGCGGTACAGGCGGTCGTTGGCCACCGTGACGCCGGCGTCATGCACGGTGGTCAAACCGACGGACGCCAGCCTGGCCAGCGCCGCATCGAGCACCAGGCGCGATTCGGCCTCGCCCTGCTGCGGCAACACTTTTTCGACCAGCGCCTTGGCCGCGTCGACCAGCACGCCGGTGGCCACGCCATCCTTGTCACGGATGATCTTGCCGCCGACCGGGTCGGGCGTGCTGTTGGTGATGCCGGCCGCCGCCAGCGCCTTGTTATTCGCCCAGCCGGCGTGGCCATCGACGCGCTCCAGCCAGACCGCGCGGTCCGCCACCGCGCCGTCGAGTTCCTGCGCGGTCGGGAAGCGGCCCAGTTTCCAGATTTCCTGGTTCCAGCCGAAGCCGCGCAGCCAGGTCTGACCCGGGTGCGCGTTGGCATAGGTTGCCACGGCGCTCAAGGCCTCGGCCAGGGTCGGAATATTGGCCATGTCGAGCTGGGTGAGCACGTCGCCCAGGCCAAACACGTGGCCGTGCGCGTCGATCAGGCCCGGCAGCACGGTTTTACCCCGCACGTCGATGTGGCGCGCTGCTGGCGCTTTCGCGTTCACCTCCCTGGCATTGCCGACGGCCAGGATGCGGCCCTTGTCGTCGAAGGCCATCGACACGAAGCGCTGCAGCTTGCCGGCGCTGGTGAGGGTGTAGCCGTTGGCGTTGTCGAGGACGGTGTCGGCGTGGGCAAGCGTGCCCGTCAAAGCGAGGACTAGCAGGGAAATGCGGCGCATCGGGGGCTCTCCGAAATGGATCAGTTACTGGAGCCAACGAGTGTAACGACTTTTATCAATTAATCAATCGCTGACTCTCGATCGAGGAGGATACGCTTGCGTTCGACGCCCCAGCGGTAGCCGGACAGTGCGCCATCGTTGCGCACCACCCGGTGACAGGGAATCGCCACCGCCACCGGGTTGGCCGCACACGCACCGGCGACTGCGCGCGCGCCGGTGGGCACGCCCACGCGCGCGGCCAGTTCGGCGTAACTGACCGTCACGCCGGCAGGAATGGCGCGCAACGCTTCCCACACTCTCTGCTGGAACGCGGTGCCGCGCACATCGAGCGGCAGTGTCAGGCCGATCCGCGGCGCTTCGACGAAGCCGACGACAAGCGCCACGGTGCGGTCGAAAGCGGCGTCGGCGCCTTCCAGCAGCGCGTGTGGAAAGCGGTCCTGCAGGTCGCGCGCCAGCACGTCGGGATCGTCGCCGATCAGGATTGCGCAGATGCCCTTGCCGGTCGCCGCCACCAGGATCGCGCCGAGCGAACAGGCGCCGATGGCAAAGCGGATGGTTTCGCCATTGCCGCCCTGGCGGTAGCGCGTGGGCGTCATGCCCAGGCGGCCATCGGCACTGGCATAAAAGCGGCCGCTGGAATTGAACCCGGCGGCATAGATGGCGTCGGTGACGGAGGTGCCGTTATCCAGTTGTTCGGTGACACGCGCCGCGCGCCGGGCTGCCGCATACGCTTTCGGCGTGATGCCGGTGTGCGCCTTGAAGATGCGGTGGAAGTGAAATTTGCTCATGCCGCAGGCAGCGGCCAGCGTGTCCAGGTCGAGCGCTTGCGCACTGGCATCGATCAGTGCGCAGGCTTTGGCGACGGCTGCGGCCTGGCGCTCGGCCAGCGGCGGCAGGTCGGGGCGGCAGCGCAGGCAGGGGCGAAAACCGGCCGCTTCTGCATCCGTGCAACTGGCGTGAAACGCCACGTTGCGGCGCAATGCCGTGCGGGCCGCGCACGACGGCCGGCAAAACACGCCGGTGGTGCGCACCGAGTAATAGAAGACGCCGTCGAAGGCGCTGTCGCGGCGCTGCACGGCGTCCCAGCGGACGGCATCGGTATGCAGATCGGTCATGATTGCCTCCATTTCGATGAAGTCTGCATCGTGCGCCGGGCCGCCAGCGGCTGCATCCCGGCTCTTGCTTTCAAATTTGCTTTCAAATTTGCTTTCAAAATGACAGTGCTAGAATCGGGCCTTCGGTGCCGTCGGCGGAGAGTAAAGTGGAGCAGCAGATTGCGCAAGAGGATGTCCCGGTGACCGTTCCGATCTTTCAGCGCATCAAGGATTACCTGAGCGGCGAAATTGCCGCCGGGCGCTGGAAAGCCGGAGAATTGGTGCCCTCCGAGCAGGCCCTGGTGCGCCAGTTCGGCGTTTCGCGCATGACCGTCAACCGTGCCGTGCGGGAATTGACCGCAGAAAATGTGCTGACCCGCCGCCAGGGTGCCGGCACCTTCGTGGCGCCGCAAAAATACCAGGCAACGCTGGTCGAAATCCGCAATATTGCCGATGAAATCCGGGCCCGCGGGCGCGTGCACCGCAGCAGCGTGCGCCTGCTGGCGCCGACCCCTGCAACGCCCCTGCTGGCCGCCCAGTTCGGCCTGCCCGGCGGTGCCATGCTGTTCCATTCCGTCATTGTCCACTTCGAAGACGAGGTCGCGCTGCAGGTGGAAGACCGCTGGGTCAACCCGGCCTGTGCCCCGGCCTACCTGGCGCAAAATTTCCAGGCGATCACGCCGAACGAACACCTGATGGCGGCCGCGCCGCTGCAGGGCGCCACCTACAGCATCGAAGCCTTGCCGGCGCCGCCGGACATTGCCAGCATGCTGACCATCGAGGCCGGCGCCTGCTGCCTCGTGCTGCGGCGCCGCACCACGTCGCAGGAGCTGGTGGCGTCGGTGGTGACGATGTGGCATCCGGGTGCGCTGTCGCAATTCACCGGAACTGTCGGATAATTGCGCCGCATTCCGGCATCCTTCCGGTTCCGTGTTGAGAATTGATACACACCGCCGCCACATTACAAAAAAATAGGGTATTATTTCGGCGAAATCCCCGCCCTGGCGTTCTCTTGCCCCCTTCCTCTTATTGAAATTCGTGCAATGCGGCCCAATGTGGAAGCTGCAGGCAGTTTTATCAATACGAAGCCGGCCGACGATGCCAGACAAGAGCGGCATCATCCCAGGCGTGATCAACAAAAGTCCTTACCTCTGACTGAGGAAAATATGAGCGAAAATATCAAACACATCACCGACGCATCCTTCGAAACCGACGTCCTCAAGTCCAGTCTCCCAGTATTGGTCGACTTCTGGGCCGAATGGTGCGGTCCTTGCAAATCGATCGCTCCGATTCTCGAGGAAGTAGCTGCCGCCTACGAAGGCAAGATCTCCATCGTCAAGCTGGACGTCGATGCGAACACGGCCGTACCAGCCAAGTTCGGCATCCGCGGCATCCCGACCCTGATCCTGTTTAAAAACGGCGTGGCGCATGCCCAGAAGGTCGGCGCGATGGCCAAGGGCCAGCTGACGTCGTTTATCGACAGCAATATCTGATTCTGATACCATTAGCAACGTCAGTGCGCCTGCGCTGACGTTTTTGTCCGGGTTGGGAAGCATATTGGCTTCGACCGAATCTTCCTCCCCCGTTTAATCCACGCAGTTCCCTCCCCTACCTTTACATTCCCGTCACGGGACACCCAACACATGCACTTATCTGAACTGAAGGCGATGCACGTCTCCGCGCTACTGGAGATGGCAATTGGCCTCGATATCGACAATGCGGCACGCCTGCGCAAGCAGGAACTGATGTTCGCGATTCTGAAAAAACGCGCGAAATCGGGCGAACAGATCTTCGGCGACGGCGCCCTCGAGGTGCTGCCGGACGGCTTCGGCTTCCTGCGCTCGCCCGATGCCAGCTACATGGCCTCGACCGACGATATCTACATCTCGCCATCGCAGATCCGCCGCTTCAATCTGCACACCGGCGACTCGATCGAAGGCGAAGTGCGCACCCCGAAAGACGGCGAGCGCTACTTTGCACTGGTGAAAGTCGACAAGGTCAACGGCGAATCGCCCGAGATGTCGAAACACCGCATCCTGTTTGAAAACCTGACGCCACTGCACCCGAACGAGCCCTTGCGCCTCGAACGCGACATGAACGGCCAGGAAAACATCACCGGCCGCATCATCGACCTGATCGCCCCGATCGGCAAAGGCCAGCGCGGCTTGCTGGTGGCGTCGCCTAAATCCGGCAAATCGGTCATCCTGCAGCACATGGCGCACGCGATTACCGCGAACCATCCCGACTGCACGCTGATCGTGTTGCTGATCGACGAACGTCCGGAAGAAGTGACCGAAATGCAGCGCTCGGTGCGCGGCGAAGTGGTTGCCTCGACCTTCGACGAGCCGGCCACCCGCCACGTGCAGGTTGCCGAGATGGTGCTGGAAAAAGCCAAGCGCCTGGTCGAAATGAAGAAGGACGTCGTGATCCTGCTCGATTCGATCACCCGCCTGGCGCGTGCCTACAACACCGTCATCCCTGCCTCGGGCAAGGTCCTGACCGGTGGTGTCGACGCCAACGCGCTGCAGCGCCCGAAACGTTTCTTCGGCGCGGCCCGTAACATCGAAGAAGGCGGCTCGCTGACCATCATCGCCACGGCGCTGATCGAAACCGGTTCGCGCATGGATGACGTGATCTTTGAAGAATTCAAGGGTACCGGCAACATGGAAGTCCACCTCGAGCGCCGCCTGGCCGAGAAACGCGTCTACCCGGCAATCAACCTGAACAAATCGGGTACCCGCCGCGAAGAACTGCTGATCAAGCCGGACCAGCTGCAAAAAATCTGGATCCTGCGCAAGTTGCTGTACTCGATGGACGAGATCGAAGCGATGGAGTTCATCCTCGACAAGATGAAGGCAACGAAGAACAACGTGGAGTTCTTCGACATGATGCGCCGGGGCGGCTAAAAACCACCACTGATGCTACCTTGCAACATTAGCTCGTCATCCCGTTGAAAAACGGGAACCATACTGAGTTAAAAAGCAAGCAACCGTCACCGCACCAGCATCACCAGAGGGCAGCCAAGGCTGCCCTTTTTATTAGTCCGACTAATTTAAACGCTGTATAATCGCGGGTTGCAGTATTTAACCCCGGCAAGTGATCAGCAATCGGGTCAAGAGGCAAGACGACCGACGAAGTGCTGTTTGGCTACCAAACTAACCAAGGCAAAACCATGCGTAAAGATATCCACCCAGAATACCGCGACGTCGTCTTTCAAGACATGTCCTGCGACTTCAAATTCATCACCCGTTCGACGATCAACAGCCGCGAAAAAATCACCTTCGAAGGCAAAGAGTACCCACTGATCAAGATCGAGGTATCGGCTGAATCGCACCCGTTCTACACCGGTAAGCACAAAATCGTCGACACCGCCGGTCGCGTCGAGAAATTCCGCCAGAAATTTGGCGCCGTGGGTTCGAAGACTGCCGTCGCAAACGGCTAAGTCTTACCACGCTGCAAAGGAACCTCGCTTGCGGGGTTTCTCAGAAGAAGGAAGCCCAGGTGGCTTCCTTTTTTTATTCGCGGCTATACTACGCGTCATTCTGTCCCGGCAACAAATATGAAACCAGTCCGCCTTCCCGCCGCCGCCACGCTCGCCCTGCCCCGCTGGGCCCTGTTCGCGCTCGGCCTGCTGTACATCCTGCCGGGCCTGATCGGGCGCGATCCCTGGAAAAGCGACGCCGGCAGCTTCGGCATCATGTGGACCATGGCGCATGGCACCCTGAACGACTGGCTGTACCCGAACATCGCCGGCATGGCGTCGGTGGAAGAAGGCCCGCTGGCGTTCTGGCTGGGCGCGGCCTGCATCAAACTGTTCGGCTGGCTGCTGGGCGACGTGCTGGCCGCGCGCGTGTCGACTGTCGGCATCTTCGTGCTGGGCACAGCGTCGCTGTGGTACACGGCGTTCCACCTGGGCCGGCGCGCCGAAGCGCAACCGCTGCGGCTGGCCTTCGGCGGGCAACCGGAACCGGACGACTACGGTCGCACCCTGGCCGACACCGCCGTCCTGATTTACCTCGGCTCGCTGGGCCTGTTGCAGCACAGCCACGAAACGCTGGCCATCACGCTGCAAGGCTCGCTGCTGGCCTATTTCCTGTACCGCGCGGTGCGCTACATCGAGTTGCCGTCGCCTCGCAACGCCAGCCTGATCGGCCTGTCGCTGGGCGCGCTGGTCCTGACGCGCGGCTTCATTTCACCCATCGCCCTGGTTCTCGCCCTGCTCACCTGCACGCGCCTGTTGCGCCAGCCGCTGCCGAAGGCCCTGGGCCACGCCGGTGTCGCAGCCCTGGTTGCGTGCGCCATCGCGCTGGTGTGGATCGTGCCGGCGCTGCTGGTGCGCCCGTACGGCATGGCCCCGATCAGCGAGTGGATCGCGTGGAATGCTGACCAGTTCGGCCTGCCGCACTGGACCTCGTTGAAGGCCTTCTTCCGCGTCGGCGTCTGGTTCTTCTGGCCAGCCTGGCCGTTTGCCGTGTGGGCGATCTACGCCTGGCGGCGCGAGCGCGACATGCTGCACATCGTGTTGCCGCTGGTTTTCGTGGCAGTGCTGGCGCTGTTGATGATGTGCGATCCGGTGCTGGAAAACGGCGACTTGCTGAAACTCCTCCCCCCGCTGTCGCTGATGGCGGCGTTCGGCCTGCCGACGATGAAACGCGGCGCCATCAACGCCATCGACTGGTTCTCGGTGATGGTGCTGACGATGGTGGGCGCGGTGGTGTGGCTGTTCTGGGTCGCCAAGCTGACCGGCTTCCCCCCACGCATGGCAAACAATGCACTCAAACTGGTGCCGGGCTTCACGCCGGAATTCGGCATCGTCTCGTTCCTGGTCGCCGCCATCACCACCATTGGCTGGATCGCGCTGGTGTACTGGCGCATCTCGCGCCAGCCAGCGGTGCTGTGGCGCGCCGTGGTGCTGTCCTCGGGCGGGCTGATCCTGCTGTGGGTGCTGTTGATGACGCTGTTCCTGCCGGACCTGAATTACGCCAGGAGCTACGCCATCGTGGCGCGTGAGATCGCCGCCAGTCTGCCCGCGGGGGCACATTGCATCGACTCGAATGTCGGCCCAGCCCAGCGCGGTTCGCTGGCGTTTTATGGCCAGCTGCCGTTCTCCCGCGTCGACAGCAAGGCCTGCGACTACGTCCTGACCCAGGACAGCGTGCGCGCGCGCGCGGACAAGGAAGCACACCACAGCTTCGACGTCACCGGCGCCACGCTGCTCTGGGAAGGCCGCCGCCCGTCCGACCGCGATGAACGCTTCCGGCTGTACCGCAAACCGTAGCCGCCGGAAACATTGCGCAAACCGGGCTCCCGGTTTGTGCAATATCAATTTATCAGTGAAGCAGGCTTGCAAAATGGCAGATGCCGCACGCGCGCGGCATCTCCCGGAGCCCCTTCATGAAAAACGTCACCCTGACTGCCGTCGTCCGTAATCACGCCCGCTGCCAGTTCCTGTGCCCCATTCGCTCGTGGCGCCAGTTGGGCCTGTACGCCCTCACGCTGGCGCTCGGCCTGCCAGTCATCGCCGTGCTGGCGCACCTGTTCGACCCCACCGCACCGCTGCCGTACATCGTGGCGCCGGTCGTGGCCGGCGGCCTGCTGCCCGCGTTCGCGCTGCTGCCGGGGCGCTTCGAAATGAGCACGCGCTTCCATGCTTACCACCTGGTCAGTACGCTGGACGAATCGCTGGCCGCGCTGGGCTACGTCAAGGCGCAGGAAGATGTGAGCAGCATCCGCTATCAGCCGCGGCGGCGCCACTGGCTGCAAGGCGCGACAGCCGACATTGCCGTCACCCTGCATCCGCACGCGGCCGACGTTGCCGGCCCGCTCGGCACACTGCGCGCCCTGCAACGCCAACTGGCCTGCTAGTCTTGCGGCGGATACGGGGTGCCGTTGCGGTGCAAGTAACCGGCGACGCCCGGCTCGCACAGCAGGTCGATATCCGGATACACCACACGGTCCAGTTCGCTGCGACCGCCCACCTCCAGGCAGATGGCCATGCTGCCACTGCGGTTGATGAGGTGATGGCCGTTCGGCGTATTCGCCGGAAACGCCGCGCAATCGCCAGCTTTTAATATTGCTTCCCCGTCGTCGGTCACCAGCACGACCTCGCCCGCCAGCACGCAGACGAATTCATCTTCGACGCTGTGCCAGTGGCGTTGCGACGACCACGAGCCGGAGGGTAGCTCGAGGCGGTTCACGCCGAACTGGGTGAGGCCGCCGGCGTCGCCAAGGCGCTGGCGCATGCGGGGCCCCGGCTCGATGCCATAGTCGGCAGGATAATTGGTGCCGCGGCGTGCGGCGATGCTGGACAGGTCGAGTTTCGGCATGGTGCGAGTCGGTCGTTGGGAGAGACCAAAAGTCTACCCCGATCTGCCGGCCGCGCCGCAATTTTCCGGGCTCTCGTCACCCGCACGCGTCCAGCTGCAAAAAATCTCGTTTTCTTGGCGCGTGTCGTCTATAATGCTGTCCTTGCGTGCATGCCTTGGTGGTGGAACTGGTAGACACAGCAGACTCAAAATCTGCCGCTTCGCGGCGTGCCGGTTCGATTCCGGCCCGAGGCACCATTCACGCAACTGAATACGAAAAACCCGGTAGCGCTTCAGGCGCTACCGGGTTTTTTTACGTCGATTCAGCGCGGACCTTTTTGTTGCGAAGATGCTGAGTTGGGCACTTCACCAACTGCGACTCATTCGTGATGTCCTGACTGCTGCGCCTTGACCGAGCGCCGCACATCACCGCCACCGACCATATTTGACTGCGAAAGTTCAAAAATGTCGGATTGCCGGACCTGACACCCTGCTTCAAAAATGTCGAATTGCCGGACCTGACACCCTGCTTCACGTTCGTGATGTCCTGACTGCTGCGCCTTGACGAGCGCCGCACACCACCGCCGCAGACCAAATTTGACTGCGAAAGTTCAAAAATGTCGGATTGCCGGGCCTGACACCCTGCTTCACATATATTGGCAAATTGGCAAAAACGAGACACGTGAAATGCTGGCCTGCATGAAAGTCCAAGCCAAACCCCTTCTCCAGCACGGCGCCTCTGAGCAATTAGAGGCTCCGCACCATCCTGCTGATGGGTGATGGCGCAAATCTCTGGGCGGTGGCCGGCTGCAGGTGATCAGCACTCCCCGCCATCGATGCTCTTGCCCGTTCGAAGGTCAAAGCCGAAGTAACATTCATACCCGCTACCCGGCAGGTAAAAGCACCACACGGTTCCCTTCCTGCGCTCACGATCGCCATTCTCGGTCGTGCAGCCAGCCTTCAGATCAGGGCCAATGGAATCGAAAATATCTTTCGCCGACTGCCCGGTGACATTAATCGATATTTTTCGGTCAGTCTTCGTCGGCGGCTTCTGTTCGCCCAGGTCGCCGGAATAAATAACGTAGTCGGCTTTGAGCGGCTTCGGCGCCGCGCTGGCCTGGCTGATCGCCGCTGCCAACACAAGGAGGATCGTTTTCACGCGCGCACCTCGACATGGAAGTGATTATCATGATTCTGCAGCGGGAATACGCCTGGTATCCTGCGGTCGTTGAAAAATACTTTCTTGACCAGCGCGTGCGAATTGAAGATGGCAATCAGCCGCGCGGTTGCGTCGCGGTCGTAGTCGGCCTGATTCCACTGCACGCCGACATGCTTGCCATCGCTCCTTACTGCGCGCACGTCAACCTGCAGGCCGTCCTTGTGCTTGGCGTGCGGGCGAAATTTCACGCCCTCGGCGCGACTGATGTTGCCGACGCCGAACTTGCGCGGATCCGTGGCTTGCCAGCGCTGCTCGACCCACAGGATCAGCGACATCAACGATGGATGCGCGAACTGGCCCAGGTGGCCTGTGCCCGGCACATCGTCCACATTCCCGTACCCGTAGTAACCGGCGCCCTCCGGCGCCTGTGGCAGCATGAAGTAGCCGCGCCCATCTTTCGGTTGGAAGATTCCCATAATTGCCCCCAATTGTTGGACAGGCAATTCTGCTGCGAAGGCGCTGGCGCGCGTTGGCGGGGATCAATTGGTCGGCGATTTACTGGCCGTATGAAAGTCTCCGCGACGAAGCTGGAAGTAGTGGTGGCGGGGCGCCGGTGATTTACTTGCATGCCACTGCAGCACTGGCGCGGCGCACTTTAGCCACGCACTCAGTCGTGGCGTCAGGCAGCTTCCGCAATAGCCGCGCATTGAGTCCGTAGCTGCAGTACGCCCACTTGGTTAGCGGCTCGGCGTAATCATTCAGCCCGGCGAAGCGCACCTCGTAGCCCGCCTCAGTTTTTTTCTCTGCGCCGCGCAGGTCGCCACGATTCTCGAGAGGGCCGACGATCACGCCAGCATCGCGCACGCGACCTCCTGGTGCTGAGCCTTGCGCGCCCCAGCCTTCCGGCGCCCACCGTTCCGGGCATCGGATTTCGACAGCATGCAGAGGCGCCGCCAGCAGGAGTAGCGAGATGAACTTCAATTGACGACGTAAAACATCTCAGCATTGTCCGAATCGTCATAAGTTAAGCCTATGGACAGCGACCTTGCCTTGGGGTAGATGCTGCGCGCAGAGACTTGGCCTTTTCCCGTCCATTGATCCATCACGACAATATACGCTGGCTTGCCTGTTTTCATGCTCCTCGGTCCGGAATAAAGATAGAACGCTGCGTGGTTTCCGGTATGGCGATTCGGATATCGGCCATCCTCAAACGTGGCAATCACCGTTCCCGGGGCAATGTTTAGGCTGTCCATGACGCGTGCCTGTGGTCGCCACTGGCTTGTATGCCCAACATTGGTGAGCTTCTGGACCAGCGCGACGCAGTTGCCATCACCGATCAAGGCGTGCTTTTCAAGCGAATTCACTTCGTGGTAAACGTGTGCCATATTTTGCCTCCTTGTTGAAGAGGCGATTTTGCTACGGCGGTGCCGGCGTGCGTTGCCATGGGTCAATTGGCCGGCGCTCTAGCGCGCTACCGGGTTTTTTCGTTTGCCACTACAGCGTCGCCGTCGCCAGCTTCACGCCAAAGCCCATGAACATGGCGCCGACGCCGGCCGCCAGTCCATTCGACAGGCGGCGCTGGCGCCGGAACGCTGCCGCCAGCCGTGTGCCAAGGAAAATCAGCACGGTCAGGTACGTAAAACTGAGAACCTGACACACCAGCCCCAGCATGGCGAACGACAGCAGCGACGAATGAAAGTGCGGATCGACGAACTGCACGAAGAACGAAATGAAGAACAGGATCCCTTTCGGATTCATCAGGCTGACCGCCAGCGCCTTGTTGAACGGATGGCTGTCGCGCGCCACCGGCACCGCAGTCGCCACCGCATCGCGGCCCGCACGCAGGCGGCGCCAGCAACCGAGCAGCATTTGCAGGCCGATCCAGCCAAGATAGGCCGCCCCGACATATTTGACCGCCATGAACAGCATCGGACTGGCTTTCAGCACCGAGGCCGCGCCGCAGGCGGACAGCACCATTAATATAAAATCGCCGAGAAACACGCCGCAGGCGCCGAGATAACCCTGGCGCACGCCGCGCTGGGCCGCAATGCTGAGCACGTACAGCGAGTTTGGACCTGGCAGCAGCACGATGAACAGCGTGCCCAGGAAATAAGTCCAGAAGTCGACAACGCCAAAGCTGGCAAGCATGAAGGAATTCATCACGGTATCCGGTGCGGAGATGGGTACGGATCTTAGCAGACCAGCAAGGGGCCGCGGCAACATGCAACCCGCGCCCCGGTTACCTGGCCCGGTTAAAAGAATGTGACGCCGCCTGTTGGTTCACGTCACTTTGTTTTCTATCCACACCGTCAGAAGGGACATGCCCGTAGTATGATGATGACTACATTGCATGGAACGGCGACCTGCATCGGTCACCCTCATCCTGCGCAATAGGCCACTCCGCACGGCGTTCCTTGTGGAGAATCGTTGCTTGAACACGTCGTACCAGCGTTCCAGATATCCACGTTGCACCCATCAGTTTGAAGTGACGCTGGACCGTCGCCTCACGGGCACCGACGGTCTGGGCATTTTGCCAAGGATCCCACGCGTATGCCGATCAAGATTCCCGTGCCGGAGCGGCCGGCGGGCAGCGACCACGACACGCTGATCGAACAAAATGCCATCCTGCGCAGCGCCAATCAAAACTTGCTGCTGGCGACGTTTGGCGCGGAAGACCTGCGCGACCAGGCCGAGGCAGCGCACCGGCGCCAGAACGAATTTCTCGCCATGCTGGCGCACGAGCTGCGCAACCCGCTCGCGCCGATCGGCATGGCCAGCGCGCTGCTGGGCAAAATGCCCAATCCTTCGCCCGAACTGCTCAACATCAAGACCATCATCGACCGCCAGGTAAGCCAGCTCGCGCGCCTGCTCGACGACCTGCTCGATGCCGCCCGCATCAGCAGCGGCAAGATCGAACTGCACAAGCGCCCGCTGCGCGTTGCCGACCAGCTCAACAATGCGCTGGAAACCGTCCAGGCGCGCCTGCTGGAACGCGGCCAGCAACTGATCCTCAATTTGCCCGAGGAAGACCTCTGGATTTCGGGCGATGCCGTGCGCCTGGCCCAGGTGTTTTCCAATTTGCTGGTCAACGCATCCAAATTCACGCAGAACGGCGGGCGCATCGTGCTGTCCGCTTCGGTGCTGGGCGAGAACGTGATGATCAAGGTGATCGACAACGGCACTGGCATCGCCAGCGACGTGCTGCCGACTATTTTTGCCCTGTTCTCGCAGGGACCGCGCACGCTGGCGCGCTCCGAGGGCGGCCTGGGCGTTGGCCTGAACATTGTGCGCAACGTCACTGAAATGCACGGCGGCAGCGTCACGGCGTCCAGCCTGGGCCTCGGCCACGGCACCGTGTTCACGGTCATGCTGCCGCTGCACGACGCCGCCGAACTGGACGTTCCGGGGCCGGCAGACACCATCCCAGGCCATGGGCGCCACATCCTGCTGGTCGAGGACAACGTCGACGCCAGCGAAATGCTGAAAATGGTACTCTGCTCCGAAGGTCATACGGTGGTGGCTGCGTTCGATGGCGTCACCGGTCTGGCCCTGGCCTGCTCGGGCGCCTTCGACGTGCTACTGTGCGACATTGGCCTGCCCGGCATGAGCGGCTACGACCTGGTGCGCAATATGCGCGTCAGTACCGGACTGACGGCGCCGTTTTGCGTGGCCGTGTCCGGCTACGGCCAGGTCGAGGACCGCACGATGGCCATGGAGGCCGGTTTCGACCAGCACCTGGTGAAGCCGGTCGACCTGGCTACCCTGCTGGCGCTGGTCGCGTCGGCGCCCTTGATCGTGCCGCATGATTGAACCCAAGCACGCCAGTCGACCCATCGCCAGGAATTTCCCATGACGGCCCCTCCCTCATTTCAGCGCCACCACCTGCGCGACCGTGCCATGCGCACACTCAACCGGCGCCAGCAATCGAGCCTGGTGCTATGGCAGTCGCTGGCGCTGGCGCTCGGCAAGATCATCGGCGAGCTGGGTTTTGAATCGCTGTTTTTTCGCTGCGCCTACCAGAGCCAGGCGGCTTACCCCTGGCTTGCCAGCAATGTCGACGCAAAAGCGATCGACCACCTGGCCGCCGGCCTTGCCACACGCGACCCGGCCGAGGCGGAACAGGTCAGCCTGGAACTGCTCAATCTTTTCACCGACACGCTGATCCTGTTGATCGGTGAACTCGTAACCAATCGCATCCTCCTCACCGCATGGGGGACGCTCGCCGTCGATGATGTACCGGAGTCACCACAATGAACAAAGTAGATATTCAACTGCTGGCCACCGGCATTCCCGGCTTCGACGAATTGCTGGGCGGCGGGGTGCCCGAGTTTTCGTTCAATCTGTTGGCCGGCACGCCCGGCAGCGGCAAGACGACCATGGCGCACCAGATCATGTTCTCCCTGGCCAGCCCGACCCGGCGTGCGCTTTTCTTCACGGTGCTGGGCGAGCCGCCCCTCAAAATGCTGCGCTACCAGCAGCAGTTCCCGTTTTTCGACGCCGATAAAATTGGCGAGTCGGTCAAGTTCGTCAACCTGGCCGCCGAACTGCTGGACGGGAACTTCGACGGCGTGCTGGCCCGCATCACCGAAGAAGTGCGCGCCTTCGGCCCCAGTTTGGTGTTCGTCGATTCGTTCCGCTCGGTGGCGCAGTCGGGGCGCGTCAACGATACCGCGCCGGACGGCTTGCAGCACTTCGTCCAGCAACTCGGCATGCAGATGACCAGCTGGCTGGCGACCACCTTCCTGATCGGCGAATACCTGGCGCCGGAAGCCGAGTCGAGCCCCGTGTTCACCGTGGCCGACGGCATCATCTGGCTGTCCCAACTGGTCCACCGCGACGCCCTGGTGCGCAAGATTCAAGTGGTCAAATTGCGTGGCCATGCGCAGAGCCTGGGGGTGCATTCGTTCCGCATCAACGACCAGGGTATCCAGATTTTCCCGCGCGCGGTGGTGAAATCGGCGCTGAACGCGCCGGTGCGCTTCAAGCCGACCGACCGCCTCTCGCTGGGTACGCCGGAACTCGACGCCCTGATCGGCGGCGGCCTGCCGGCCGGCTACTCGCTGCTGGTGGTCGGCCCGTCCGGCTCAGGGAAAACGGTGCTGTCCACCCAGTTCCTCGAAGCCGGCGCGCGGATCGGCGAGACCGGCATCATTGCCGCATTCGAAAAAAGTCCCAACCAGCTGCAAAGCCACCGGCTCGATGCCCTGGTCGAGGCCGGCAGCGTGGGCGTCATCAACACGCGCACGCTCGATTTGTCGCTCGACGAAGTGCTGCACGACCTGATCGAAATGATCATCAAAATGAAAGCCAAGCGCGTCGTCATCGATTCGCTGTCCGGCTTTGAAATGGCGCTCGCGTCCGTGTTCCGCGAAGATTTCCGCGAGTCGCTGTACCGGCTGGTGGCGTCGCTGACCTACCTGGGCGTGACGGTCCTGATGACCGCCGAAACCGAAGACCGCTATACCGACCTGCGCTTTTCGTCCTACGGCAACGCCTTCCTGGCCGATGCGATCCTGATGCAACGCTATATCGAGCTGAACGGTCGCCTGCGCCGGGTATTGTCGGTGGTAAAAGTGCGCGGCAGTGCCCATAGCGACCAGCTGCATTTTTTCGATATCAACGACGACGGCATCCACGTGCGCGATACCCTGGAAAACTACGAAGGCATCCTCACCGGGCATCCACGGCATTCCTGAGTAACAAAATCATGCCGCTGGCTGTAGCAGCTTCGCAGCTTATTTGGCGAACAAAAATACACCGAGGAAACATCTGCGTAGAATGAAGATATTGCGACTAGGAAATTAACCATTCCATGCAAATTGTTCACTCTACCCCTCCCGCCTTTCCGGGCGCCAGCGCGCTGCGCCTCAACGAGCTGATCGCCGCGCTCAGCCATGCCCTCGATATCACCGAGGGCCAGCCGGAAGGGCACTGCATCCGCTGTTGCTGGATCGGCATGCATGTCGGCCGCGAACTGGGCTTGTCCGATGACGCCATGTGGGACCTGTATTACACGCTGCTGCTCAAGGACCTGGGTTGCTCGAGCAATGCGGCGCGCATCTGCGAGCTGTACCTGACCGACGACCTCCACTTCAAGCGCGACTTCAAGACGGTGGGCGACAGCCTGCCGCAGGTACTGCACTTCGTCTTAAAACACACTGGCCTGAAAGCTGGCCTGGCCGAACGGTTCCGCAGCGTGCTGACCATCCTGCGCGACGGTCCGGCAATTGCGCAAAGCCTGATTGCGACCCGCTGCCAGCGCGGCGCCGACATTGCGCGCCTGCTGCGTTTTTCCGAAGCCGTGGCCGAAGGCATCTACAGCCTTGACGAGCACTACAATGGCCAGGGCAAGCCCGAGAAACTGGCCGGCGACGCCATTCCGATGTTCTCGCGCATTGCGCTGCTGGCCCAGGTGATCGACGTGTTCGTCATCGCCGACGGGCGCGCCGCCGCACTGAAGGAAGTGCAAAGCCGCGCCGGCACCTGGTTCGACCCCGCCCTGGTGGCCGCGTTCCAGAAAGTGGCCGCCAGCCCCGGGTTTTGGGCCACCTACGAATCGCCCCACCTGACCGAGGCCGTCCATGCGCTCGAGCCGGACAGCCGCGAAGTGGCGCTGGACGAAGATTATCTGGACGATATCGCGATTGCCTTTGGCCAGGTGGTCGACTCGAAAAGCCCGTACACCAGCGGGCACAGCGAACGGGTGGCGCTGTACACCGACATGATCGCCGAAACCATGGGGCTGTCACCGGAGCGGCGCCGCTGGCTCAAGCGCGGCGCGCTGCTGCACGACGTGGGCAAGCTGGGCGTGAGCAACAGCGTGCTGGACAAGGCCGGCAAGCTCGATATCGAGGAATGGGCCGAAGTCAAACTGCACGCCAGCTACACCGAAACCATCCTGGGCCGCATCAACGCGTTTGCCGAGCTGGCCAAAGTGGCAGCCGCGCACCATGAGCGGCTCGACGGCGGCGGCTATCCGCGCGGGTTGTCGGGCGACCAGATCAGCCTGGAGACGCGCATCATTACCTGCGCCGACATTTTCGATGCGATCACGGCCGAGCGGCCTTACCGCGCGGCCATTCCGGTGCCGAAAACGCTGGAGATCATGGCCGAGACGGTGGGCACCGCCATCGATGCCGCATGTTTTGACGCGCTCAAGCGGGCGATCGAAAAACTGTCGCAGAACGCGCTGGCGTCGGTGCAGGAAGTGTCGGCCTAGCGCCTATTTCGCTTTCGGCGCCTGCCAGGCGTCGTACTTGCGATCGATCTTTTTCATGGTCCCGTCCCGGTTCATCGCCTCGACCGCCGCATTCATGCGCGCCACCAGCGCGTCCGGCACCGAGACATGGCAGGCGAGATACAGGTCGACCTGCTTCATGCTCAGCACCGGCACAATCTTCGCGGTCCAGCCGTTTTGCTCCAGCACCATGCTGCCGCGGCGCGGGCTGGCTGCCCACAGGTCGATGCGGCCTAATAACAGTTTTTGTGGATTGGTCAAGTCGTCCTGCGCCGGATCGACGTTGAAACCGCGTTCGCGCAGGAAGGTATCGCGCGCGTCGCCGTTATAAGTGCCGATGCGCAGCTTGCGGGCATCTTCCAGGGTGGTCAACGCATAGTGCCGGTCGGCGCGTCCCAGCAGCAACCATTCGGTACGATCGATCGGGCCGATCCATTTGAACAGCGCTTCGCGCTCGGGCAAGCGGGTGGTGGAAAACACGCAGTGGTCAGCGCGTGTCAGCGCGGCCGTGTAGGCGCGCTTCCAGGGCTGCAGCTCGATGCTGTAGGCCACCCCGGCGCGGGCCATCAGTTCGCGCACCTTGTCGCTGCCGCTGCCCACCACGTTACCTGCGCCGTTGGCATGGCCGTCTTCCAGCATGCCGACCGGCGGCGCATGCTCGGTGAGAATGGTCAGCCGCACCGGCGCCGGTGCGGCCGGCAGGTCCGCGCCGGCGCTCGCGCCGGGCCACAGCATGACCGCCAGTAAAAAACCATGTCCGACACCCATGCCTGAAACCCCACTTGAACCGGTGATCGTGCGTTTGACTCAGTTGGCGTCGGCTGCCAGCGCGACGGCGGCATGGCGTGCCACCAATTCCTGATACAGCGCCGCGTAATTGGCGGCCATGCGCTCGGCAGTAAACAATTCTTCGTAGCGCAGGGCGGCCCGTTTGCCCATCGCTGCCGCCAGTGCAGGATTTTCCCACAAGGTACGCATGGCGGCGCCAAACGCCGGCGAATCGTCCGGCGGCACCACCAGGCCAGTGTCGCCATCGATGTTGATATACGTGGTGCCGGTACCGATTTCACTGGAAATCATGGGTTTGCCAAACATCGCGCCTTCCAGCAGCGAGATGCCAAAGGCTTCCGAGCGCAGGTGCGACGGGAACGCCATGGCGTAGCACAAGGTCAGCAATGCCACCTTGTCGGCATCGTCGAGCTGGCCGACGAACATCACGTGGGCCAGGCCCAGCCGTGCTGCATGGGCTTTCAGTTCGTTTTCGATCGGCCCGGCGCCCACGATCACGACAGGGTAGTCGGTATTGGCCACCGCATCGAGCAGCACATGCAAACCCTTGTAGTAGCGTAGCACACCCACGAACAAGAAAAATTTGATGCCGACTTTGTCGCGCCAGTACGCCAGCCGCTGCGCATCCGGCGCGGGATAGGTGCTCTTGTCGAGGCCGTAGGTGATGATGCGGGTCTTGTCGCGGTAGCGTTCCAGCACGGTCGACGAGGCCATGTAATTGGGCGAGGTGGCGACGATGGCATCGACGCTGCACAAAAACCGCTGCTTGAGGGGCGCATACAGGCGCAGCAGCATTTTCTGGCGCACGATATCCGAGTGATACGTCACCACGGTGGGTTTCGACACGCGCGCCAGGAAGTGGGCCAGGTCCATGAATGGCCATGGAAAATGGTAATGCACGACATCGCATTCGGCGGCCAGGCGCGCCAGCGCTGTCAACGCGGCGATCGAGAATCCATTCGATGCAATTTCGAAGTCGAGCGGCACCCGCACCACGGTATGGCCTTCGAAGCTGATCGGCTCGAGATCTTTGGCGCGCGACAGCGACAACACCACGTTGTGCATGCCCAGCCGGGTGGTACCGACTGCCAGCTGGCGGATCACCTGCTCGATACCGCCAACCGAATCGGGATAGTAGGTTTTATAGAAATGCAGGACGCGCAAGGTACTGCCCTTGCTCACCGGCTGCACGGCCGGCGCAATTTCATCCGGGATGGCCAGGTGGTTCACGCGCGGTACATCCAGCGCAGCGTATCGGCCAGCGTACACTGTTCGACGGCGCCGATGACCTGGTCGAGCTTGGCCCGGCTGCCGGTCAGGGTGAGCACATCGTTGCTGCGCACAAAAGCCGGGTTGACCCTCACCTCGATTTTGTAGCCGGCAATCTCTTCCATCATGGCGACCACGCTGCGCAGCGACGTGGAGTGGCCGGAGCAAACATTGAATGCCGGATTCGGCCCCAGCGCAGCCGGTGCCGCCGCCACCAGGGCGCGGTAGCTGCGCACCACCGAACGGACATCGGAGAAGTCGCGCGCGATGGCCAGGTTGCCCAATTCGATTTCGCGCGCGCCGCGGCGGAAATGGCTGACGATTTTGGGCAGCAGGAAATTCTCGGCCTGGCCGACGCCGGTGTAGTTGAACGGGCGCGCGAGGATGATCGGCAAGCGATCCATCCACAAGCGCGCCATGTATTCCATCGCCAGTTTGCTGACGGCGTAGTCGTTGGCCGGCGCCGGCGCCACGCTTTCGTCGATGACGGCGACGTCGGCGTTGCCGTAGATGTTCGCCGACGACGCCAGCAGCACGGCGCCGGGCCGGTGCGCCGACGCGGCCAGTGCCGCCAGCAGGTTGCGGCTGCCCACCACATTCACGGCATACATCAGGTCGACGTTGGCATGGGCCACAAAGGCGATACCGGCCAGGTGCAACACCACGTCCGGCCGCACCTGCCCGACGACTGCTGCCACGGCAGCCGCATCGCACAGGTCGACGGCAAACACGTCCTGCGCGTCAACGCCGCTTGCGGCCTGGTCGAAGCGCGTGCCCGGCATGACCGTGCCAAACACGCGGTAACCCGCCGCCGCCAGTTCCAGCGCCATGTAGTAACCGGTGAACCCCGCCAGGCCGGTGATCAAGGCGCGCTTGTCAGCGCCTTCGCGCCGTGGGGATGGTGCCGCGTGGGGCATCTTAGAACGAAAAACCGTGCTTGTTGCGGCGCAGGTCGGCATCGACCATCATCTGGCACAGCTGCTCGAGCGTGGTGGCAGGTTTCCAGCCCAGTTCGCGCGTGGCCTTGGCCGGGTCGCCAATGAGGAGCTCGACTTCGGCCGGACGGTAGAATTTCGGGCTGACACGCACCAGCTGCTTGCCGGTACGGGCGCAATGGCCGGTTTCGTTTTCCCCGCTGCCCTTCCATTCGATGGCAACGTCGGTGGCCTTGAATGCCATGGTGACGAAGTCGCGGACGGTTTCGGTGCGGTTGGTGGCCAGCACGAAGGTGTCAGGCTTGTCGGCCTGCAGCATGCGCCACATGCCCTCGACGTATTCCTTGGCGAAACCCCAGTCGCGTTTCGCGTCCATATTGCCCAGTTCCAGGACATCGAGCTTGCCGAGCTGGATCTTGGCGACCGAGTCGGTGATTTTGCGGGTGACGAATTCACGCCCGCGCAGCGGCGATTCGTGGTTGAACAGGATGCCGGAGGCGCCGAAAATATCGTACGACTCGCGGTAATTGACCGTCATCCAGTGCGCGTACAGCTTGGCCACACCATACGGGCTGCGTGGATAGAACGGGGTCGATTCGATTTGTGGCACGGCTTGCACCAGCCCGAACATTTCGGACGTGGACGCCTGGTAGAAGCGGATCTTCGGATTCACCGTGCGGATCGCTTCGAGCAGGTGCACCGGGCCGATACCAGTAATGGCCGCGGTGGCCAGCGGCTGGTCGAACGACACACCGACAAAACTTTGCGCCGCCAGGTTGTACACCTCGTCCGGCTGGACGTTCTGGATCAGGCGGATGCTCGAGGCCAGGTCGGTCAGGTCGTATTCGACCAGTGTCAGGTTGGGATGGGCCTGTACACCGAGCTCATCGATACGCCAGAAGTTGACCGAGCTCGAACGGCGGAAGGTACCGGTGACATGGTAACCCTTCGCCAGCAACAGTTCGGCAAGATAGGCGCCGTCCTGGCCGGTAATGCCCGTAATGAGGGCTTTCTTCGTCGCTTGCATAGTCGTCATGGGATAGTAAGTAAGGTGTGCGTCCACTGGACCGGACGGCAACCAGAAAGTCTACCAGACGGCGCCATCGTTTTAATTATCAAAAATGCACGATATATGGTGCAAATTTGTCTGAATATTGTCGCATTATCGCGGTGTCAACTGGCCGCGGCAGCCGTCCTTACCTATTGTTACGTCTGATAATGTGGCCGTGCGCGTGCATGTTGAACTTCATGACCGGTCTCAACCTGGCGTCAATTGGGGCGAACTTTGCGCTCGCCCCGGCCTTCACGATTTACGGACGCTGCGAGACCGCATCCACCACGCACAACGCCGTCATGTTGACGATGCGGCGCACCGTCGCCGACGGCGTCAGGATGTGCACAGGCTTGGCGCAACCGAGCAACACCGGGCCGATCGCGATGCCGTTGCCGGCAGCGGTTTTCAGCAGGTTGTACGAAATGTTGGCGGCATCCATATTCGGCATCACCAGCAAATTCGCGTCGTTTTTCAGCGTTGAGGTCGGCATCACCTTGTTGCGCAGCGCCGTATTCAGCGCCGCGTCGCCGTGCATCTCGCCATCGACTTCCAGGCCTGGCGCCTTTTGCTGCACCAGTGCCAGTGCGGCACGCATCTTTTTGGCCGATTCGCTGTTGGCCGAACCAAAGTTCGAGTGCGACAGCAAGGCGGCGTGCGGCTGGATGCCGAAGCGTTCCATTTCCTCGGCCGCCAGGATGGTGATGTCAGCCAGTTGCTCGGCGGTCGGGTTTTCGTTGACGTGGGTGTCGACCAGCGCCAGCTGGCGGTCCGGCATGATCAGGAAATTCATTGCCGCATATACATTCGCGCCCGGGCGCATGCCCAGCACCTGGTCGATGTAATGCAGGTGCAGGTTGGTGGTGCCGAAGGTGCCGCAAATCATGCCGTCAGCGTCGCCCTTGTGGATCATCATCGCGCCGATCAGCGTGTGGCGGCGGCGCATTTCCAGCTTGGCCATTTCCTGCGTCACACCTTTCCGGTTGGTGATGCCGAAATAGGTCTGCCAGTAGTCGCGGTAGCGCTCGTCGAAGTCCGGATTGATGACGTCGAAATGCTCGCCCATTTTGAGGCGCAGGCCGAATTTTTCGATGCGCGCGGCGAGCACGGCCGGACGGCCGACCAGGATCGGGCGCGCCAGTTTTTCGTCGACCACCACTTGCACGGCGCGCAGGATGCGTTCTTCTTCGCCTTCAGCGTAGACGATGCGCTTCATTTCCGGCGGCGCGGTCTTGGCGATCTGGAACAGCGGCTTCATGAAGGTGCCGCTGCGGTAGACAAATTGCTGCAGGCTCTCGGCGTAGGCTTCCAGGTCGGCGATCGGACGCGTTGCCACGCCCGAATCCTCGGCGGCCTTGGCCACCGCAGGCGCGATATGGATCAGCAGGCGCGGGTCAAACGGCATCGGGATCAGGTATTCCGGGCCGAACGACAGATTGGCGATGCCGTAGGTCGTGGCAACCACATCCGACTGCTCGGCGTGGGCCAGGGCGGCAATCGCGTGCACCACCGCAATTTCCATTTCGCGCGTGATGGTGGTGGCGCCGCAATCGAGGGCGCCGCGGAAAATGTAGGGGAAGCACAGGACGTTGTTGACCTGGTTCGGATAGTCCGAGCGCCCGGTGGCAATGATGGCATCGCTGCGCACGGCCTTGGCTTCTTCCGGCAAAATTTCCGGGTGCGGGTTGGCGAGGGCCATGATCAATGGATTCGGCGCCATCCCGATCACCATCTCTGGTTTCAGCACGCCGCCGGCGGACAGGCCGAGGAAAATATCGGCGCCCGGCATGACTTCGGCCAGGGAGCGCAGTGGTGTGTCCTGGGCGAAGCGGGCCTTGTCCGGATCCATCAGCTCGACGCGGCCGGTGTAGACCACGCCGGCCAGGTCGGTCACAAAGATGTTTTCGATCGGGAAGCCCAAGTCGACGATCAGGTCGAGGCAGGCCAGCGCCGCGGCGCCCGCGCCCGACACCACCAGCTTGCAGTTTTTGATATCCTTGTTGACAACTTTCATGCCGTTCAGGATGGCCGCGCCGACGATGATCGCGGTGCCGTGCTGGTCATCGTGGAAGACCGGAATTTTCATCCGCTCGCGCAACTGGCGCTCGATGTAGAAGCACTCCGGCGCCTTGATGTCTTCCAGATTGACGCCGCCAAAGGTCGGCTCCAGCGAGGCGATGATGTCGACCAGTTTATCCGGGTCGTTCTCGGCGATCTCGATGTCGAACACGTCGATGCCGGCAAACTTCTTGAACAGGACGCCCTTGCCTTCCATCACCGGCTTCGAGGCCAGCGGGCCGATGTTACCCAGGCCCAGCACGGCGGTGCCGTTGGTGATGACGGCGACCAGGTTGCCGCGCGCCGTATATTTATAGGCGTTGGCCGGGTCCTTGACGATTTCTTCGCATGGGGCAGCGACGCCCGGCGAGTACGCCAGGGCCAGGTCGCGCTGGTTCAGCAAGCCCTTGGTCGGCGTGACGCTGATCTTGCCAGGCGTAGGGAACTGGTGGTATTCGAGTGCTGCAACGCGCAACTGCTGGCGACGCTCTTCTTTTTTATCCGGTGACGAATCCATGCTTTGACAGCCTTCCTGAACCAAGGGGTGGGGTCTGCGATTTTATCAGACTGGAACTTTCATCCCGGTAGGTATTTTTACGAAGGTCGGGGCAAACGCTGCGCTGGCGTTAAAATCGGGCATGCTCTCCGAATTCGACCTCATCAAACAATACTTCCAGCGCCCCCGTCCTGGACACGCCAGCACCGTCCTCGGCATTGGCGACGATTGCGCCCTGCTGCAACCCACGCCGGGTCGCCAGATGGCCATTTCGTCAGACATGCTGGTGGAAGGCCGCCACTTCTTCGCCGGGGCCGACGCACGCATGCTGGGCCACAAAAGTCTGGCCGTGAACCTGTCCGACCTGGCCGCGATGGGCGCGCGTCCCACCGCCTTCACGCTGGCGCTGGCGCTGCCGGAAGCAAAGCGCGACTGGCTGGCCGGTTTTAGTGCCGGCCTGTTCGCCATCGCCGATGCATTCGGCTGTGAACTGATCGGCGGCGACACCACCAAGGGACCGCTGACCATCTGCATCACCGTGTTCGGCGAATTGTCTCCCGGCCAGGCGCTGCGGCGCGCAGCAGCGCAGGTGGGCGACGAGGTCTGGATCTCGGGCACGCTGGGCGACGCCCGCCTGGCGCTGGGCGCCTACTGGCACGAGCAGACGCTGACGCCGGAACAACTGGCCCTGGCCGCGCCGCGCATGCACATGCCAACGCCGCGCGTGGCGCTGGGCCGGTTGCTGGCCGAAGGCGGCCTGGCCCACGCGGCGCTGGATATCTCCGATGGCCTGATCGGCGATCTGGGCCACATCCTGGCGGCCTCGAACGTCGGCGCCACGCTCGACGCCGACGCGCTGCCGGCCGGCCCCGTGCTGGCCACGCAAGATCAGGCGCTGCGGCGCCGCTTCACGGTGGCCGGCGGCGACGACTATGAGCTGTGCTTCACGGCGCCACCGCACCAGCGCCAGGCCATCCTGCAGGCCGGCCTGGCCTGCGCCACGCCGGTCACGCGGGTGGGCACCATCGACGCCCTGCCCGGCCTGCGCTGGGTCGACAGCGCTGGCCGGGCACTTGACCTTGGCCTGCGCGGCTGGGACCACTTCACAAGTTAGGCCGCGGCCGGCGCCTCCAGCCGTGGCCGCTTGCGGTCGTCAAACGGATCGTGCACCGCCCAATAGTGCTGGAACGCCTGGCGCAGGTGTTCGCGCAGTTCGGCGTCGACCAGCGGCCTGGTGTAGAAGCGGTCGATGGCGCCGCGGTTGATGGCGTCGAGTACTTCGTCGATGCGGGTGTCGCCCGACAGGATGATGCGCACCGTGTCCGGATACATGTCCTTGACCTTGCTGAGCAATTCGGTGCCGCTCATGGCTGGCAGGCGCTGGTCGCACAGAATCACCTGCACCGGATACAGGGCCAGCAATTCGAAGGCCTCGGCGGGCGATGCGGCCGTCAGCACGCGGTAGCCGTCGCGCCGGAACAGGCGGTGCAGCGACGCCAGCACGCTCACGTCGTTGTCCACCACCAGCACCGTTTGCAGGTTGCCGTCGTTGGTGGCGGGCGCTTCGGGCCGTTCGGCGTTGTCGCGCACCAGGTGCGCCAGTTCGGCCGCCGGCAGCGCGCGCGAATAGTGAAAGCCCTGGATGTCGTCACAGCGGTTGCGGCGCAGATACGCCATCTGGGCGCGCGACTCGACGCCCTCGGCCACCACCTGCATGTGCAGGCTGTGCGCCATGCTGATGATGGCCAGCGCGATGGCGGCGTCGTCCGGGTTGGTGGTGATGTCGCGCACAAACGCGATATCGATTTTCAGCTTGTCGATCGGGAAGCGTTTTAAATACGCCAGCGACGAATAGCCGGTGCCGAAATCGTCGATGGCAATCGTGATGCCGAGTGCCTTCAAGCGCCCCAGCACTTCGATGGTGTGCTCGGCATGCGACATCAGCGCGCTTTCGGTCAGCTCCAGTTCCAGCATGCACGGGTCGATCTGGTGCCGCCCCAGCGCAGCGCGGATGGCGCCTTCCAGGTCACCCTCGACGAACTGGCGGCTCGACACGTTGACTGCCACGCGCAGGTCGGTCACGCCCTCCTTGCCCCAGGCGGCGATCTGGCGGCAAGCCGTATCGATGATCCAGTCGCCGACCCGCACCACCATGCCGGTTTCTTCCAGGATCGACACGAACTGGACCGGATAGACCAGGCCGTAGCCGGGCCGGTTCCAGCGCAGCAGCGCCTCGACGCCGCTGATGCGGCCGGTGTTCAGGTTCAGCTTGGGCTGGTAGTGCAGCACGAACTGGTCCAGCGCCAGCGCGTCGCGCAGCGCCAGTTCCAGGTCGAGCCGCGCCAGCACCTGCACGTTCATGCCGCTGGTAAAAAAGCGGTAACCGTCGCGGCCCGCTTCGCGTGCGCGCACCATGGCCGTGTCGGCATACTTGACGAGGGTGCCGGGATCGGTGGCGTCGTCCGGATACATGGCGATGCCGATCGAGGCGGTCAGCATGGCTTGCTGGCCGTGCAGGTCGAACGGCGCGCGCAGCGCGTCGCGCACTTCGTTGGCCACCTGCGCCGCTTCCTGCTGGTCGCGCGGCATCGTCAGGATGAGCGCAAATTCGTCGCCGCCCAGGCGCCCCACGGTGTCGCGCAGGTGCACGCAATTGACCAGCCGGGTGCTGAACTGGCGCAGCAATTCGTCGCCGGTTGCCGCACCCAGCGAATCGTTGATGCTCTTGAAGCGGTCGAGCGAGAGGAACAGCACGCCCACGCGCCAGTGCTTGTCCTGGGCCAGTTCGACGGCGTCGCGCAGGTTCTGGAAAAACAGGCGCCGGTTGGGCAAGCCGGTCAGGGCATCGTAACTGGCCAGGTGCTTCAGCCGCTGCTGGGCCTGCTGGCGCTCGCTGATGTCACGTGCCACGGCAATCAGCATGGCGCTGCCGGGCGCCGGTTGCAACTGCCAGCTGATTTCCACCGGCACCGCGCCAGTGCCGTCGGCGCGCAGCAATTCGGTCTCGATCACGTCCTGTTCGCGCAGCGGGCTGCGCGGACGCGCATGGCGTGCGAGCTCGTCGGGCTTGGCCATGCCGAGCTTGACCGGGTCGAGGCGCAGCAATTCGTCGCGCCGGTAGCCCAGCATGCGGCAGGCGCCCTCGCTGGCGTCGACGATGGCCATGCTGCGCGTGTCGATCAGGAAGATGGCGTCGGCGGTGGCGTCCATGGCGCCGCGAAAGCGCTCCAGCTCGGCCGTACGGTCGCGCACGGTCTGCTCCATGTGGGCGCCGTAATCGTGCGCTTCGCGGTGCAGCAGGCGCACTTCCAGCACATTGTGGACACGCGTGAGCACCTCTACCGGGTCGAAAGGCTTGTCGAGAAAATCGCGCGCCCCGGCTTCCACCGCCCGCTGCTTCAAGGCGGCATTTTGGGTGATCGCCAGCACCGGCAGCCAGGTGTGCAGGCCGGGTTCGCGCAAGGCGGCCATGACGGAGAAGCCATCGAAGCCGGGCAGGCCCAGGTCCAGGTCCAGATCGAGCACGATCAGGTCGAACGGCGTGGCACCATGCAGCGCGGCGACGGCGCGCCCGTCCCCCGTACCCGTGACGGCCACGTAGCCGCTCGCGCCCAACAACGCGGCCAACGACTGGCGCGCCGCAGCATCGGCATCGACCAGCAGGATGCGCGCCTGGTGGATGTCATTCTGGTCGATCATGTCCCGCCCTGAAACAAACTTCTTCACATGCAAACGCAGCTACCCGCATGTCGCTCCTAAATCATGGAAAAATGCACCGGCAGCGTGCCAGCGCCGGCAACTGCACGATAGCACCAGCGCGGGTAAATAGGGCGCACGTCTTGACAGGGAAGTTCTCATCGCTGGATTGCAAGCCATTGATTATATTCAACTCTTTTTATTGGGGACGGGTGGTGGATTCACTGGTAAAGTAGCTCTGAGGACAAGGCTTTTCGCCTTATTTCGCATCGAACAAGGAGCGCAGTGTGACTACCGAACAGACCACCAACGACATTTTTGACCTCGCCGCCAGCGCCGGGCAGGTGCTGCAGGCCACCGGCCAGGTGCTGGCCACGGCCGAATCGTGCACGGGCGGGGGCGTGTCCCAGGCCATCACCGACATCGCCGGCTCGACCAGCTGGTTCGACTGCGGTTTCGTCGTGTATTCGAACGCGTCGAAAACCGAATTGCTGGAGGTGCCGGACGCCCTGATCGCGCAATTCGGCTCGGTCAGCGAAGAAGTCGCCGCCGCCATGGCGCAAGGCGCGCTGCGCAACAGCAACGCCAGCGTCGCCTTGTCGACCACCGGCATTGCCGGCCCCACCGGCGCGGTCCCGGGCAAGCCGGTCGGCACCGTCTGTTTTGGCTGGGCGACGAAAAATGCGGTCCACACCGAGCGTCTGGTGTTTGCCGGCGACCGCCTGGCTGTGCGCGAACAATCGGTGCGCCACGCGCTGCAGGGTTTATTGCGCTTTGTGGCGTAGCGCCGTTGTTGCCGCCTGGCTGATCGGCGCGGCGCCCGTGAGCGCGACCACGTATACCATCTACGCAGCCGGCGACATCGCCCGCTGCGCCGGCCGGGATCCGCGCTGGTCGGGCGCGGCCGGCAGCGCCGACCTGGTGGCCGGCGCGCTGGCCCAGGACAGGAACGCCGCGGTGCTGACCCTGGGCGACCACACCTACCCGGTTGGCGCCGCGGGCGAATTTAGCGCCTGCTACGAGCCCACCTGGGGCCGCTTCAAGGAGCGCACCTGGCCCACGCCCGGTAACCACGAGTACGCCACGCCCGGCGCCCAAGCGTATTTCGACTATTTCGGCGCGCGCGCCGGACCCGGCCACTACAGCGTCGAACTGGGCAGCTGGCACGTGATTTCCCTGAACAGCCAGGTCACCGGCGCCGCGGCCGAGGCCCAGCTGGCGTGGCTGAAAGACGACCTGGCGCGCCATCCCGCACGCTGCACCCTCGCGTACTGGCACGTGCCCCTGTATAGTTCTGGTGGGCATCGTCCGGACCGGCGCATGCGCGCGGCGTGGCAACTGTTGTACGACGCCGGCGCCGAACTGGTGCTGTCCGGGCACGACCATGAATATGAGCGGTTTGCGCCGCAAGACGCCAACGGCAAGCTCGACCAGGCGCGTGGCATGCGCCAGTTCGTGGTCGGCACGGGCGGCGCCTATGCGACGCCGTTCATTTTTTTCCAGCCGCACAGCGAGGCGCGTGACAGCAACGTCACCGGCGTGCTGCGCGTGCGCCTGATGGACGACGGCTACGCCTGGACCTTCCTGCCGGCCGCGCGCGCGGGGCCGGACAACGGCGCCTTGCCCGATCACGGCACGGCCAGCTGTCATTAGCAATCAACTTCGGAGCAACGATGCACAACACGGTACATTTCATTTTGCAGGGCAAAGGCGGCATCGGCAAGACGCTGGTGTCGACCATCCTGGCCCAGTGGATGGCCGGCCAGGACACGCAGCCGCTGCGCTGCTACGACACCGACCAGGAAAACCCGACCTTCTCGCGCTACAAGGCCATGAACGTGCGCCACGTGCCCGTGATGACCGATACCCGCACCATCGATCCGAAGCGCTTCGACACCCTGATGATCGACCTGCTCGAAGAAGAGGGCAATTGCGTCATTGACAACGGCGCCAACACCTTCTCGCCGCTGATGGCGTATTTGCTGGAGAACGACTGCTTCGACATGCTCAAGGAAGCGGGCCGAAAAGTGTACATCCACGTGATCGTCGGCGGCGGCGACACCTTGCACGACACGGCCACCGGTTTCACCACCACCGCGAAAGCGACCAAGGTCCCGCTGGTGTTGTGGGAAAACCAGCATTTTGGCCTGTTGCAATCGGCCAGCGGCAAGCAATTCACCGACTCGCTGACCTACTCCGAGTACGCAGCGCGCGTGGTCGGCCGCGTGGTGCTCAGCCAGCGCAATGCCGACACCTTCGGCGCCGATATCAAGAAGATGAACATCGCACGATTGACGATGGAAGAAGTACGCGCCAGCGACAAGTTCAATGTCATGGAAAAACAGCGCATCAAGGTGGTGTTCCGCGACCTGTTCGAGCAGCTCGACAAGGTCAGCTGGTAAGCGCCATGGACCAGACTAAACTTCGCAACCTGGTGTTCGAAAAAACCGGTGTGCGCATCGATGTCGACGATCCGGTGTTCGCCCTGGTCGCCCTGAACGAAGCGGTACTGGAAGAAGCGGTGGAACGCCACATTGCGCTGATGCATGAAGCAAGTCGCCAGATTACCGGGCTGCCGGTGCAGCCGGGTGGGGCACCCGCGCCTGCTGCTGCGCCACTCATCCAGCGCCAGCATCCGGCCGTGCTGGGCGGCGCCGCCATGCTCGGCGCCGTACTGGTGCTGATCGGGCAGGTGCTGTTGTTTCGGCCGGCGCCGCAACGGGTGGTGGTGACCACGCCCTTGACGGCGGCACAAACCACGGCGCTGCGCGACGCTGAAAAATTGACGGCGGCAATCGAAAAGCTGGACAAAAAAACCCGCGCCAGCATCGCCGCCGAGATGGCCAAACCCTAGACTGGTGAGGCCAGCTGAAATGCAACATGCCAGTTTGCTCTATCATGGCCGCTCACGCAGCGTCTTTTGAAAGCATGTATGTCAGCACACGATCACAGCCACCACGACCACGATCATGGTCACCACGGCCACAGCCATGGTCACCACCACGCCTTGCCAACCGACCACGGGCGCGCGTTTGCGCTGGCCATCGGCATCAACTCCCTGTTCGTCGTCATTGAATTCGTCTACGGCTTCATCGCCAACTCGACGGCGCTGATGGCCGACGCCGGCCACAATCTGTCCGACGTGCTGGGCCTGGCCCTGGCCTGGGGCGCCGCCATCCTGGCCAAACGCGCGCCGAACAAGAATTACACCTATGGACTACGCGGCTCGTCGATCGTGGCCGCCCTGCTCAATGCCCTGCTGCTGATGCTCGCATGCGGAGCGATTGCCTGGGAAGCCGTGCAGCGCTTCTCGGCGCCGCCGGCGGTGGCTGGCATGACGGTGTCGGTGGTGGCCGCCATCGGCGTGGCGGTCAACGGCTTTTCGGCCTGGCTGTTCATGGCCGGCAGCAAGGGCGATCTGAATATCCGCGGCGCCTACCAGCACATGGCCGCCGACGCCGCCATCTCGCTGGGCGTGGTGATTTCCGGGATCGTCATCATGTACACCGGCTGGGCCTGGCTCGACCCGGCGGTCAGCCTGGTGATCGTGGCGATCATCGTGGTCAGCACCTGGTCGCTGCTGCGCGAATCGGTGCAACTGGTGCTGGCGGGCGTGCCGCCGAGTATCGACAGCACCGAAGTGAGCGCCTTTCTGGGCAAGCAGGAAGGCGTGTCGGAAGTGCACGATTTGCACATCTGGGCGATGAGCACCACCGAAACCGCGCTGACGGCGCACCTGGTCATGCCAGGCGGCTATCCAGGCGACGCGCGCGTGGACGCGATCGGGGCGAAGTTACGCGACGATTTTAAAATTGCGCACTGCACGCTGCAGGTGGAAGAAGGGACGACGGATCATGGGTGTGCCTTGCATCCTGTGTAACACTAAGGCACACTGATCCGGCTAACCGGCCAGATTGGCAAACAGCGCCGTACTCAAATACCGCTCCCCGAACGAGGCGATGATCACCACGATCAATTTGCCCGCGTTCTCGGGACGGCGCCCGACTTCCAACGCGGCCCACAGCGCCGCGCCGGACGAAATCCCGACCAGCAAGCCTTCATCCTTTGCCGCGGCACGCGCCGCGGCAAAGGCGTTCTCGTTGCTCACGCAAACGATTTCGTCGTAAATCGCGGTATTGAGCACCTTGGGCACGAAGCCGGCCCCGATACCTTGCAAGGGATGCGGTCCCTTCACGCCAGTGGACAGCATCGGCGACGCGGCCGGCTCGACCGCAATGATCTGCACGCCCGGCTTGCGCTCCTTGAGCACTTCGCCAACGCCCGTGATGGTGCCGCCGGTGCCCACGCCTGCCACGACGATATCGACGCGCCCGTCCGTATC
Organism: Massilia sp. S19_KUP03_FR1; assembly: GCF_036688685.1. Lineage (NCBI taxonomy): Bacteria > Pseudomonadati > Pseudomonadota > Betaproteobacteria > Burkholderiales > Oxalobacteraceae > Massilia > Massilia sp. S19_KUP03_FR1. Next base: position 33,246 of record NZ_JAQQPS010000026.1, on the reverse strand, counting down.
GCGCCAGATTTCCTCGGCAGTCGTGCGCCTGTGTACGTCGGGGTTGGCGGGGTTATTGAATTGTTGCAGCATGAGGCAATGCGGATCGGCTTCGACCAGCTGCTCGGCCCTGGCGATGGCGCCGAGCATGCCTTCGCTGCCGGGCGTGAGCACCAGTTCGGCGCCGTAGGCGCGCAGCAGCATGCGCCGTTCATTGCTCATGGTGTCGGGCATGACCAGCTTGCATTTGTAGCCGCGCGCGGCGCACACCATGGCCAGCGCGATGCCGGTGTTGCCGCTGGTGGGCTCGACGATCACCGTGTCGGGCCCGATGCGGCCGGCCGCTTCGGCCGCCTCGATCATGGCCAGCCCGATCCGGTCCTTGACGCTGTGGGCCGGGTTGTAGAACTCGAGCTTGGCGACCACCTCGGCCGCCACGCCGGTCGCCATGCTGCGGATGCGCACCAGTGGCGTGTTACCAATCAACTCCGTGACATCGTTTGCAATTCTCATGCCGATCCCCCGCGTTGCTGAAAACCCTACCTTACTCCACCTTCATCAACTCCACATCGAAAATCAGGTCGGCATTTGGTGGAATGTCCGGCGGCGAGCCGCGCACGCCGTAGGCCAGGCTCGGTGGAATGACCAGCGTGCGCTTGCCGCCCACTTTCATGCCGGCAATGCCCTGCTCCCAACCTTTGATGACGCGCCCTGCACCCAGTTTGAAGTCGATCGGGGTGCGGCCGGCATCCAGCGATGAATCGAATTTCTTGCCGTGCTGCTTGGTGGCAAACGGTTTGAACAGCCAGCCGGTGTAGTTGACGTAGACAGTCTTGCCGATCTGCGCTTCCGTACCGGTGCCGGCTTTCACTTCGAGAACCTGGAGTTGCGGCGTCGCAGAGACGATCTGGGCCGGGGCTTCATCCTGGGCCTGGGCGCCAGCGCCGCACAACAGCATGGCGGCAAAGAGGGTACGACGAATCATGGGATGCTCTTTCTGTAAAAGTGACGGGCTATGATAACAAGTCGCCCGGCGCCGGGACAAGCGCGGGTGCGGGTGCTGGCGCCACGCTGGCCGCCAGCCGGTTCAGCACGTGGCTGGCCGCCACCATGCCGAAGGTCGCGGTGACCACCATGCTCGAGCCGAAGCCGGCACAATTGAGGCCGGTCACGCTGTGGCGCTCGTCGCCGTCGATGGAACAGGACGGGTCGTCTTCCGGGTAGCGCAGCGGCTCCATCGAAAACACCGCGTCGATATGGTATTTCGCCTTTTCGCCGCGCGCAAAGCCGTACTGCGCGCGCAGCAGCTTGCGCACTTTTTTCAGCAGCGGTTCCTGCTCGGTGCGGGCCAGGTCGCGCACTTCGATCCGGGTCGGGTCGACCTGGCCGCCGGCGCTGCCGATCATCACCAGGGGAATCGCATGGTCGCGGCAAAACGCTACCAGCGCCGCCTTGGCCGCGGCGCCGTCGATGGCGTCGACCACGTAATCAAAGCCCTGGTTGCCGATCAGCTCAGCGAGGTTGTCCGGCTCAATGAAATCTTCCACCAGCGTCACCTGGCAAAATGGATTGATGGCGCGGATGCGGTCATTCAGCGCGGCGATCTTGGCCTGGCCGATGGTCGAACTCAAGGCCTGGATCTGGCGGTTGATGTTCGATTCGGCCACGTTATCGAGGTCGATCAAGGTGAGTTTTCCAATCGCCGTGCGCGCCAGCGCTTCGACGATCCAGGAGCCCACGCCGCCCACGCCAACGACGCAAACGTGCGCCGCGCGGAAGCGTTCCAGCGCACTCTTACCGTAGAGTCTCGCCACGCCGCCGAAACGTCGTTCAAAGTCAATGTCCGCGTCGGCGGTGTCCAGTTGGGTATCGATGGTATTCATTCCGGCATTTTATATCTTTGGAACAAACCGGACGCGGCATCACAGAGGTTCTACAATGGGTGAACTATTGCTCTGCCTGGAAAATCGACCATGACCACCCCCATCCTTGACGCCGCGCCCGGTTTCGACCGTCCCATCGCCTTCCTGAAACACTGCCACGACCGTATCCGCAAGCAACTCGCGACGCTGGAAAAATTGCTCGCCCACCTGCCCGAAGCGGGCGCCGACGAACAGGCGCAGCAAGCGGCTGCCGCCGTCATCAAGTATTTCGATCAAGCCGCGCCGGTGCACCACGCCGATGAAGAAGAAAACCTGATCCCGATGCTGCGCGCCGTCGCCCAGGGCGAGGATGCGGCAACGCTGCAGGCGCTGGCGCCCGTCATTCTCGAGCAGCACCAGCAAATGGACGCGACCTGGGTGCAATTGCGCGAGCATCTGCACGCCATCGCCGGCGGCACCGATGCGTCGCTGTCCACAGCGGCCACGCAGCAATTCATCGAGGCCTACACGGCCCACATGGTGCGCGAAGAAAGCACACTGGCGCCGATGGCAATGCGTTTGTTCAGCCCGGTACAAATGACGCAACTGGGCGACGCCATGCGGGCGCGCCGCAATACCCGACCGAAAAAGGCCACCGGCAGCGCCGTGGCCGATTTGCGCAAGGACTACGGCCAGGCCAGCCTGGATGATGCCGACGTGCTGGACGACCCGGTCGCCCAGTTTACGCGCTGGTTCGACGAAGCCCTGCACGCCGAGGTGAACGAGCCGAACGCGATGAACGTCGCCACGGTGGATGCCGACGGCAAGCCCAGTTCGCGCATCGTCCTCATCAAACAGTTCGATGAACGCGGCTTTACCTGGTTCACCAACTACGCCAGCCGCAAGGGCGTCGAACTGGCCACCAACCCGCATGCGGCCATCCTGTTTTTCTGGAGCGAGCTGGAGCGGCAAGTGCGCATCGAAGGGCGCGTCGAGCGCGTCGATCCGGAAGAAAGCGAAAGCTATTTCCATACGCGGCCCCTGAAAAGCCGGCTGGCGGCGCTGGCGTCGCAGCAAAGCGCACCCATCGACAGCCGCGCCACACTCGAACACAACTACGACGCAGTGGCCAGCCAGTACGGTGAGCAGCCACCGCGTCCCGGCAACTGGGGCGGCTACCGTCTGGTGCCCGAGTACATCGAATTCTGGCAAGGCCGGCGTTCCCGTTTCCATGACCGCATCGTCTACACGCGGCAGGCCGACGGCACCTGGTCACGGCAACGCTTGCAACCGTAAGGGCGATGCCGGCCGCTCCTGCTTTTCCCTGTAAAAGTGAAGGAAGTGGTCATGTTCAATGAGATGAAACTGAGCGCCTGGAGCACCGGCGTGCGCAGTAAACTGACGGTCCCGGTCCGCATCGAATTGTGGAACGGGCGCCAGATCGATTTGTCGGGCGAGCCGCCGCGCGTCACCATCCGGTTACCCAAGCCGGCCACCCTGCGCTACCTGCTCTCGCCTTCGCCCTACAGCCTGGGCCGGGCCTATGTCGAAGGGGCCATCGAAGTACGCGGGCGCGGCGCCGACATGATTGCCGTGGCCAACACGCTGGCGACCAGTTTCAACCCCAAAAAAAGAACGCCGCTGCAGCGCTTCACGCGCCACACGCGCCACAAGGATCGTGAAGCGGTCCCCCTCCACTACGACGTCTCCAACGACTTTTATCGGGCCTGGCTCGATCCTGCGATGGTGTATTCGTGCGCCTATTTTGAAAACGGCGACGAAGACCTGGCCACGGCGCAGAGCAAGAAGATCGACCATATCCTGAGCAAGCTCGACCTGCGGCCCGGCCACACGCTGCTCGACATCGGCTGCGGCTGGGGCGCGCTGGCAATCCGCGCGGCCGGACGGTTTGGCGTGCGCTGCGTCGGCATCACCTTGTCCGAAAACCAGTGCCTGCTGGCGCGCGAGCGGGTCAAGCAAGCGGGACTGGACCACCTGGTCGAGATCCGCCGGCAGGATTACCGCGACGTCAAGGGACCGTTCGACCGCATCACCAGTGTTGGCATGTTCGAGCACGTCGGTCTGCAGTACCTGGACGCCTATTTCACCCGCGTGCAGGCGTTGCTGGCGCCGGGCGGCGTGGTCATGAATCAGGGCATCACCAGGACCCGTGCCGAGAACGGCGCCACGCCGTACTGCGGCGGCGACTTCATCGACGAATACGTGTTTCCGCAGGGGGAACTGGTGCACTTGTCGAGCGTCGTCAAAGCGATGCAGGTGGGTGGCCTCGAGGTGCGCGACGTGGAAAACCTGCGTCGCCACTATGCCCGCACCTGCATGTTATGGAACGAGAATTTTGAGCGCAATGCAACCTCGATTGCCTTCATGACCGACCCCAGGCGCTTTCGTATCTGGCGGCTCTACCTGGCCGGCTGCGCGTATGCGTTTCAACATGACTGGATCAGCTTGTACCAGGTGGTGTGCGGCAAGGCGGGCCAGTCGCCGGAGCAGATGGCATGGTCGCGCCGCGGCATGTACACCTGAAATATTATTTCGTTTTAGACGGAAAAGTTTCACGAAATTTCATGATCTTTGGCGCCACGACGAAGGCGCAGTACCCTTCAAACGGGTGCTGCACGAAATAATCCTGCTGGGCTGCTTCGGCTTTGTGCCAGGTGGCAGCTGGCGCCAGTTCGGTGACCAGGGGGCCATCCCAGACCGACGCCATTGCGGCCATCACATGGCGCGCCGTGTCCTGCTGGGCGGCATTCTCGTAAAAGATGACCGACCGGTATTGGGTGCCGACGTCATTGCCCTGGCGGTTCAGGGTGGTGGGATCGTGGATGGTGAAAAACACTTCGAGAATGTCGCGGTAGCTCGTCACGGCCGGGTCAAAGGTCAGGCGCACCACTTCGGCGTGACCGGTACTGCCGCTGCCGACCGCTTCGTCGCTGGGCTGCGGATCATGGCCACCCATGTAACCCGATTCGGCTTGCAGGATGCCGCGCATTTCCATGAAAACAGCATGGAGGCACCAAAAACATCCGCCGCCAAGAATCGCCACTTCGGTGTTGACCGCATTCGTATTCATCGCTTGCCTCGTCGGGAAATCACACCTTGTTCACTGTACCGCAAATGTCGCTGATTTGTCTGTGCGCAAGGCAGGCATTCGCTGTGTCGGGCAAGGCAAGGTGGCATAATGCTTCGCATGCATACTCGTTCCCCACGCGCTGAAACACGTCCATTCGACGCAGCCCACTTCCGCCAGGCCCTGTCGCAGTTCGCCACCGGGGTGACTATCATCACCACGCGGCTTGCCGACGGCACCTTCCGTGGCCTCACCGCCAGTTCGTTCAACTCGGTGTCGCTCGATCCGCCGCTGGTGTTGTGGAGCCTGGGCAGTGCGGCCAGCAGCATGCCCATCTTCACCGGCAATTCGCACTACGTGATCAATGTGCTGTCAAGCGGACAGCAGGATCTGGCCATGCGCTTTTCCAAGCGCAGCATCGCCAACCCGTTCGACGACGTGCCGTATGAACTGTCGCGCACCGGCCAGCCCATCCTGGCGGGCGTGTCGGCGTGGTTCGAATGCCACAACCGCAGCCGCTATCCGGAAGGCGACCACGTCATTTTTGTTGGCGAAGTCGAAGAATGCGCCGTGCATCCGCAGGCTGCGCTGTTGTTTCACGGCGGCCAGTTCGGCAGCACCGCCAAGTAACCCACACAAGTGACCAGGATCGCCACATGAATCGCCCCGCCAAAGCCCAATTCCACTGGGATGACCCATTGTTGCTGAACAATCAGCTGACGGAGGACGAACGCATGGTGCGCGAAGCCGCCGCCGCGTATTGCCAGGACAAGCTGCAGCCGCGCGTGCTGGAAGCCTTCCGCCACGAGCGCATGGACACGTCGATCTTCCGCGAAATGGGAGAACTGGGCCTGCTCGGCCCGACCATTCCCGAAGAATACGGCGGCCCCGGTCTGAACTACGTCAGCTATGGCCTGATCGCGCGCGAAATCGAACGGGTCGACTCCGGCTACCGGTCCATGGCCAGCGTGCAGTCGTCGCTCGTGATGGTGCCGATTTATGAATTCGGCACCGAAGCGCAGCGCCAGAAATATCTGCCGAAACTGGCCACCGGTGAATGGATCGGCTGCTTCGGTTTGACCGAGCCGAACCACGGCTCCGACCCCGGCTCGATGATCACGCGCGCGAAAAAAGTCGCAGGCGGCTACGCGCTCACCGGCGCGAAAATGTGGATCACCAATTCGCCGGTGGCCGACGTGTTCGTGGTCTGGGCCAAGGATGACGAAGGTGCAATTCGGGGCTTCGTTCTCGAGAAGGGCATGGCCGGTTTGAGCGCTCCCGCGATCCACGGCAAGTTCGGCCTGCGCGCTTCGGTGACCGGCGAAATCGTGATGGACAATGTGTTTTGTCCGGAAGAAAATGCTTTCCCCGACGTGCGTGGTTTGAAAGGGCCGTTCACCTGCCTGAACTCGGCGCGCTACGGCATTGCCTGGGGTGCGCTGGGCGCGGCCGAAGCGTGCTGGCACATCGCGCGCCAGTACACCATGGACCGCCAGCAATTCGGCAAACCGCTGGCCGCCAACCAGCTGATTCAGAAGAAACTGGCCGACATGCAGACCGAAATCACGCTCGGCCTGCAAGGTTGTTTGCAACTGGGCCGCATGAAAGATGACGGCACCGCCGCGCCGGAAATCACCTCGATGATGAAGCGTAATTCCTGCGGCAAGGCGCTGGACATCGCCCGGGTCGCGCGCGACATGTTGGGCGGAAACGGCATTTCCGACGAATTCGGTGTGATCCGCCACATGGTCAACCTGGAAGTGGTCAACACCTACGAAGGCACACACGACATCCATGCACTGATCCTGGGTCGGGCGCAGACCGGCATCGCCGCGTTCTGATGCGGCGCACCCTTGCCGCAATGACTTTGCTGGCCGTCTCCCTGTCGGCCAGCGCCACCTCGATCCTGTTCGTCGGCAACAGCTACACCTATGGCGACCCGGCCGGCGCGCCGCCTCTGGTCAAAAGCTACCGGCCCGACACCGTCACCGATCTAAACGGTTCCGGCATCGGTGGCGTCCCGGCCCTGTTCAAGGCAATGACCGTGACCGCCGGTCTGCAGTACGACGTGAGCCTGGAGACCGTGGCGGGTGCGGGTCTCGACCAGCACTACCGCGACAAATTCAGCACCATCGTCAAGCCCTTCGACGTGGTACTCCTGCAAAGCTACAGTACGCTCGACGCAAACAAACCCGGCGACCCGGCCACCCTGGTCAAGTACGCCGGCATGCTGGCCGAAGCATTCCACCGCGCCAATCCGAACGTGGTTGTGCGCCTGACCGCTACCTGGTCGCGCGCCGACCAGGCCTACACGAAACAGGGTCCGTGGTATGGCAAACCGATCGGCCAGATGGCGCTCGATGTACGGCGCGGCTACAACGCCGCCAAGGCCGCCTCGCCCCTGATCCGCAGCGTGATTCCTGTCGGCGAAGCCTGGAACCGGGCCTTCGCTGCCGCCCTGGCTGATGTCAATCCCTACGACGGCATCACGTACGGCCAGGTCAACCTGTGGGCGCCGGATGGACACCACGCCAGCGTGTATGGCTATTACCTGGAAGCGCTGACAATCTTCGGCAACGTCACCGGGCGCGATCCGCGCTCGCTGGGCGCCAGAGAAGGCATCGCGAAGGATCTCGGGATCGATGTGGCAACGGCCGGCGCCCTGCAGGATGTCGCGGCGCAGCAACTCGCGACGGAAAAGTCCGGCGCACCTGAGTAAGCCTCTACGGCGGTTTTTTATCAGGAATTGCATTAACGCAGATATTGACTGAAAATAACAAACAGCCGGTAACTGGATCCCTTGATCCTGCCCCGGTGTAATTTTCAAGGAGCAAGCGCCGTGACATCGAAGCTGCACCCAGTACGCGTTGATCCATCCTTATCCTGGCCTGCGACGCACTGTCCCAGCTGCCTTGCCGATGCCAGCGGCAATTTCTGCGCCACCTGTGGCGAGACGCTGCGTCCCCATTTGCCCAGTGCCGGCGAATTCGTCCATGAGTTCATCGGCCATTATGTGGCGCTCGAAGGCAAGCTGGCGCGCACCTTGAAACAGCTGCTGTTCATGCCAGGCCGGCTGACGGTCGATTACCTGCAAGGCCGGCGACTGCCAGCCATCGCGCCACTGCGCCTGTATTTGACGCTCAGCCTGGTTATGTTTGCCATGATCAAGTGGTGCGGCGTCGAATTGCCCCAGCTGCAACTGAAAAACAATGCCTATGGTGTCAGCTACACCCACACCTTTACCAGCGCCGTCAAGCCGGGCCGCACGGGCACCGCCACGGCGTATGTGCGCGCCTTTGACGGCGCCGACGACCCGACCGCCCTGGTCAATTTTACAACGCCGTCCGACCAGTCGGTGCCCGAGCAGATTCGCGCGGCGCTGGCGCTGCTTGGCAGCGTCAACCAGGCGTGGATGCAGAATGTGCAGGCATTCATGGCCGAGCCGCAGGAACAGCAGTCGCGCAAATTAAACCACGGTTTCCTGGCGAATTTGCCGTACATGCTCATTGGCGCGCTGCCGCTGTTTGCCGTGTATCTGAAAGTGCTCTACCGTGGCAGCCGGCGCAAGTATGGCGAACACCTGGTGTTTGCGCTGCATGCGAATGCCTTCGCGTTTTTGCTGGCCAGCGTGATGGTGGCACTGCCCGGAAATGTCGCCTGGCTGGTGATCGCCGCAGTCCAACATGAACTGCGCCTGGTGTCTCTCTGGGACTACCTGCAACTGCTGCCATTGGTATGGCTGCTGGCCTATTTACCGGTGGCGCTGCGGCGCGTGTATGGTGGCGCGCGCCTGGCCACGGCCGCAAAATGGGGCGTGCTGCTGACCGTCCATGTGCTGGTCATTGCGATGCTGACGGTGTGCGCCGAGTTGATCGGCGTGGCCGGGCATGGTTGAACAGGCACATACGATACTGGTCCTGGGCGGCGATGGTTTTCAAGAATCGTGCGGTGCTGCTGTGCCTGTGGACGCTGGCGCTGGCCGATCGGCCAGCAGCGGCTGGTAGTTCCTGAACCATGTACTTGCCTCTGGCTCCCAGGGCAATACACCGGCAGTACTCGGAAAAATGATCTGGTGCGCACGAAAATTGTTGCCTTCGTAAAGCCACAAGGCCCAGCCCATGTATTCCTTGAAGTGCACGGGATCGACCGCACCGATCACGCAGGTAAAGTCGCCGCTCAGCAGCTCGGTGACACCGACGCCGGGCGCGATCACCGTGCCGGCTTGCATCTGCTGGTAGCACGCATTGATCGCGTAGTGCGCCACGGCGCTCTTGAGCCCGATGACGATCAGTTCCGGCTGGCCCAGTGAGCGCTCGATCCCGATCGAGTAGGCAAATGGCGGCGCGTCGCCGTCGGCCATCACACTGATGATGTGCAAGCCGAACTTCTCGATATCGGCCAGCGCCTTTTGCTCGCCGGCAGCGGTATCGCACACGTGCTCATGGCCGGCTTCATCTTCATCCTCGTCTTCATCGCTGCACCAGCGTTCCCAGCGCGCGCCAACCGTCTCGCGCAAGGCGCACCAGCCGCGCGGCAGGTCACTGATCTGCGCCAGCGTGGCGTCGGACTCGAGGACGCATCCCAGGCATAGCAGCACCGGTTCGCCCGGCTCCTCCGTACTGTCATCGAGGAACTGCCAATCGCCGTTGCTGTCGTGCGACACCCGCAAGACCGGCAAGCGCCGTTGCGCGACATGGGTGGTGCAGAAAGCAGCCGTGCTCACTGCATCGTTGAACGGCCAATCGGGGAAGTCGTGCGTGTGCTCGGACATGGGCAACCGTTTCTTTTCAAGCCTATCGGCGTAACAGGATGAAAACCAAAAAAAACCCGCCGTAGCGGGTTTGATCATGCAGGGGAAACTTAAAACTTGTAACCCACGCCCAGGCTGATCGCCTGTGGATCGAGGCGAATGTCCTGGGTCTGACCGGTCGAGAAAGTGACCTTGGTTTTCAGGAATGTCTTGATCAGCGTGAGGTCGACGTACCACTTCTCGTTGATGTTGTAGGCGGTGCCCAGTTCGATGGCGCCGCCGACCTTGTTCTTCACCTTGAACGTGGTCGGAATGCTGCTGCCGATGTTGGTCAATGCCGTCATCTGCCCCGAACCGCGGGCTTTCTGGAAATAGGCGTAGGTCACGCCGACGCCCACGTACGGACGGAACTTGCTTTCCGGCGTGAAGAAGCGGTACTGCACGAACGCGGTCGGCGGCAACACTTCGACGCTACCCAGCTTGCCGGTGCCGGCGATGCCGTCGGCGCCATTGATATTGTGGCGATATGGCAGGCCCAGGTTCACCTCGGCGGCGATATTGTCCGTGAAGCTGTAGCCGATCACGAAAATCGGCTTGGTATCCGGATCGATGTCCGCTTTCGAATTCGGCAGGGCCGGGGCGGTGATGTTGCCGCTTTCTACTTTCGGGGTGATCGTGTTGATACCGACTTTGGCGGTCCATTGACCGGCCGATTGCGCCGATGCACCGGCGGCAGCGCCCAGGGCAGCCATCGCGAGCAGCACCTGGACGGCGCTATGCAAACGTACTTTCATTTTTTCTCCTGATTCTTATAAGTATGCGGCCCCACGCACGAGCGGGGCCGCGTCACGTTGCAGCTTACAGCCAGCCCTTGACCGTCATCTGCTCGGCCACGTACTTCGCCAGCAGCGAGTATTCGAATGGCGTCGGATGGACATCATCGGCAAACATGTAGTGGCTGACGTCACCCGCAATCACGTTGGTGCTGTTGCAAACCAGCGAGGTGGTGCCAAGCTTGTTGGCGCCGCACGCAGGCGTGCTGGTGTTGGTCAGGCCGTAGGGACCAGGATTGGTGACTTGGTCGTGGCTGATGGCGTACACGTCGACCAGCAGGATTTTGGGTTCGCTGGCGACGCCGGCTTTCAGCTGCGCGTTGAAAGCGTCGACCATCGCGGCGATCAGGGTTTGCGTCGAGGCGCTATTCGACTTGCCCGATGGCGTGTTGGCCACGTCCGGCACGTTGTTCACCACGACGTAGTTGGCGCCCTTGGCAACCAGCTGGGTCTTGATCATGGTGGCCAGTTCGGCGCCGGTGGCGGCCATCGATGCGACCAGCGATGGACCGGTGTCGGCGGCAAATTTGGCGCCTTCGGCGGCGCCGTCAGCCTGGGCCGCAGTGACGATCGCTTGCTGCACTTCCGGTGTCGTGATGCCAGGATAACCAGCCACGGCAGCGGCCTTGAACGCCTCCGTCGCGATGGTGGTACTGGTCGCGCCGGTGGCGGCAGCGGCGGTCTGGGCCGCCAGGCCGATCGACTGGCCAGCAGCGGTCGGGTTCGGCGAACCGGCGGCCAGACGTGTCACCAGCGAGGTGACAAATTTCTTCGAACCGGCGGCGGTGGAGTCAGCCTTCAACTGGGTCAGCAGGTTCAGCACGTCGTTACCGCCAGCCATCACGATGACCAGCTGGTCGCTGGCGAACTTGCCGCCGTTGATGACCAGGTGGCGCGCGATCTGGGTGGACACAGGCACCGTCAGTGCGCCCAGTGCCGAACCAGTAGCCTTGTTGCTGGTGCCAACCGGGTTCGACACACGGGAGCCGCCCTGGGCATAGCCGTAGCAGCCGGCGTTGTTGACGACCGGTACCGCGAAGCCCTGGCTGGCCAGGCCGTCGAGACCGGTTTGCGCAGGACATGGCGCCGGCAGGCCGAATTGGGCAGCCAGCAGCTCGGTGTAGTTTTTACCGGTCAGCGCAGGATTGGTGGCAGTGTTGTCGCCATTGATGGTGAACTTGCCGCCGCCCAGCGCCTTGACGGTGCCGACGTTGTAGGTGCCGACGTCGGAAAGGCTGTCGCCAAAGGTGATCTGGGCACTGAATTTGGTCCGGAGGGTTTGATCGCCGCCGGAGCTGCCGGTGCCGCCGCAAGCGGCCAGAACGGCCGCTGTCAGCAGCGCGAGGGCGAATTTGGTATGACGCATTGTGTCTCCTAGGATAAATATAATTTTTTTGACTTAAACGAACGCCCGTGCTATTCGTCGCGCCACTAATATGCCAGTGTTCAAACCGCTTGTATAGAAAAAATGTACGGTGCGCGTCTAAACATGGCAACAATCGGGTAGTCCGGCATGCATCAGATTGCCGGCGGACTTGCTTGTTGGGCGAGATTATAGCGCTGGGGCAACGCAACTATTGCTTAAATTTGTATCTTGACGAGAACGCAACGCCGTGGCAAATACGGGTTACGGCAGCGCGCTATTGAGCAGTCCGTGCACGATGCCGTGCGAACCGTGCGCGGCGCGGCGCAGGCGGTCGTTGACGCCGAGCCAGTCGGCGCCTTGTGGTGGCGCCTCGACCAGAATGACATCGGCGCCGCGGCCGTCCATTTCGCGCAAGGCCGCGTACAGGGCATACGCAAAGCCGTCCGGGTCGGCCGGCATGCGCAGCGAGGCGAACACCTCGGCAAATTCGGCGATGTGGATCAGCGCAACTTTGTGCGCCGTTTGCGACAACTGCGCCAGGGTCGCGGCGAGCGTGGCGCCATCCTGCATGGCTACCGGCGTATGCGGCGCGTAGTGCGATTCCAGCGTGCCGGAGGCGCGTGGTGCGGCTGCATCGGCCGCCTGCGGGCGCTGACCGATCACCGCTTCGATGGCGTCGGCACTGATTTGCCCGGGGCGCAGCAAGACTGGTCCGTGGGTTGCCAGGCGTGACAAATCGACGATGGTCGATTCGATGCCGACCCGGGATGGCCCGCCATCGAGGACCATGGCGACCGTGTTGTCGGCTGCGAATTCCTCGCGCACGTGCTGCGCCAGGGTCGGGCTGACGTGGCCGAATTTATTTGCCGAGGGCGCCGCGATGCCGCCCTGCCCGCCCTTGAAGGCGTTCAATAAAGCGATGGCGACCGGGTGCGCCGGGCAGCGCAGGCCGACCGTGTCCTGGCCACCGCTGACGGCATCCGGAATGTTGGCCGCGCGTTTTAAAATCAGCGTCAGCGGACCGGGCCAGAAGGCGGCGGCCAGCATGTGGGCTTGTTCGGGAATCTCGGCGGCCCAGTGCGAAAGCATCGCGCCGGGCGCCAGGTGCACGATCACCGGATGGTCTTGCGGGCGGCCCTTGGCGGCGTAGATGGCCGCAACTGCCGCCGGGTTTTCGGCATCCGCACCGAGGCCATACACGGTCTCGGTGGGAAAGGCGACCAGCTGGCCAGCGGCCAGCGCGGCTGCCGCCTGCGCAATCGTGTCCTCACTGAGCAAGCAATTCACCATTACAGCGTGATCCGCAGGATGGTGCAGGCGGCGCGCAGCTGGGCTGTCGCCTCGGCCAGCGTCGGCGCGATCAGGGTCAGGTGACCCATCTTGCGGCCCGGGCGTGGGTCGTCCTTGCCATACAGATGCAAACACGCGCCCGGCAGCGCCAGCACGGCGGCCCAGTCGGGCTCGTGAACCGGGCTTGCGTCACCCGTCTCGGCATCGAACCAGAGGTCGCCCAACAAATTGAGCATAACCGCCGGCGAATGCTGGCGCACGTCGCCCAGCGGCACCCGCGCGGTCGCGCGCACCTGCTGTGCGAACTGGCTGGTGACGCAGGCATCCATCGTGTAGTGGCCGCTGTTGTGCGGGCGCGGCGCCATTTCGTTGACCACCAGGCTACCGTCGGTCAGCACGAAAAATTCGATGCACAGCACGCCGACATAACCGAGCCGTTCGACGATCACGCGCGCCGCGGCCTGGGCCTGCTCCGCGCACGCGCTTGACACATTCGGGCCCGGCACGGTGGTGGTGAACAGGATGCCGTCGCGGTGGACGTTTTCGGCGATCGGGTAGACCACCGTTGCGCCATCCGCGCCGCGTGCCGTCAGCACCGAGACCTCGTAGGCCAGCGGCAGCATTTTTTCCAGCACGCAGGTGACGCCGCCCATGGCCTTGAACGCGGTCTCGACCTCGAGGCGGGTGTTGACGCGCGCTTGCCCCTTGCCGTCGTAACCCATGCGCACGGTTTTCAGGATGCCTGGCAGCAGTACGTCGGGCACCGCGCTGATGTCGTGCAGGCCGGTGATGGCCAGGTGCGGCGCCGGACCCACGCCCGCGTGCGGCGCGCAATCGACAAAGAATTTCTTTTCCAGAATGCGATCCTGCGCGATCGACACGCACTGGCTCGACGGCGCCACGAAGGTGGTCTCCGCCAATGCCGCCATGCTGGAACTTGGCACGTTTTCAAATTCGGTGGTCACCGCCGCGCACTGTCCGGCCAGCTGCGCCAGGGCAGCCGCGTCGGTGTACGGCGCGTTGATCAGGTACTCGGCGGCATGGCCGGCCGGACAATCGGCGGCCGGCTCGAGCACCGCCACCTGGTAACCCATGGCTTGCGCCGCGTGGGCGAACATGCGGCCGAGCTGGCCGCCCCCCATCACGCCCAACACGGTGGGTGGATGGGCAGTCGGAATGGCAGCTGGTTTTTTTGTGCTGGTCATCATGCTGGCGGCAGCACCATGGCCTGGGCGGCCGCGGTCTGGGTACGGCGGAATTGTTCGAGCAAGCCCGCCAGGTTCTCGTCGTGGGCAGCCAGGATGGCCACTGCCGTCAGCGCCGCATTGGCCGCACCGGCTTCACCAATGGCAAACGTCGCCACCGGCACGCCCTTGGGCATCTGCACGATCGACAGCAGCGAGTCTTCCCCGCGCAGGTATTTCGATGGCACCGGCACGCCCAGCACCGGCACGATGGTCTTGGCGGCGATCATGCCCGGCAAGTGGGCCGCGCCGCCGGCGCCGGCGATGATGGCGCGTAAACCCCGGCTGCGCGCGCCTTCCGCGTAGGCGAACATTTCGTCCGGCATGCGGTGCGCCGAGATGACCAGCGCTTCGTGCGGCACGCCGAATTGGGTCAGGATGTCGACCGCGTGCTTCATGACGTCCCAGTCGGACGACGAACCCATGACGACGCCGACAACAGGCTTGGCTTGATCGCTCATGCTTTCAGCTTCTCGCCGGTCAGGCGCTCGATGGCTTCGAAGTACTTGGCCTGGGTTTTGTTGATGACATCTGCCGGCAGGGCTGGCGCCGGGGCGGTCTTCGGCCACTCGGTCAGCGTTTCCAGGTAGTCGCGCACGAACTGCTTGTCGAAGGACGGTGGCGAGATGCCCGGACGATACGAATCGGCCGGCCAGAAGCGCGACGAATCGGCGGTCAGCACTTCGTCCATCAGGTGCAGCACGTTGTTGCTGTCCAGCCCAAATTCGAACTTGGTATCGGCAATGATGATGCCTTTGGTGGCGGCGTATTCGGCCGCGCGCTGGTACAGGGCGATGCTGATGGTACGCATGCGACCGGCCAGCTCGGCACCGATACGCTGTTCCATGTCGGCGAAGCTGATGTTCTCGTCGTGCTCACCCAGGTCGGCTTTCGCGGCCGGGGTAAAAATTGGCTCGGGCAATTTGTCGGCTTGCTGCAAGCCGGCCGGCAAGGTGATGCCGCACACCGCGCCGGTGGCCTGGTAATCCTTCCAGCCGGAACCAATCAGGTAACCGCGCACGACTGCTTCGACCATGATCGGCTGCAGGCGTTTCGCCACGACCGCGCGGCCGCGTACCTGCTCCACTTCAGCGGCGCTGACGACGCTTTCAGGAGATACACCGGTCAGGTGGTTCGGCACGATATCGCCGAGCTTCTCGAACCAGAAATCGGTCATCTGGTTCAGGACCATGCCCTTGCCGGGAATTGGCTCGTTCATGACGACGTCAAATGCAGATAAACGGTCGGTGGTGACGATGAGGATCTTGTCGTCGCCGACGGCATAGTTGTCGCGCACCTTGCCGCGGCCCAGCAGTGGCAGGGAATCGATGGTGGATTGGTAGAGGCTGTTCATAGAAGAGGTACCGGAAAGCGAAACCGGCGGGTTGCCCCCGCCGGTGTAGAAAGTCGGACTGCAGGCAGTCCGCGCGAACGTGATTCTAATGCGGCATTTTACCACTGCCCTCAAACGTCATCCCCGCGAAGGCGAGGACCCATAGCACGTATCTGCAACCGCACAGTTCGCGGCGAAGCAATCTCAGTATGGGCCCCGATTTTCATCGGGGTGACGGTATTGCGGCTAACGATACTGCTTACGCCTTGACGATCTGCGACAACTCACCCGATTGATAACGCGCCGCCATTTTTTCAAGTGGAATCGGGTTGATGCGCGACGCCATGCCTTCGCAACCGAAGGCCTGGAAGCGCGCCTTGCAAACCATCATGGCGGCTTCGCGCGCCGGCTTCAAATAATCGCGCGGGTCGAATTTCGACGGGTTCTCGAACAGGTACTTGCGAATCGCCGCCGTCATGGCCAGGCGGATATCGGTGTCGATATTGATCTTGCGAACGCCGTGACGGATGCCTTCCTGGATTTCTTCAACCGGCACGCCATAGGTTTCTTTCATGTCACCGCCGAATTCGCGGATGATCGCCAGCAATTCCTGCGGCACCGAGGACGAACCGTGCATCACCAGGTGGGTGTTCGGGATGCGCGCGTGGATTTCCTTGATGCGGTCGATGGCGAGAATGTCGCCGGTCGGCTTGCGGGTAAATTTGTAGGCGCCGTGCGAAGTGCCGATGGCAATGGCCAGCGCGTCGCACTGGGTGCGCGCGACGAAGTCGGCGGCTTGCGCCACGTCGGTGAGCAATTGCTCGCGGGTCATCAGGCCGTCGGCGCCGTGGCCGTCTTCCTTGTCGCCCTTCATGGTTTCCAGCGAACCGAGCACGCCCAGTTCGGCTTCGACGGTCACGCCGATCGAGTGCGAAAACTTGACGACTTCACGCGAGGTTTCGACGTTGTATTCGTAGCTGGCAACGCTCTTGCCGTCGGCTTCGAGCGAACCGTCCATCATGACGGACGTAAAACCGGAGCGGATGGCCGCCATGCAGACGGCCGGAGACTGGCCGTGGTCCTGGTGCATGACGACCGGGATGTGCGGGTAGGCTTCGACGGCGGCGTCGATCAGGTGGCGCAGGAACGGCTCGCCGGCATATTTGCGCGCGCCGGCCGAGGCCTGCATGATGACCGGGCTGCCGGTTTGATCGGCGGCCATCATGATGGCGGTAACCTGTTCCAGGTTGTTGACGTTAAAGGCCGGCAGGCCGTAGCCGTGTTCGGCAGCGTGGTCCAGCAGTTGACGCAATGAGACGAGTGCCATGGTAATACTCCAAACAATAGTAATGAATTAGTTAGATGGTAGTTCGAATTCGCCGACGCGCACGATTTTGAGCGCGTTGGTGCCACCGGCCTGCCCCATCGGCGAGCCCCAGGTCACCACGATCATGTCACCCTTTTGTACGACCCCTTTACTCTCCAGCAGTTCCTCGGCTGCGCGCAATACTGCGTGGCTGCCGCCGTCCTGCTGCAAATAGTAAGCCTGCACATTGCGGTACAGCGACGCCTTGCGCTGCGTGGTGCGCGACGGCGTCAGGGCGAAGATCGGCGTATCGATACTGTGCCGGCTCATCCACAAGGCGGTCGAGCCGGACTCGGTCAGCGCCACGATCGCCTTGACGCGCAAATGGTGGGCGGTGAACAGGGTGCCGTAGGCAATTGACTGGTCGATGCGGGTGAACTGCACATTCAAAAAGTCGGCGTCGAGCTTGTTGTATTCGGACTGCTCGGCTTCGGCGCAAATGGCCGCCATCATCTCGACCGTTTCAATCGGGTAACGGCCGGAGGCGGTTTCGGCCGACGTCATGACGGCATCGGTGCCATCTAGCACGGCGTTGGCCACATCGGACACTTCGGCGCGCGTCGGCACGGCGTTGACGATCATCGACTCCATCATCTGGGTGGCCGTGATGGCGAGCTTGTTCGAATTGCGCGCCATGCGGATCATGCGTTTTTGCAGCGCCGGCACGGCCGCGTTGCCCACTTCCACCGCCAGGTCGCCGCGCGCGACCATGATGCCGTCGGAGGCGTCGAGGATTTCCTGGAGCACCGGAATGGCCTCGGCACGCTCGATCTTGGCGATCATCATCGGCTTGTGGTGATATGCCTCACCCGCGATATTGGCCAGTTGACGTGCCATTTCCATATCAGTGGCGCTTTTTGGGAAGGAAATGGCGAGATAGTCGGCCTGAAAACTCATGGCCGTCTTGATGTCTTCCATATCTTTGGCCGTCAGCGCCGGCGCGGTCAGGCCGCCACCCTGGCGGTTGATGCCCTTGTTGTTCGACAACTCTCCGCCCACTTTGACGGTGGTGAAAATTTCGTGGCCGACGATGCGGTCGACCACCAGCACGATCAGGCCGTCGTTGAGCAACAGGCGGTCGTGCGGGCGCACGTCACGCGGCAGCGCTTTGTAGTCGAGGCCGACGCGTTCCTGGTTGCCCAGTTCGCCGTTGTCGCCCCACTTGGCATCCAGGATGAAAGTTTCGCCATTGTTCAGGTAAATCTTGCCATCTTCGAACTTGCCGACGCGGATCTTGGGACCCTGCATGTCGGCCATGATCGCCACTTCCTTGCCACACTCGGCGGCCGCGCGGCGCACCAGGGTGGCGCGGTCGATATGGTCCTGGGCCTTGCCGTGCGAAAAATTCAGGCGCACGACATCGACGCCGGCGCGGATCATCCGCACTAAGGTGTCGAAATCGGACGATGCCGGGCCGATGGTTGCAACGATCTTGGTGCCACGGTACATAAATAATCCTTGGAATAAAAAGCGCAGCCCGGTTGGCTGCGCTGGATTTTATTTATTAAAACGCTGCTGCAGGATCTCCACTGCAGGCAACGTTTTGCCTTCCAAAAACTCGAGGAAGGCGCCGCCTCCCGTCGAGATATAGCCGATTTTATCGGTAATGTCGTATTTTGCAATCGCGGCGAGCGTGTCGCCGCCGCCGGCGATCGAGAAGGCTTTGGCGTCGGCAATGGCGTGCGCCAGTGTCTTGGTGCCATTGGCAAACTGCTCGAATTCGAACACGCCAACCGGGCCGTTCCAGACGATGGTGCCGGCCTCGCCGATCTGCGCGGCCAGCGTGGCGGCCGTTTGCGGGCCGATGTCGAGGATCATGTCGTCGTCTTCGACGTCGGCGACGGCCTTCACGGTGGCGCCCGCCGAGGCAGAAAATTCTTTCGCGCACACCACGTCGACGGGAATCGGCACCGTGGCGCCGCGCGCGGCCATCATGTCGATGATGGCTTTCGCTTCAACGACGAGGTCGGCTTCGACCAGCGACTTGCCGACGTTCAGGCCGACCGCTTTCATGAAAGTGTTGGCAATGCCGCCGCCGACGATCAGGTTGTCGACTTTATCGGCCAGCGCTTTCAGGATCGACAGTTTGGACGAGACTTTCGAGCCGGCGACAATGGCCAGCAGCGGCCGCGCCGGCGCGCCCAGCGCGCGGCCCAAAGCGTCGAGTTCGGCAGACAGCAAGGGGCCGGCGCACGCGATCGGGGCGAATTTGGCGATGCCGTAGGTGGTCGCTTCGGCGCGGTGGGCGGTGCCGAAGGCATCGTTGACGTAGACGTCGCACAGCTTGGCCATTTTTTGCGCCAGCGCGTCGTCGTTTTTCTTTTCGCCGACGTTCACCCGGCAGTTTTCCAGCAGCACCACCTGGCCCGGGGCGACATCGACGCCGTCGACCCAGTTCTGCTTCAGTTCGACCGGCTGACCGAGCAATTCGGCCAGCCGCACGGCCACCGGCGCCAGCGTATCGGCCGGCTTGAACGCGCCCTCGGTCGGGCGGCCCAGGTGCGAGGTCACCATGACGGCAGCGCCGGCAGCGAGCGCGGCGCGAATGGCCGGCACCGAAGCGCGGATGCGCGTGTCTTCGGTAATATTGCCAGCATCGTCTTGCGGCACATTCAGGTCGGCGCGAATGAACACGCGCTTGCCCTGCAGCGCATTGGTATCGATGAGGTCTTGCAAGCGGGTGAAATTGCGCACAGCATCCATGGCGGGTCGTTGGTTGAAGATTGAAAGAACGTTATTCTACATTAGGCAACGGCGCCAAAAACATGAAAGACACGCAACAGTGTAAAGGCCGCCATGCCCACCACGATGGTTTGCAACATGCTGCGCCGCCACAGGTAAAACAGCAGCGCCGCCAGGCCCGCCAGCAAGCGCGGATTGGCCGCCGTCAACTGCAATGTCTGCCCGCCGGCGAATGCCAGGTCGGGGCCGACGATGGCTGCCAGCGCGCAGGCCGGCGCATAACGCAGCACCTCGAGCATGCGCGGCGGAATCGTCACTTTGTGCCCCACCATCCAGAACGTGCTGCGCGTCAGGGCCGTGGACAAGGCCAGCAGGCCGATCACGGCCCAGATTTCCCATTCAGCCATGACGTTGGCTCCAGCGCAGCTGCGTTTCTTCCACCGCCATGGCGCTGAGCATACCCAGCAACACGGCCAGCAACAGGCCCAGCTTATAAGGCAGGCCGTGCGCGGCGATGGCCACGGCGCCGGCTACCAGCACGCCGCACAGCGCGGCCCGGTTGACCACCAGCGGTATCATCACGCACAAAATTGCCAGCGTTCCGGCAAAGCCCAGCCCCCAGGCCGCCGGCACGGCGCTGCCGAGAAAGATACCGGCCAGCGAGCCGATCTGCCACGCGCACCAGTTCGGGATCATCAAGCCCTGCATGTAAGAAAACTTGCCGGGCGCCGGCGCGTAGTCGGGATAGCGCTGCAAGAACAGCGCGACCGACATGTCCCCCGATATATAACCATATAGAAGGCGCCGCGGCCACGGCAGGTGCATGAAATGGGGCGCCAGCAGGGCCGAAAAGATCACGAAGCGCAAGTTGACCACCAGCGCCGTGGCGAAAATCACCCACACCGGCGCGGCGGCGGCAATGAGCGGCAACGCCGCCAGCTGGGACGAGCCGCCAAACACCAGCAAGGTCATGCCGCAAGCCTGGGCCAGCGTCAGGCCACTTTTGACCATGGCCACGCCCACCACCATGCCCCAGGCGCCGATGCCGAATAGTGTCGGCAGTCCGGCAGTAAAGCCGGCGCGCAGGGCGACCGGGTCATGGCGCTCCAGCGCCATATTGAAAGAAGGTCGATCTGTCATGGAAGTGGCAACTCGGTATGCAAAAAATAATGGATGAACGAAAAAACGACAATGTGTGACTATTTGTCAAAAGTAATTTCCCATTGGAAATATAACCACGCATAATCACGCCAAATACGGTGCGTATTGACGCTCGGGCAGTTGATGCGCTGGAATTCCCTCTTAAGATTGGTTTGTTGATATGTTGAAGCACGCTTTGCGCTGGCCGTCGGCCGTCCTGTTCACACTGCTCGCTGCCGCCCTCCCGGCTGGCGCGACACCCGGCGTCACGGCCAACACGATTGTACTGGGCCAGTCGGCGGCTCTGACCGGGCCCTCCGCCCAACTCGGCATTGAAATGCGCGACGGGGCGCAGGCCTGGTTCGATCATATCAACAGCAAAGGCGGCGTGGCAGGCCGCAAGATCGTCCTGAAGACCCTCGACGATGGTTACGATGCGGCGCAGGCGGTCAAGAACACCCAGCAACTGGTTCATAACGATAACGTCTTCGCGCTGTTCGGCTATGTCGGCCAGGCCACATCGACGGCCTCGATGCGCTCGGTGGAGAAGGAAGACGTGCCGTTTTTTGCGCCATTGGCAGGGGGCGAATCGTTGCACGGGCAATTCCGGCCGAACGTTTTTAATATCCGCGCCGGCAATGTACTCGAGATGGAAAAGATCATCGAGAACCTGAAAGGCATGGGCGCCAAGAAAATCGCCGCTGTGTATTACAACGACGCCCCCGGCAAAGCCATTTTCGACGTGTTCGAGCGCACGCTGAAAACGCACAACCTGGCGTTGCTGGGCTCGGCCACCGTCGAGCGCAACAGCACCGACGTGAGCGCCGCGGTCGCCAAGCTGCGGCCCTTGCAGGCGACCGCCGTGTTGATCATCACGGCCTATCCGGCCAGCGCCGCCTTTATTCGCGGCATGCGCAAGGACGCCATCTCGGTGCCTTTTTTCTGGAACCTGTCGTTTACCGGCAGCCAGGGCCTGGCCAGTGCGCTTGGCAAAGATGCGGCCGGCGTCATGATTTCCCAGGTCATGCCGTCGCCATGGAATAAGAATATGGCGCTGAACAAGGAGTACACCAAGCTTTACCTGAACAAACCGGGCAGCGCGCCGGGTTTCAGCAGCCTGGAAGGATTTATTGCCGCCAAAGCATTCGTGAAAGGGCTGGAACGCGCCGGCAAGAATTTGACGCGGGCCAGTTTCCGCGAAGGGGTCGAAGGGCTCAACGGCACCGACCTGGGCGGATTCACGCTCAAATTCAGCCCCACCAACCACGAGGCGTCCAGTTATGTGGAGCTGACCGTGATCCGCAACGATGGCACCTTCCTGTATTGACAAGCCTGGCAAGCGGCTTGCGTGCGCGTGGCGGCTCAACAACATGGTGGCCGCGCAGCCGCGTACAGTGCGCTGAAACATTAAAAGATCGTTATCGTTTGGAGGAAAACGCCACACCGTCGGCCAAATATATTACTGCCTAGAAATAAATCCGTGGATAATTGCATCAGCACATGACTTTGCCTGCTTGTGTATTTTTTCGCGTCTTCTTTTCAAATGATAGGGTTGTGATATGAGCAAGCATGCTTCGCGCTGGCCTTCGGCAGTATTGTTCACTTTGATGGCTGCGCTGGCAGCGGCCATACCGGCCCGCGCGGCCGTGCCTGGGGTCACGCCGACCACCGTCACCATTGGCCAGTCATCTGCCCTGTCGGGTCCGGCGGCCAAATTGGGCGCCGAGATGCGCGACGGTGCCCTGGCGTATTTCGACTACGTCAACAGCAAGGGCGGCGTCAACGGCCGCAAAATTGTCCTGAAAAGCCTGGACGATGGCTATGAGCCGGACCGCGCCGCCGCCAATACCAAGCAACTGATCGACAAAGACAATGTGTTCGCGCTGTTCGGCTATGTCGGCACGCCGACGTCAAATGCCGCCCTGCCGCTGGTCGCCAAGGAAAACCTGCCGTTTTTTGCGCCGCTGACGGGCGCCCAATCGCTGCGCGCGCCGTTCCAGCCGAACGTTTTCAATATTCGCGCCGGCTATGTGCGCGAAATGGAAAAAATTGTCGAGAACCTGGAAGGCATGGGCATGAAGCAAGTTGCCGTGTTTTACCAGGATGACGCCTACGGCCAGGCCGGCCTGGATGCGGTGCAAATGGCCCTGAAAAAGCACAGACTCACCGTCATGGGCACCGTGACCATCGAGCGCAACAGCGTCAACGTGGCTGCCGCCGTGACCAAGATGCGCGCCATGAACCCGCCGGCCATCATCATCGTCACACCGTACGCGGCCAGCGCGGCGTTCATTCAGGCCATGCGCAAGGATGCCACCTCGCTGCCCTATTTCTGGAACATTTCGTTCGTGGGCAGCCAGTCGCTGGCCGAAGCGCTCGGCAAAGGCGCGCCCGGCGTGATGATTTCGCAGGTCATGCCGTCGCCCTGGAATGACAAGCTGGCGCTGATCAGGGAATACAAAAAACTGTACATGGTGAAACCGGGCCGCCAGCCTGGCTTTGTCAGCCTGGAAGGCTTTATTGCCGCCAAAGCGTTCGTGGAAGGCCTGGAAAATGCCGGCAACAACCTGACGCGCGCCAGTTTCAACAAAGGCGTCGAAAGCATGGGGCATTTCGACCTGGGCGGCTTTGTGCTCAAGTTCAGCCCATCGAACCATAATGCGTCCGATTATGTCGAGCTGACGGTGATTCGCAATGACGGCACTTTTATGTACTAATGCATGTCGTGAATCCGCTAAAATCTGTCTTTGCTTAATTTAGCCAGACGGAGAAACGCATGAATGACAAAATGATGGCGGTAGTGGAACTGGAAGCGAAAGACCTGCCGGCCCATTGCCCGAACCCGGCCATGCCACTGTGGTCCAGCCACCCGCGTGTGTTCCTCGACTTCGCCGCCCATGGCGAAGCGCGCTGCCCGTACTGCGGCACCCGCTATGCACTCAAGGCGGGCACCGTCGTCGGTCATCATTAAGTTTTAATGGGGATCGACTACCAGCCTCCCCTGTGGCTGCCTGGCGGCCACCTGCAAACCGTCTACCCCGCCACAGTCGCGCGCACACCACGCGTGCGCTACCGGCGCGAGCGCTGGGAGGTGCACGCACAGGACGATTTCATCGATGTCGATTTCGTCGACGGCCAGCCCGGCCAGCCCTTCGTGGTGCTGTTTCACGGCCTGGAAGGTGGTTCAGACAGCCACTACGCGCGCGCCCTGATGGCGACACTGGCCGCGCGCGGCTGGTCCGGCGCGGTGCCGCACTTTCGCGGCTGCTCGGGCGAACCGAACCGCGCACCCCGTTTTTATCATTCCGGCGACGCCGCCGAGATCGACTGGATCGTGCGCCGTCTGCGGCCGCGCGCGAGCGGCGACTTTTTCGCCGCCGGCGTCTCGCTGGGCGGCAACGCCTTGCTGCGCTGGCTGGGCGAATGGCAGCACGGCGCCGGCATCGTCGACGCTGCCTGCGCCATTTCCGCCCCACTCGACCTGGCGCGCGGCGGCGCCGCCCTCGGCACCGGCTTCAACATGCTCTACACGCGCATGTTCCTGCAAACCCTGAAACCGAAGTGCCTGGCCAAGCTGGACCAGTTTCCCGGCCTGTTCGACCGCGACGCCCTGCTGCAAGCGCGCGACCTGTACGCGTTCGATAACATCGTCACCGCGCCCCTGCACGGCTACCGCGACACCGACGACTACTGGCACCGCGCCAGCGCCCGCCACGTGCTGCACGACATCACGGTGCCGACCCTGGTGCTCAACGCGCGCAACGATCCATTTTTGCCGGGCCAACATTTACCGACCAGTGCGTCGGCCGCGGTCACGCTCGACTACCCGGCCCAGGGCGGCCACGTGGGCTTCAGCGCGGATGGTACGAATACGTGGCTGGCGCGGCGAATACTGGCGTTTTTCGACCAGCATGTGCACGCGCGTGCGACAGCGTCGGCGCAAACCTGCGAAGCTGCGCCTCATGGATGACATCGTAAAACAGGCAATGGCCAAATGGCCCGACGTGCCGCACTGCTACGGCTGGCTGGCACTCGACGCGCGCGGCGGCTGGCGCATGCGCGACGAACATGCGCAACAGGCAAACCTTCCGGGCGACCGGCTGGGCAATGCCGCCCTGCTCGCTTTTATCAACCGCAATTACGCCGCCGACGCGCGCGGCTGCTGGTATTTCCAGAATGGTCCGCAGCGCGTGTACGTGAACCTGGAAACGACGCCGTACGTGGCGCGCACCGATCCGGCCCAGGGGCTGGTGCTGCAGACAGGCGAAGCGCTCGGGCACATCGACAAAGCGTACATGACGGCAGCCGGTGCGCTGATCGTGCAAGCCGGCGGCAAGCTGGCGCAGGTCGATGACCGGGACGTGGCGCAATTGCTTGCCACCATGGAGAGGAACGGCGCGGCGGTCGATGATGACGCGTTGCTGGCGTGGCTGGAAGCCGGATCAGGCACCGTGTCGCTGCGTTTGCACGACGCGCGCGTCGACGTGGAGCGGCTGCCAGACGGCGACCTGGGCGCACGCTTCGGCTTTGTCGCCAACCCACACGCCTAGTTCTCTTTCTTTTCCTTCTTTTCTTCTTTCTGGCGCGCCTGCAATTCGCGTTCGCGCGCATCGATCACGGCCTGGTCGTAAAACGACACATCTTTCGATTTGCGGGCAAAATTCAACTGGTCGACGGCGGCCGGCAGCGCGCCCGTGAGCACATACGATTCGGCCAGCGCCATGTGCTGCAGCGCCAGTTTGCCCTGCGCCGCATAGGTTTTGGCAAGCTGGTCATACAGTTTCGGCTCTTCGCGGTATTGCTGCACCTGCTCGCGCAGGAACACGGCGGCCTCCTCGAGCTTGCCGGCCGTAATCAATGCCTCGGCGTACTGGCGCGCGATGCTGCGCGAGAGTGGATAGCGCTGGTGCGCCGCATCGGCATCCTTGACCGTTTGCTGCACGATGGCCGCCGATTGTCCCGGCGCCAGATCGATTTCGAGGGCCAGGCCGGCAAACATGGCGCCGCCGTCGGACGTGCTCTGGCCGGTAGAAAATACGGGGCCTTCGCGCGGCTTCATGGTCGTGCGCGCTTTGGCGAGCCAGCTGCGCGCCTTGGTCACATCGCCCTGCTTGAGCGACAGGAAGGCCATGCCGTATTGTCCGGCGGCTTGCTGCTGGCGGCTTTGCATGCCGAGCTGGGTTTCGAAGGCGGTGCGGGCGTCGATGCGGCCCTGCGCGGTTTCGTCCTGCAGGACGCGGGCGCGCGAGCGGACCAGGAAAAACTCGAGGCTGTCGACGCGCTGGCGGTACGGCATTTCGCGGATGCGCGCCTGGATATCGGCAATGCGCTCGCCCGTCAGCGGGTGGCTGCTGAGAAACGCCGGCAGCTCGGTGTACGAGCGCGACGCCGTTTGCAGGCGCTTGAAAAACGCCACCATCCCCGAGGTATCGTAACCGGCCGCGCCCATGATCTCGAAGCCGACGCGGTCGGCCTCGCGTTCTGCGTTGCGGGTAAAACTGAGCTGGCGCTGCACGGCCAGCCCCTGCCCGCCCATCAGCACGCCGATGGCGGCATCGCCCCCCAGTTTCGACGCCAACGCCGCCAGGATCAATGACGCCAGCGGCAGCAGCACATCCTGTTTCTGCTGGCCCAGCATGCGCGCGATGTGGCGCTGGCTGACGTGGCCAATTTCATGCGACAGCACCGACGCCAGTTCCGATTCCGTCTGCGCGGCAATCAACAGCGCCGAATGGACGGCGATGAACCCGCCAGGCAAGGCAAACGCGTTGAGTATCGGATCGCGCACCGCAAAAAAGTAAAAATCGGCATTCGTTTCGCCGCGCGCATTCGGCACCGAATTGACCAGGCCCGCGCCGAAGCTGTTCAGGTAGTCGAGGATCGGGTCATCGTCGAGGAAATCGCGGTCGCGCCGGATGTCGCGCATGATCTCCTCACCCAGCTTGCGCTCGATAATCGGCGACAGGTCTTCGCGCACCGGGTCGCCCAGCGTCGGCAGGCGCGAATTGTCGGGCAATTGTTTCAGCGGCACGGGCGCCGCCTGCACGGGAGCGGTGGCGACGGAAGTGGCGAGGCACAGTGTCAGCAGAAGGCGGCCCCAGCGGCGCGGGACAGAGTCTTGGGTCATTTTCACGGTGCTATCATACCCGTATCCGGGGCCGTTTTGCCCCCCAGCCCAGCCAGTGATTTTTCTCCATGTCCACATCCCCATCCGACCACCTGACCCATTTCGACAGCACCGGCCAGGCCCACATGGTCGACGTCACCGCCAAGACCGAAACCCACCGCATTGCAGTTGCCGCCGGCACCATCCGGATGAAGCCGGAAACCTTGCAGCTGGTGCTGTCCGGTACCGCAAAGAAAGGCGACGTGCTGGGCATTGCGCGCATCGCGGCCATCATGGCCTCCAAGCGCACCAGCGACCTGATTCCGCTATGCCATCCGCTGGCACTGACGCGCGTCGCCGTCGATTTCGAGACGGATGCCGCGACGTCCAGTGTGCACTGCCGCGCGCAGGTGGAGACCGTCGGCAAGACCGGCGTCGAGATGGAGGCGTTGACGGCCGTGCAAGTTGGCTTGCTGACGATTTACGATATGTGCAAGGCGGTGGATCGGGGCATGGTGATGACCAATGTGCGGGTGCTGGAAAAGCATGGCGGCAAGTCGGGGGGCTGGTCAGCCGAACTCTGATCAGATCCCGAACACCTTCATTACCGCATCCGTCAGGCCTTCAAGGCCGCGCGAAAAAAAACCGCCAGTCTTGCCGAAGCGCGGGGTTTCGTCGTAGACGTAGTAGCCGTTTGCGCCATCGAATTTATCCTGCAACAGCGGCGTTTTGTTTTGGTAATACGGCCAGAACGTTTCACTGCGCACGGTGGCGTAGTGCAGGTGCGATGAAAAACCCAGGGTCGCAAACTGGCTGATGACGCGGCCCTGCCCTGCCGGCTCGACCCGCACGCCGCGCGTCCCTTTCACGATCAGTGTCACCGGGCCGCGGAAAATCAGATAGCGTAGCTGCAAGGTCAGCCAGGCATGGGCGCTGAACAGGCGCCAGCGTCGGGTGATTTTCAGCGGTGTCGCGGATGGATAGATGACGCCGACCAGGCCGTGCGGCTGAAAAACCATTGCCGCACCCAGTGGGATGGTCACCAGGGTGAGTTCGCTGACGGCGTCGACATCCGAGGACACGACCACGGGATCGACACGGCTGCTGGTGCGCAAGCGGGTCAGCATCACCATGCCGGAAATGATGCTGGTCCACAGGCACGACCAGTCCAGTACCGGCTTGGTGTCCTTGCGAGCGCCTGTCGAGACACTCTGCAGATAGCCGGGCAAGATCAAGAGTTCTTCGCCGGGTTCGAGATGGATATTCTGAGAGACAGCAGACGCGCTGGCCTGCACACTCTGCACTGCCGGCGCCGCTTCAAGCTGAATCGGTTTGCGCCGCGCAGCCAGTGGCGCGAGCACGAAATAAAACAGCAGCTTGATGAACAAGTGGGCGACGATAGACGACAGCAGGACAGCCAGAGCGAGAGGCAGAACGTGGATAACAGGGCTGACGTAGCGGGCCACCCAGTTTGTGCTGACGGCAGTGCGCGCTTGGGCGAGGCGGTCGGCCATGTCCTTGGTGACGGCGTCTAGCGCTTGCTGGTCGACTGCAAAGGTCGGGCGCTGCGGCAGCGCGCTGAAGTGGTCGACCGCCCTTTTTTGAATTTCATAATTGGCAAGGGCACTATCGTAATTTTTCTTCGCCTGAGTGACCTGCCTTTGGACGCGCTCCAATTTTTCGCCGAACATTGGTGCGATTAAAATGAACTCACGGGCAAATTCAGGTGCGATTTTGTCACGATTATTCTGAAGCAGCAGCAATACTTCGAGTGCTTGATTGGACTTGATGGCGAGTTTTCTGCGCTCTCGATAGGCATTCTCCCGACCCGAGACGGCAATAAGGTATGCGCGGAATTTTTGAAGATATTCCAGCTCAAGCGTCGCAAACTTCACAGCAAGTCTGTTTTTGTAATGCGCCTGCATTTTCTCAAGTGCCTCCGCTGGCCCGAGTATCAGGAGCGTAGAACGCGCAACTTCGGTCTCAGTGCCCTGCTGTCGCAATGTCGCGTCCGCTATGAGCTTGTCGATTTCGGGGATCGAATATTTCTGCGCCTGCACCATTTTCGCCTGCAAAAGGGCGGTGGTGTTCTCCCTGTATTTCGCCAGGCTCGCGGTTGCAGTGCTTAGCGTCTGCAAGTCACCACTCGACGACCGAAGCACGCGTCCCTCGTCGAGCAGGAAACGCCCGCCGACCAGTACGACTGCAATAGCCAGCAAGGATAAAAGCGTGCGAAAAACAAATCGGACTAGGGACGTGAGGGCAGATTGCAAAATAGTAAACTTATCAAAAAAAAGTTGTCTTATTAGAACATAGTTACTTTGCACTGCTTGATCTATTTCTGTATCGCTTCCCATGGTAAATTGCTGCCCTTGCATGCGGCGACCGGCCCGTGCTTCTGTATGTACGAGCTCATGAGGATCGAATGAAATTACGTTTGCTGATGTTGGGAACGGCGCTGGTCGCCAGTGGTGCGATCGCGAGGGCTGACACCTTGCGCGGCTTTACCGTGGAAGATATGGTCAGTATGGAACGCGTCGGCAGCCCGGCCGTGTCGCCGGACGCCACGCGCGTCGTCTACACCGTGCGCGACACCGACCTGGCCAAGAACCGCGGCCATACCGAATTGTGGATGGTCGACTTGCGCGCAGCCAAACCGGTGCCGCAGCGCCTGACCAGCAATGCCGCCAGCAGCAGCGATCCGGAATGGTCCGCCAGCGGCGATGCGGTGTATTTCCTGTCCAGCCGCTCCGGCTCGTCGCAGGTGTGGCGTCTGCCCATCAATGGCGGCGAAGCGACGCGCGTGACCGATCTGGCCCTCGACGTCGATAATTTCCGCGTTGCACCCAACGGCGAACGGATTGCCCTCTCCATGGCCGTGTTCCGCGATTGCCCTGACCTGGCTTGCACCAAAACCCGCCTCGAGAAACCGGCGCAGGACAAGACCTCTGGCAAAGTCTATGACCGCCTGTTCGTGCGCCACTGGGATACCTGGTCCGACGGCCGCAACGCGGTGCTGTTCTCGGCGCCGCTTGATAGCAACGGCCGCGTCAGCACGGCACCGGTCAGCCTGTCCGGTTCGCTCGACGGCGATGTGCCATCCAAACCGTTCGGCGACCGTGAAGAATATCGCTTCAGCCCGGACGGCAAGACCATCGTGTTTTCGGTGCGCATCGCCGGCAAGACCGAAGCCTGGTCGACCAATTTCGATTTATTCAGCGTGCCGGCCGCCGGCGGCGCCGCGCCGCGCAACCTGACGCCCGACAATCCGGCCTGGGATGCCAAGGCAAGTTACTCGCCGGATGGCCGCACCATCGCTTACCTGGCCATGGCCCGGCCCGGCTTTGAAGCGGACCGCTACCAGATCATGTTGATGGACGTGGCCAGCGGCGCGAAGCGCAAGCTGGCGCAGGACTGGGACCGCTCGCCGGGCAGCATCGCCTGGTCGGCCGACGGCAAGACCATCGTGGCCGACGCCGAAGATGTGGGCAACCACCGCTTGTTCGCCATCGACGCCGCCAACGGCAAAGTACGCGCGTTGACCGACCAGGGCGCCATCGGCGGCTTTGACGTGCGCCGCGATACGGTCGTGTATGCACTGTCGAACCTGCAATCGGGCGCGCAATTGTTCAGCCAAAAACTGGCCGGTGGCAAGCCTGTGCAATTGACGCAGCAAAACGTCGACAAGCTGAAAGACGTGAAGTTCGGCGAATTCGAACAGTTTTCGTTCGCCGGCGCGAATGGCGACACTGTGCACGGCTACGTGATGAAACCGTGGAATGCGACGCCAGGCGCGAAGTATCCGATCGCTTTCCTGGTCCACGGCGGCCCGCAAGGCAGTTTCGGCAATGGCTGGAGTTACCGCTGGAATCCGCAAGTGTACGCGGGTGCAGGTTATGCGACCGTGTTCATCGATTTCCACGGCTCGACCGGATACGGCCAGAAATTTACCGACAGCATCAGCGGCGACTGGGGCGGCAAGCCATTGGAAGATCTGCAGAAAGGCCTGGCAGCGGCCGTAGCGAAATATTCCTGGCTGGACCGCGAGCGCAGCTGCGCGCTGGGTGCGTCGTACGGCGGCTACATGATGAACTGGATCGAGGGCAACTGGCCAGACGGTTTCAAGTGCATCGTCAACCATGATGGCGTATTCGATACGCGCGGCATGGCGTACTCCTCGGAAGAGCAGTGGTTCACCGACTGGGAAAGCGGCGGCCCCTACTATGCTGTGCCAGAGAACCACGAGCGCTTTAACCCGGTCAACTTCGTGACCAAATGGAAGACGCCGATGCTGGTCGTGCAAGGCGACCTGGACTTCCGCATCCCGACAGCGCAGGCGCTGGGGACGTTCACGGCACTGCAACGGCGCGGCATCGAAAGCAAGTTGCTGGTGTTCCCGGACGAGAACCACTGGGTGCTGAAACCTGGTAATTCGCTGCTGTGGCACCACACGGTGCTGGGCTGGCTGAACCAGCATTTGAAGCCATAGTGGCGTTGCACTGAACCAGGGCCCGCCTCGCACGCGGGCTTTTTTTGTGCTTGAGCGCAATGGCGCAAGTCAAAACGCGGTCAACGTACGAGCCGTTCTTAGAGGCAAGGCATCAGACTGTATGAAACCTAGAAAAATCCGGCTAGCCACATGCGGGACCACTGTGTCGCAGGATTTACGGCCAATTCTGCCGGCGTAAGCGTGTCACCCCGCGCGCGCGCAGGGATATCCGGCCAAGCCGACCACAGCAATCCGTAGCATCCGGCAACCAGCAGCGCAATAAAAATGGCACGCGCAAGCGACGACGGAACCGGTGCGACGCGCTCCACGCCACCAATTTGCAGGCGAACCCACGCACACGCGAATCCAAGCACGAGTACGATAGCGAGCTGGCTCTGCGGCATGACGATCACGCCCGACAGCAGCCCATCGGCGAATATTGCTGTACAGGTGACCAGCAGGCAGGCGAACGTACTCTGGTTCACCAGATCCGAATCGGCAACGCGCGCGCCGGTGCGTAGGAGGGTTCGCGCCGCGAAAGCGATGGTGCCCAATGCGCACAGCAACGCCGGGATGCCCCATTCCGCCGCAATTTGCAATATCCAGTTGTGCGGGTGTGCCCCCGCATACAGCTTGGCGCCCTCATGAGCAAAATGTTGCGGACCCACACCGAGCCACGGGTGTGCGGCAATCAGATCCAATGCGAGTTTCCACAACAGAAGGCGGTCAGAAGCCGGATTGGCCACCGTCCGTGCCACAACATTCGACAGCGAGCCGACAGGCTGCAGGCCGAACAGCAGAGGCAGGAGGAGAAATATCACCGCATACAGGACAATGCCGGCGAGCGCTGTTTTTGTCATCATTGCCAGAACCGGGCGTGCGTGCGCGCGGCGCAACCCGAAGGCGATGGCGCAGCCGACGGCCAGCGCCAGCACGCTGGCGCGCGCTTCTGTCACGAACAAGATTGCCCACCAAAAAGCTGCCAACACGAACCATGCTTTGCGCCAGCGGTCCGTCATCGGCACCGTCACGCACAACAGGATAATCAGCGGCATGAGCGCAGTCTGCGTGTGGTTGAGGAACCGGTAATTGGAAAATCCAACCGACAACACGAAGCCGTCAGGTTGAAATCCGCTGGCAAGGGCCATCAAATAGACAACCATGACCAGCAAGGAATACAGGGCGCAGGTGATGCCTATCCATCGAAGAACGCCATGCAGACGTTTGCTGTTTCCGGCCAGCTCGTCCGCAATGGCAAACACCAGAAGCAGTAACAGCAACAGAGTCGACCATTCATTGACAGCGTGACGCAAGGATAGCGCAGTCGCGACCGATGCCAGCCCCAGTGCCACGAAGGCCAGTAAGGGAATGCCGACCGATATCGGTACTGCGGGCATCTTGCCTCTGGCAATGCGCACGAGCGCGATCATCGCAATCACGCACAGCGCCACGATTTCGATGCAGCGCTGTTGGTCATGTCCGTAGGCGATCAGGAAATTGGCAGCAAGCGCGCACAGCACGGTCAGCGTGATGAAAGAACCATCGCCGGGGAACGCGAGATGTGATCGTGGCAAAACAAGGTGCGGGGAAGAAGGCATGGCGGATCGCGGAAGTTGGTACTGAATACAAAAAAGCCGCCCTAGGGCGGCTTTCGATATTACTACAGAGTATTACGAACCGAAGGTGTTCTTCTCGAAGGCGGCTTTTACAGCGGCGTT
>NZ_JAQQPS010000025.1:0-82531 GCF_036688685.1 Massilia sp. S19_KUP03_FR1 | reverse complement strand
CAAGAACCGAAGTTCTTGGCACCTTCATCAAACGCCCACACTTATCGACTGTTAATTTTTAAAGAACTTTATTCGGTGTTGCATCTTGCAGCTTGTTGACAAAGCGTTTTGTTTGTCAGCCGCGAAGAAGAAAGAGTATGAAGCGTTTTGCGCTGTTCGTCAACTTCTTTTTCTGCCCTGTTTCAGAAACAGTCCCCGTACATCTCGTCGCAACCTGTTGATTTGTTGCAGCAATTTGCTGGGAGGCGAACTATAACAAACGGCTTCAAATTCTTCAAGGGGCTACGGGAAATAACTCTGCAGGAAGCTCAGAATGGATCCCGTCGTTCGCCGGGATGACGGTCTCGAGGCCGGGATGACGGTCTCGAGGGTTCTGGCGGAGGTAAAATGCATCTTTTGGCTGGCGCTCCATCTATATGACTATCGTTCTATCAACGCTTAATGCCCGCTACGCCCATGCTTCGCTGGGACTGCGCTATTTGCTTGCCAATATGGGCGAGCTGACAGAACAGACGTCGATCCAGGAATTCGTCATCGGTGCGAAGACGACCGAGATGGTGGAGCGCTTGCTGGCTGCCGCGCCAAGAATCGTCGGATTCGGCGTGTATATATGGAACGTTGAGGAGACGACCCGCGTCGTGGCCATGCTCAAGCAGGTGGCGCCGCACGTGGCCATCGTTTTGGGTGGTCCGGAAGTGTCGCACGAGACCAATGGACAAGAGATCGTCCGGCTGGCTGATTACGTCGTCACCGGCTGGGGCGATGTCACCTTGCCCAAGCTGTGCGCGGACATCCTGAATGGCCCCAAGCCGCTGATGAAAGTCCATGCGGGCGTGCAGCCACCCATGGCGGAAATCGCCCTGCCTTACTCTTTATATAGTGATGGCGATATCGCGCACCGCACCTTATATGTAGAGGCCTCGCGCGGCTGCCCGTTCAAATGCGAATTCTGCCTGTCGGCGCTCGACAAGACTGCCTGGCCCTTCCCGCTCGACAATTTCCTGGCGCAGATGGAAACCATGCATGCGCGCGGCGCGCGGCTGTTCAAGTTCGTCGACCGCACATTCAACCTGAATGTGAAGACCAGCCTGAAGATCATGCAGTTCTTCCTCGATAAAATCGCGGCGAACCCGGACGATCCGGTGTACGCCCACTTTGAACTGGTGCCCGATCACCTGCCCGATGCGCTGAAAGCCGGCATCGCCCAGTTCCCGCCCGGCGCGCTGCAATTCGAAATCGGCATCCAGAGTTTCAATCCAGAAGTGCAAGCGCTGGTCAGCCGGCGCCAGGACAATGCCAAGGCCGCCGAAAATATCCGCTGGCTGATGGAGCATTCCCACGCCCACTTGCACGTCGATTTGATCGCCGGTTTGCCAGGTGAAGACGTGGCCAGCTTTGCGCGCGGGTTCGACCAGCTGGTCGCACTCGGCCCGCACGAAATCCAGTTCGGCATCTTGAAACGCCTGCGCGGCACGCCGATCATCCGCCATACCGAAGCATTCAAGATGGTATTCGACCCGTATCCGCCCTACACGGTTCTGAGTACGCGCGATATCGATTTCCCAACCATGCAGCGCCTGGTGCGCTTCGCGCGCTACTGGGACCTGGTGGCCAATTCGGGCCGCTTCGCCAATACCGTGCTGTACATCATGGGCAAGGCGCCGTTCGAAAATTTCATGTCGTTCGCCGACTGGATTTATGCGCGCACCGATGCGACCCACCGCATCGCCCTCGACCGCCTCGCCGGCCTCGTACGCGAATGGCTACAGGTATGCGGCATGCCGAAAGACGAAGCGGTGGCCCTGGTCGCCAGCGATTATGCCGGCCGCGTCGATGCGCCGGCCGCCAAACCGGCCGTGGTCGCACCGATGCGTCAGGCGCGCCATCTGGCCGCGTAACCATAAGTTATTTGGTTTACAACGATGACGTGTGGCAGAGGAATCGTTTCTCTTTTACACTGGCGCAATGCCGATTGAAAATGCGCCAACATTAACCACCCAACCATCCGAAGCCGGCCAGGCGCCGTCGGCTGTCGCCGGCGGCATCTGGCAAGTCCACGCCCTCTCTGAAAAGGGCATATTAAAAGGCTTGAACGCCAACTTGCAGGCGCTCAAGCAGCAGCCCGACGTCGCCTGGGACTTGTCGCAAGTGAGCAGCCTGGACCACATCGGCGCGCAATTGTTCTGGAATGCATGGGGCAAAAAGCGTCCTGCCCAGCTGACCTTGGCGCCGAAACAGGAAGATCTGTTCAAGCGCATCGAGGAAGCCGGCAAGAAAGAACCGCCACGCACAAGGCCGAAACGCGTCAACCTGGTCATGCGGCTCGGTTTTGCGCTGCTGGTGTTTTTCGAGCACATGCAGGGCTTTATTAAGTTGATTGGCCAGGTGATCCAGGATTTCTGGCGCTTCATCAAGCGCCCGGCCTTGGGCCCGTGGCGCGAAATTTCCGCGAATATTTATCACGCCGGGTTCCAGGCGCTGGGCGTCACCGCCCTGGTCGGTTTCCTGATTGGCGTGGTGCTGTCTTACCTGTCGGCGCAGCAGCTGCGCATGTTTGGCGGCGACATGTACCTGGTGAACATCCTTGGCATGAGCGTGATCCGCGAACTGGGGCCCTTGCTGGCGGCGATTCTGGTGGCGGGCCGTTCCGGCTCGTCAATCACGGCGCAGCTGGGCGTCATGCGCGTCACCCAGGAACTCGACGCGATGCTGGTCATGGGAATCTCGCACGGCTTCCGGCTGATCCTGCCGAAAGTCATTGCGCTCGCAATCTCCATGCCGCTGCTGGTCGTGTGGACCGACGCCATGGCCTTAATTGGCGGTATGGTTTCAGCCAAAGTCGAACTGGGTTTATCGGGGCGTTATTTCCTGCAAAAGTTGCCGGATGCGGTACCGCTGGCTAACTATGTGATTGGCATATTAAAAGGCATTACCTTTGGCGTGCTGATTGCGCTGGTGTCGTGCCATTTCGGCCTGCGCATCAAGCCGAATACGGAAAGCCTGGGCAAAGGCACGACCACCTCGGTTGTCACCGCGATCACCGTCGTGATCCTGGCCGACGCCGTGTTTGCCATCATTTTTAACGGCGTGGGGTTTTAATGGACGGCGAAAAACCGAAGCCGAAACGCCGCAGCCAAAGCTTGAACCGCACGCCGGAAGGCGATGTTGGCGAGGTGGTCGTGCAAATCGAGGGACTGTGGACCAAATTCGGCCGCACGGTGGTGCACCAGGATTTGAACCTCGATATTTATGCGGGCGAGATCCTGTCGATCGTGGGCGGCTCCGGTACCGGAAAAACGGTGCTGCTGCGCCAGATGCTGGGCCTCGAAACGCCCAGCAAGGGTACAGTGCGGGTGTTCGGCGTCGACATCAGCAGCGCCCAGGCCGAGCAGCTGCAGAAAATGCGCAACCACTGGGGCATGCTGTTCCAGGAAGGCGCGCTGTATTCGGCCTTGTCCGTGTTCGACAATATCGCGCTGCCGCTGCGCGAATTGCGCGCGCTGCCGGAAGACGTGATTTATGACGCGGTCATGCTGAAAATGGACATGGTCGGACTGGGCATGGAACACGCGATCAAAATGCCGGCCGATTTATCCGGCGGCATGGTCAAGCGCGCGGCGCTGGCCCGTGCCCTGGCGCTGGAGCCGCAATTGCTGTTCCTCGATGAACCAACCGCCGGCCTGGATCCCGATTTGTCGGACGCGTTCGTCGATCTGATCCAGACCCTGCACCGCGAACTGAAACTGACGGTGGTGATGGTGACGCACGATCTGGACACACTGTTTGCGTTGTCCTCGCGCATCGCCGTGCTGGCAGACAAGCACGTGATCGCGATCGGCCCCACCCGCGCGGTGCTGGCGGTGGACCATCCCTTCATCAAACAATTTTTCCTGGGCGAACGCGGGCAACGGGCACTCGAAGTACTCGACGACCGCGACGCCGGGACGGATACGGAGAATTAATGGAAAACAGATCACACGCCCTGATGACAGGAATTTTTACGCTGGTATTGCTGGCGGCGGCCGTTCTGGCAGGCCTCTGGTTCAATCGCGACCGCACCGAACGCATTCCATTCCAGATTGCGACCACCCAGTCGATTCCCGGCCTGAATCCTCAGGCGGCAGTGCGTTATCGCGGCCTCGAAGTGGGCCGCATCGACGAGATCGTGTTCGACCCGCGCGCCACCGGCCAGATTCTCATCAAACTGTCGGTCGATACCGGCTCGCCGATTACCACCACGACGTTTGCGTCGCTTGGCTATCAAGGCGTCACCGGTATCGCGTTCATTCAACTGGACGATGACAGCACCGGTTCGCCGTTATTGCCCAGCAGTGAAAAACAGGTGGCCCGCATTCCGCTGCGTCCTGGCTTGCTCGATCAGATCGAAAAGCGCGGTCTCGCCATCCTCAATCGCACCGAGCATATAACGGACAGCCTCGATAAAATGCTGAACCCCGAAAACGCCGCCAAGATCACCAAGGCTATCGACAATATCGGCAACGCCGCCGAAGCGTTCGCCGCCATTCCCGCGCGGCTGGAGCCGACCATTTCCCGCATACCGGCCATCACCGCCAAGTTCGACCGCGACCTGGACTCGTTCGGCAGCGCGACTACCAACGTCGCCTCGGCCGCCAAGCGTTACGAAGACCTGGCGGCCAGCCTGCAGGCGCCGGACGGCGCCATTAACCGCCTGAACAGCACGCTCACCCGCGTCAGCGCGTCAGTCGATGGCGTGACCAGCAACCTGGAACTGCAAACGCTGCCGCACCTGACCGCCATGACCGATGAAGCGAAGTTGTCGCTGCGCGCCGTCAAGCGCACGGCCAATTCGCTGACTGACCGGCCGCAAAGCATCCTGTTCGGCGCACCGAACGCAACGCCAGGGCCGGGTGAACCCGGCTTTGTCGCCCCGAACAAATGAGGACCGATCCGATGACCGTACACAAACACCTGCAGCGCCTGATGATGGTCGCCGCCCTCGCCACCGCCGCGCAACTGGCCGGCTGTGCCTCGAGCAAGGGCACGCCCAACACGACCTACGATTTCGGCCCTGCGCGCGTGCCGGCGGCGGCCAGCGCGGCGCCAGCCGGCTTGCGCAATTCGCTGGTGGTCACCGATGTGACCGGCTCGGCATCGTATGACAGCGAACGCATCTTTTATCGCCTGAACTATGCCGATCCGCTGCAGGCGCGGTCGTATGCCAACAGCCGCTGGAGCACCACGCCGCTGCAAATGGTGACCCAGCGCTTCAAGACGCGCCTGGCCCAGGCCGGCGCCAAAGTGCTGTCGACCGCTGACGCTTCCACCGGCGTTTCCATCCTGCGCGTGGATGTCGACGATTTCATCCACACCTTCACCAATGCGGCGCAAAGCGAAGGCGAAGTGGCCGTGCGCGCGTCGCTGTTCGAGGGCCACGTGCTGGTCGACCAGAAAAGTTTCCGCCGCACGACGCCGGCCGCCACGGCCGACGCCGGCGGCGGCGCCACGGCCCTGGCTGCCAGCACCGATGCGGTCGCGGCCGATATCGTGGCGTGGCTGGCGGCGCTGCCGCCGCGCTAAGCATGACGCAGGACGACACACCGGTCCCGGCCGGACCGAAGCCGGCGCCCGGCAAAATCGATCCCGGCGCACTGGGACCGGCCGCGGCGATTGCGCCACGCGGCTCGCCGGTCGCGCGTGCGGCCCTGCTCGCCTACTTCCTGCTGATTGTGTATGCCAGCTGGTTTCCGTTTTCCGGTTGGCACGATAACGGCCTGTCCCCGTTCAGTTATCTGAATCTCGTCAAGCAACGCTATTGGACCGGTTTTGATGCCGGCGTGAATGTGGTCGGCTATATGCCGCTCGGCGCCTTGATCGTGCTGGCCTTGTATCCGCGCGTGCGCGGCATGTGGGCGCTGCTGCTCGGCATCGTGGGCGGCATCCTGGTAGCGGGCAGCATGGAAGCGGTGCAGACTTACCTCCCCAGCCGGGTGCCATCAAACCTGGACCTGTTGACCAATTCCATCGGCGGCCTGATCGGCGCCCTGATCGGCGTGCGCATCACCCGCGCGCTGATGGTCCACAGCCGCCTGTACGCGCTGCGGCGGCGCTGGTTCACTTCGCACGCCAGCCAGGGTTTGGTGCTGATCGCACTGTGGCCCGTGGCCCAGCTGTATCCGCAGGGCTATTTGTTTGGCCACGGCCAGGTGCTGCCGATCCTGTCGGACTGGCTGTCGCTCTGGCTCGATACGCCGATCGACCTGGTCAGCCTGCTGCGACCCGGCGCCGGCATGAGCGTCGAACAATACTGGCTCTCGGAGACCATCATCACCGCCTGCGGCATGACTGGCGCCGTCCTCACGATGCTGTGCCTGGTACGTCGGGGTGCGCCACGCTTTTTACTGATGGGTTTGCTGTTGGCCGCCGCGCTGACCGTCAAAACCATTTCCACATCACTCTTGTTCGGCCCCGATAACGGTTTCGTCTGGATGACGCCAGGCGCCAATGGCGGCTTCCTGATCGGCGTCATCATGCTGTCGGGCCTGGCGTTCGCGCCGCAGGTGGCGCAGCGACGGCTGGCGGTCGTGACACTTGTGCTGAGCCTGTTGGTGGTCAACACGATTCCGGTCAATCCGTATTTCATTTCCACGTTGCAAGGATGGGTGCAGGGAAAATTCCTGAACTTCAATGGCGCGGCGCAATTCCTGTCGCTGCTGTGGCCCTTCTTTGCCCTCTGGTTCCTGGTCCTGCCATCGCACAAGCTCAATCGTCACTGAACATGGTGCGTTGCTGCGGGTATCATGGAGGCCATCTACCGACTTCAGCGAGAACATCATGAGCGACGCCAAACCATTCTTCCAGCAGCACGTGTTTTTTTGCATGAACCAGCGCGAAGACAACAGCCGCGCCAGCTGCGGCCAGCACAACGCGGAAGGCGCGCAGAAGCACGCCAAGAAACGCATCAAGGAACTGGGCCTGTCGGGCCCGGGCAAGGTGCGCATCAACCAGGCCGGCTGCCTGGACCGCTGCGAAGAAGGCCCGGTCCTGGTCGTCTATCCACAGGGCACCTGGTACACCTATGTCGACAACCAGGACATCGACGACATCATCGACACCCACATCGTTGGCGGCAAAATCGTCGACCGCCTCAAAATCTAAATCAGCCCAGCATACGTATGAATGTCCTGAACAAACACTCGCGCCAATTTACCCTCGACGGCAATGCCGGCAAAATGGAATGCCTGCTGGACGCACCGGACGACGATGCCGTGCCGATCGGTATCGCGCTGGTCGCCCACCCGCATCCGCTGTACGGCGGCACCATGGAAAACAAGGTCGCCCACGCACTGGCGCGCACCTTCGTCGGGCTCGGCTACGTGGTCGCGCGCTTCAATTTTCGCGGCGTTGGCGCGTCCGAAGGCGTGTACGACGAGGGGATCGGCGAAACCGACGACATGCTCATCATGTACGACTACATGGTCAGCGAATTTCCCCATTTACCGGTCGCACTGGCCGGTTTTTCGTTCGGCACTTTTGTGCAGGCACGCCTGCAGCAGCGCCTGGAAAGCGAAGGCCGTCCTGCCGAGCGCCTGGTGCTGGTCGGCACCGCCGCCGGCAAATGGCCGATGCCGCCGGTGCCCGCCGACACCATCCTGATCCATGGTGAAGTCGATGACACCATTACACTCACGCAAGTGTTCGACTGGGCCCGCCCGCTCGATATTCCCGTGATCGTGGTTCCCGGCGCCGACCACTTTTTCCACCGCAAACTTGGCCACATCAAAAATTTCGTTACGCAGCTTTGGCGTCGTAACTAAGCCGGGCGTGCGGCTATAATTAGCCCTCTTCTCACAGGCAATGCCGCGGTGTATTGCCTCGCACCACCACTTTGATTGACGACACCCCTCCCATGAAAAAACTCTTAGCGGCTGTGGCCGCCAGTATCCTCGTGATGTCCGCTGCCGGTGCACAAACCGTCCCGGCACCATCGATTGCCGCCAAATCGTGGCTCCTGCTTGACGCCACCAGTGGCCAGATCATTGCTGCACAAGACCCGGCCGCCCGCATCGAACCGGCATCGCTGACCAAGATCATGACGGCCTACGTGACCTTCCGTGCTATCCAGGACAAAAAATTGTCCGTGGATCAGATGGTCAACGTCTCGGTGCGCGCCTGGAAGGTCGACAACAGCAGTTCGAAAATGTTCATTGATCCGGCCACGCCCGTTAAAGTCAACGATTTGCTGTACGGCCTGATGGTGCAATCGGGTAACGATGCTGCCGTTGCACTGGCCGAAGCCGTCGCCGGCGACGAAGGCACCTTCGTGACGCTGATGAACCGCGAAGCGCAGCGCATGGGCCTGAAAAACACCAAGTTTGCGAATCCGCACGGTTTGCCGAGCCCGGACAATTATTCGACCGCACATGACTTGTCGGTTCTGGCCGCGCACGTCATCAAGGACTTCCCCGAGTTTTACAAGATCGACTCGGTCAAGCAATTTACCTACAACAAGATCACCCAGCAGAACCGCAACCGCCTGCTGTGGCTGGACCCGACCGTCGACGGCATGAAGACTGGCCACACGGAAGCGGCCGGCTATTGCATGATTGCCTCTGCTCACCGTCCGAATGGCACCATGGGCGAGCGCCGCCTGATTTCGGTCGTGCTGGGCACCAGCTCGGACGCGGTGCGCACCCAGGAAAGCCAGAAGCTGCTCAATTGGGGCTTCCAGAACTTCGATACGGTCAAGCTGTACGCCAAAGGCCAGCCTATCGCCACGCCTGAAGTCTGGAAAGGCAGCAAGCCTTCCGTCAAGATCGGCTTCGCGCAAGACGTGCTGGTGACCGTGCCGAAAGGCGTCGCCGCCAAATTGAAACCTGTGCTTGAACGCAAGGATCCGCTGGTCGCGCCACTGGCGCTGAACGGCCAGGTCGGTACGCTCAAAATGATGGTCGACGGCAAGCCGCTGCTGGTGTTGCCGGTGGTGGCACTGGAAGAAGTGCCGGCGGCATCGTTCTTTGGCCGTAGCTGGGACTCGATGCGTTTGATGGTGAAGTAATTTGTTGTAACTCTCCAGGCGGCTTGCGAGCCGCCTTTTCTTTTTGAAAGCTTGCGCATGACCACTACCCTCCCCGCCGATTTAAGCTGTCCCCTCGTCACCACCCGCGCCGGCGGCCCCACGCTGTCACGCATTGTGGCCGGCATGTGGCGCATCGGCGATTGGGGCATGTCGGTGGAGCAACGTGTGGCCTTCATCGAACAATGCCTGGCGCTGGGCGTCACCAGTTTCGACCACGCCGACATCTACGGCAACTACAGCGCCGAAGGACTGTTCGGTGAAGCATTGCGCGCCCAGCCGTCGCTGCGCGAACGCATCCAGCTGGTGAGCAAATGCGGCATCAAGCTGGTGTCGCCGGCGCGGCCCCAGCATGGCATTCAACATTACGACACCAGCGCCGCCCACATCGTCGCGTCGGCCGAAGAATCGCTGCGCCAGCTCAGCACAGACCACCTCGATCTCCTGCTGATCCACCGTCCCGATCCCCTGATGGATTTCGACGACATCGCCGAAGCGTTCATGCGCCTGCGCGGGGCCGGCAAGGTACTGCACTTCGGGGTATCGAACTTTAGCCGCCATCAATTCGAATCGCTGAACCGACGCACGGCACTGGTGACTAACCAAGTGGAGTTTTCGCCGTTGGAGACAGCCCCGCTGTTCGATGAAACCTTCGATGGCTTGCAGGACCTGGGCGTGTCTCCGATGATCTGGTCGCCGCTCGCGGGCGGCCGCCTGTTCACGGCGACCGATGCACGTACTGAAGCGCTGCGCCACGTCATCAAGGGCATTGCCGACCGGATCGGGCAACCGTTCGCCAGCGTGGTGTTTGCCTGGATCATGCAGTTGCCGAGCAAACCGCTGCCGTTGACCGGTAGCGGGCGCATCGAAGCGATTGCCGTCGCGGTGGCCGGCACCACGTTCACGCTCAGCCGGGCGGACTGGTTCGCCATCCTGCGCGCCGCGCGCGGCCACGAAGTCGCGTGAGGCCGCCATGCTGCGACCGTTGACCATTGTCGAAGGCAGCGCACTGACCGCGCTGCAAAAGAAAGATTTGTTGAATCGTCTTGCGCGGGTGGAGGGCCAGTTGCGCGGCGTGCAGAAGTTGATTGCAATGGCGGACGTGCCTGGCGATATCGAAGCCACGGCACAGCAGATGGCGGCGGCACGCAAGGCGCTCGACCGCGCGTTCGTGCAGTTGCTGTCGGGGGCGATCGTCACCCAAAGCGGGAATGCGACCGACCTGGAGCAGGCGCGGGCCAGTGCGGCGCAGCTGGCCGCGCTGCTGGAGAAGTACGCTTAGTCCTGGTACACGAGTGGCGTCGGCACGCCGCGCCAACCGCCGCGCCACGCGATATTCAACAACAGCGTCGCACTGATATAAAACACGAAGAACAGCGCAAAAAAGCGCGTCTGCAGGAATGCCAACAAACCGGCCGCCAGCACCAATCCCACCAGCATAACTTTACCTTTCGGCTGTTTCGAGCTGGGAAAGCGGATGGTCGACACCATCAACGCGCCCACGCCAATCATCAGCGCCATCAGCATGAACCCCTGCCCCACGGTGCGCAAGGGATCGGGCCAGGCCACCACCACCGCAGCCACGCAGGCGGCGCCGGCAGTGATGGGCATACCGACAAAATAACGGGGATCGGTGCGCCCGACGCTGACATTGAAACGCGCCAGCCGCAGCGCCCCACACGCAACGAACACGAAACACGCCAAGCCGCCCATGCGCACCAAGGTCGGATGCGTCTCTGCCATC
Organism: Massilia sp. S19_KUP03_FR1; assembly: GCF_036688685.1. Lineage (NCBI taxonomy): Bacteria > Pseudomonadati > Pseudomonadota > Betaproteobacteria > Burkholderiales > Oxalobacteraceae > Massilia > Massilia sp. S19_KUP03_FR1. Next base: position 71,732 of record NZ_JAQQPS010000025.1, on the reverse strand, counting down.
TGGGCGAATCCGTAACAATAAAGCAACAGCCCCGGTGCACAGCCAAAATTCATGACGTCGGCGATCGAGTCGAGTTGCATGCCGAATTCGGACGCCGTATTGGTGGCGCGCGCGACAAAACCGTCGAGTGCGTCGAACACACCGGCGAGCACCAGCAGAATGGCGGCAAGCCGATAATCGCCCGGGCTGCCGACTTGTGCGTTGTCGACGGAGATGACGATACTGGCGAATCCACAGGCGATCGAGAGCAGGGTAACGAAACTGGGCAGGGCAAACTTGGCGCGCGCGAGGCGCTGTTTACGGGTAGTGTTCACTGGATGCTCGTGCTATTGAGGTAGACAAGCATTCTACAGGCGCAATAGATATGATGACGCAATCCTGCCGACCGTCACTTTTACGCGTTTTCGCCTAGAATGATTTCCTTTCGCGATAGATATTCTGGAGGTTGTATGAACAAATTGCTACGTTTGCGCCCCTGGGCGGCAGGCTGTGCAGTCGCGTTGATGCTGGTTGCCTGCGGCGGTGGCGGCAGCGGCAATACGGCCACTCAGACAGTCTCGACGACGGACACAGGGAACGCTGGCGGCAGCGCCGGCACCACCGTTCCGGTGGAACCTGGCGCACCGGCACTCTCCGGCGATATCGCCACCGATGGCGTGAACTGGTTCAACTTTCGCCGCTCGCAAATTGGCGTGGCGCAGCTGGCCCGCAACAGCCTCATCGACCAGGCCGGCCTGAACCATTCGAATTACCAGCGCTTGAACAACCAGGTGACGCACGACGAAGTGGCCGGAAAATCGGGCTTCACGGGCGCGGAGCTGTCCGCGCGTCTGGCCCATGCCGGCTACACCTTTCCCAGCAACGCCAGCCGCGCTTACGGTGAAGTCATTTCTGCCACGAGCAGCAAATCGGGCGCATTCATGGCAGAAGAGCTGATTACCGCGATTTACCACCGCTTCGTGGTCTTCGAGCCCATGTTCAAGGAATTTGGCGGCGGCGCGGCCACGACGTCGGCCGGCTACACCTATTTCACCACCGATTTTGGCGCGCGCAATGGTTTTGGCAGCGGCATCACCGGACTCGTCACTTGGCCATACAACGGCCAGACCAGCGTGGCGCCCAATTTCTTCAGCGATTATGAAGAACCGGATCCGGTCGCAGGCATCAATGAAGTCGGCTATCCGGTCAGCGTGCATGCCAACATCAATGCCAACGTGACCGTGCAGTCATTCACGATCCAGCAACGTGGCGGCAGTAACCTGAGCGTCAAGCTACTCAGCGCAAGTGCTGATCCGAAGTACACGAGTGAATCAGTCGCCGCCATCGTGCCGCTGGCGCCATTGAAAGCCGCCACCGTGTACGACGTCAGCTTCGTCGGCGCTTTGGACGGCACGGCTATCACCAAAACCTGGTCGTTTACCACTAAATAAGATGATGGGATTTGTGAAACTACCCAACCTGCTGGACCCTGCCGATGAGATGTTCGGCGTCCCCCTCGACCTGGCCGGCGGCATCGAGCGCGTCATGGGCGACCGTGGCATGTTTGCCCGCATCCTGTCGCGCTTTCGCCTCGATTACGGCCGCGCGGCTTGCGCCATCCGCACAGCACTGAGCGAGGGCGACCGCCCATTGGCGCAACGCCTGACCCACACCTTGAAAGGCGCGTCCGGTTTGATCGAAGCGCGGCCACTGCATCTCCAGGCGCTTGCACTGGAAAACGTGCTGCGCGCGCACATCGACCATCGCACTGCCATGGACCGGCTCGAAACGGAGCTCAATCGGGTCTTGCGCGAGCTCGATAAATTGTTGAAAAACACCGCCGCTCCCGTTCCGCCCGGCAGCGTGGCCCAGCCAGCTGCGCCGCGCCGCACCGATATGCTCGAACGTTTGCGCCAGTTACTCGATGTGGGCGATGGGGCTGCGGTGGAATTATTTGAGGAATCGCGCCAGCAACTGACCGATGTGCTGGGTAAACAAGTAATGCAGGAATTGACGCTGGCGATGGACGCCTTCGACTTTGAACGCGCCCTGAAGTTGCTCGGTCAACCGGCCGCGCGGCCAACGCCGGACCTCAGGCCGGCATATTCTGGCCGCTGAACGCGGCCTCGTCGTCGAAGCCGTCGGCGCATTCCTTGCCGCAAAAACGACGCACATTATCCAGCGGTTTTTCGCAATACCAGCATGAGCCCTTGGGCGGCAGGTTATGCCTTGCCCGCGCCGGCGCCACGCTGACTGCCAGCGCCGGGTCTGCGTCACCGGCATCGTTGCGCGCACTGTCTTGTATCGTTTCCACATCGCCCCCTTACCCGGCAGCAAGTCAAAAATCGTCCAGCAAGATTACTTCAGTGAAATACCGCAGGCATGAGATTGCGCAAGCCCGGCACCGCTCGAAGGATCTTCCCGTCCATTTCGACACATCGAGTGTGCCCTGATTGTCGAGCGTGTGCAATCACCGCTACGTTTCATTCGAGGCTGTGAAGCGAGTATGCAACAAGTCTAATATTTCCTATTAGAAATAATACGGAACGGCTGTTAACGCTGGGGCTCCAGTGTGACCTGCAGGCCGGTGCGTGTCGTCACCAGGCGGGTGGGAACGAACTGGATACCAGCGTAACGCAAATCTTCCATGCGGAAGTTGTACACGGGGATGTCGCGCACCAGCTTGCTCATCAGCTTGTTGGCCGCCCCTGCAAGCTGCTGCTGGCGCGCACCATCGATACCGGACAGCGTGAAACTGTCGACCTGTGGCTCGCTCATGAAGACGGCGCCGCGTGTGGCATCAACGTACAGGCGTCCCGACAGGGCCAGTGTGCCCGTGAACGATTGCTGCATGAACGGCGGCGCAATGTACGCCTCGAGGCCAATGGCGACCCGGTCCGTTTCTGGCAGCAAGCTCAGGCGCGGATGGGAGAGGCGCAGGTCGAGCAAGTCGAACAGGCGGTTATCCATCGGAAAGCGGCGGTCCAGGCCGGCTTGCAACTTGGCCAGCGGAATCTCGACCTGGCGCGGGCCGGACAAGGTGCCGCAGCCGGCCAGCAAGCTACCCACAACGATGGTACTGGCCAGCGCAACGAGGCGGCGGCGTGGCAGGGAGGTCAGGGTCATGCAGGTTCCATATGGTTGGGAGAACAGAAAGCCTAGCACATCCATTTGCAGACGCACTGCCACGCGGGCGCAGCACGACGTCACGTCTTGCTTAAACGCATCATCGTCACCGTACATTCATATTTCAATAGATTCCTCGATGCAACGATCTTTTCACGTTGGGGAGGAACACCATGCTGTGTACCGGATGCGGCACCCAGCCCGCTGTCATCGGCCGCTTTTGCAGCCGTTGCGATTGTCGGGCCAGAAATGGTTTATTTGAAAGACGACGCCCGGTGGGGGGGGCGCAATGGCAGGCGCTGTGGGGCACCCGTTATGCCGAGGTGCCGGTAGAACGAAGGCGGCGCCAGCGCTGGCAACGCGGGGCAGCACTGGCGCTCATCGTGATGGCCGTCCTGATGGCGTTTTGAGCCCTTCCACATCGACGTCCATCGGAGACACCATGATTTGCACCGGATGCGGCACCCAATCAGCGGGTAGCGATAACGTTTGTGACGGTTGCGGAAAAAATGCACAGCGGCGCGTGTTTCGGCTGGGCCAGGCGATGCGCCAACAGGCGCCGCGGGGTGGCGGCAACGGATGGCGCTGGAGCGCGTTGTTATTACCCAGCGCGCTGGCTTTTACCATCGTCGGCATCGTTTTCCTGATCATGACCTGACCAGCACCGTGATACGCATCACTTCCCGATACAAAACCGGCTGAAAATCACGCCCAGCAAATCGTCCGGCGTGAACTGTCCCGTGATGCTCGACAGTTGCGTCTGCGCCAGCCGCAATTCTTCCGCAAACAGATCCAGCGACTGGTCCGTCTGCGCCGCGTGCGCGGCGGCGAAGTCGAGGTGCTGACGGGCATTGCGCAACGCGATCAGGTGCCGTTCACGCGCCAGATACAGCGATTCGCCAGTTTGTTGCCAGCCGGCGATGCGCAGCAATTCGGCGCGCAGCAGGTCGATGCCCTGGTGTTCGTTGGCGGACAAATACAAATGCGTGGCGTCCTCGCTGCGGTCGATGGCCGGGCGGTGGCCGGACAGGTCGATCTTGTTCCAGACCCGCAACACCGGCACGCCGCTTGGGAACGCGGCGACGATGGCTTCATCGGCGGCGCGCGGACCCAGGTCGGCGTCGAGCAGGTGCAGGATCACGTCCGCCTTTGCCACTTCTCCCCAGGTGCGCTCGATGCCGATGCGCTCGACCAGATCGACCTCGGCGTCGATCGGGCGGATGCCGGCCGTGTCGATGATGTTCAGCGGAATGCCTTCGATCTGGATCGTCTCGCTGACCTTGTCGCGCGTGGTGCCGGCGATCGGCGTGACGATGGCCACCTCGGCCCCGGCCAGCGCATTGAGCAGCGACGATTTGCCGACGTTCGGCTGGCCCACCAGCACGACATTCAAGCCCTCTCGCAGCAGGGCGCCCTGGGCGGCCTGACGGAACACGTGCTCGAGCGACTGGATGATCACGGCCAGCTGGCCGCGCGCATCCGACTTTTCCAGGAAATCAATTTCTTCTTCCGGAAAATCGAGGGTGGCTTCGACCAGCATGCGCAGGTGAATGGTTTGCTCGACCAGTGTGTGCACGACCTTTGAAAACGCGCCGGACAGTGATTGCGAGGCGGATTTCGCCGCGGCTTCGGTGGAGGCGTCGATCAGGTCGGCAACGGCTTCGGCCTGGGCCAGGTCGAGCTTGTCGTTCATGAAGGCGCGGCGGGTAAATTCGCCGGGCTCGGCCAGGCGCAAGCCGGCTTCCTTGCCCGCTTCCAGCACGCGCGTGAGCAACATTTGCAGGACGACCGGGCCGCCGTGGCCTTGCAGCTCGAGCACGTCTTCACCGGTGTACGAGTGCGGGCCGCGGAAGTACAGGGCCAGGCCTTCGTCGAGGATGTCGCCGTTGGCGGCCTTGAATGGCAGATAGGTCGCGTGGCGCGGGGTCAGGCTGACGCCGGGAAACAGGGTGTCGATCAACTGGGTCAGTTGCTTGCCGGAGGCGCGGACGACGCCGATGCCGCCGCGGCCCGGGGCGGTGGCGATGGCGGCGATGGGGGGGTTATCTAGTGTCATGGCGGAATTGTAGATGAAACGTGGGTAGTGTGACGGTGCGACGCTGCCCGCGTTGTTCACACCACCACTGGCTAAACCGTCATACCCGCGCAGGCGGGTACCCATCGCACGTCAAATGCACGCGCAATGTCTGCTCACCGTTGGCATAGGACCCCGCCTCCGCGGGGGTGACATGTTAACAATGGAACGGTTTTAACTTGAATTGAACTTGAACTGCTTAGTCGTAAAAAAGCCCGCGACTTGCACGGGCTTTTTGAATGGCGCAAAACTTATTTCAGCGGATCCGGCATCAGCTTCTTGTTGATCACCCACTGCTGCGCAATTGACAGCAGGTTGTTGACCACCCAGTACAGCACCAGGCCGGACGGGAAGAAGAAGAACATCACCGAGAAGATCAACGGCATGAACAGCATCATCTTGGCCTGCATCGGATCGGCCGGGGCCGGGTTCAGCTTTTGCTGGACGAACATCGAGATGGCGTACAGGATCGGCAGGATGCACCAAGGGTCATGCTGCGACAGGTCCTGAATCCACAGGATCCACGGCGCGCCGCGGAACTCGACCGACGACTGCAGCACCCAGTACAGGGCCAAAAACACCGGCATCTGCACCAGGATCGGCAGGCAGCCGCCCAGCGGGTTGATCTTTTCTTTCTTGTACAGCTCCATCGTGGCCTGGTTCATCTTGGCCGGATCGTTTTTGAATTTCTCGCGAATCGCGGTCATTTTCGGCGCCACGACTTTCATCTTGGCCATGCTGCGATAACCGGCAGCCGACAGCGGGAAGAACAGCAGCTTGATCAGGATGGTGAAGGCAACGATGGTCCAGCCCCAGTTGCCCAGCACATTGTGCAATTGCGTCATGACCCAGAAGATCGGTTTCGCAATGATGGTCAGCCAGATGTAATCCTTGACCAGGTCAAGGCCCGGCGCCACGGCTTCCAGGCGCTTCTCGTCCTGCGGACCCGAATACAGGCGTGCATCGGTCGACACGGTCGCGCTCGGCGCCACGGTGCCCATCGGCTGCACGGTGCTGATCGAATACAGGTTCGTCGCAACTTTTTCGGTGCGGATTTCACGCGGCGTGCTGGCCGGAATGAACGCCGAAACAAAGAAGTGCTGCGAAATGGCGATCCAGCCATCGGATGCCTTGGTGGCGTGCGATGCCTTGCCTTTTTCGATGTCCTCGAACTTCAGCTTGTTGTAGTGGTCCGTCGACGTGTACAGGGTCGGGCCGGTGTAGCTGCTGTTGAAGAACGAGTCGCCCACTGGCTTGTTACCGTCATGCAGCAGTTGCAGGTACAGCGATGGGGTGACAGGCGCAGCACCCGTGTTGGTCACGTCGTGACGCATGTCGATGACGTAGTCGCCGCGTTTGAAGGTGAAGGTCTTGGTCAGCTTGACGCCGCCTTGCGTGCCTTCCAGCACCAGTTGCACCTGGTTGCCATTATCCAGCGCGCGTGCGCCTGGTTTGGCGACGAAGATCGTGTTGTGGTTCGGCAGGCCGGCCGCACCCAACAGGCCGGTCTGGGCCAGGTAGGTCTTGCCGCCACCCTGCTCGAACAGCACTTCATTCTTCTCGCTACCGCGATTGGTCTGGCACTCTTTCGACAGACCGAAGCAGCCGCCCAGCCAGCCCGGATGCGTCGGCTCCTTGAACTTCAGCAGTTCCAGGCGACGAATCACGCCGCCGGCGGTGTCGATGTCGACCTTGAAGACGTCGGTGGTGACGGTGATGATTTCGCTTTTCAGGGCAGCCGGCAACGATGGATCTGCAACGACATTGCCCACGCCAGGCAAGGCGCCCGGCACCGGTGGCGCCAAGGCGGTAGCTGCCGGCACGGTCGCCACTTTCGGCGGCGGCGTCATCGAAAACATGGATTGCTTGCCGTTCGAGACCATCCAGTCATTCCACAGGATGACCAGCGAGACGGCGAACACGATCCACAGGATGGTACGTTTATTAATATCCATTGAGGTATTTCATCAGGAGTGGTGACAACCGCGAGCGGCTGAATGGGAATGGGGTGGCGGCACAGGATCGAGCCCGCCTTCGTTCCACGGATGGCAGCGGCAGACGCGGCGCAGGCTCAAATAACTCCCGCGCGCGGCGCCATGGCTGCGCAAGGCCTCGATCGCGTAATGCGAACAGGACGGGTAGAAACGGCAATTCTGGCCAAGCATGGGCGAGAGCACCAATTGGTACGCGCGCAGCAGGAAGACCAGGATTGTTTTCATGGGGCGTCGGGCGCCGGTTTTTTCATGGCCAGCGCCGACTGCGCCGCAAACAGGCGCGTCAATTCGACACGCAAGGCGGCTTTCAGGGCCGCCGTGGTGGCGGGGCCGTCCTTGGTGTTGACCGCTTTCGCCAGGCGCACGATATAGTCGATCGGCGGCAGCGGCGTAACGCGAAACAGCTCGCGCGTGACGCGCTTGATGGTGTTGCGCGTGGCCGCGCGCGGTGCAAACCGTTTGGCCGCGACAACGCCCAGACGCGCATGCGTCAGTTCGTTGGGCACCGCATGGAGCACGAAATGCGCGGTTTTTTGTGCTGGGCGCAAACGAAAAACGGATGAAAATTCATCCGTTTTAACGATACGCCGAACGCGCGCGAAGTCGTGTGAACCGTCGCCTGTCATGGCCGACTGAGCTTTAGCAGAAGCTGCCAGCCTTATACGGCCAGACGCTTGCGGCCTTTAGCGCGACGTGCGTTGAGCACTGCGCGGCCACCACGGGTAGCCATACGAGCGCGGAAGCCGTGCGTGCGCTTGCGACGGACGACGGAAGGTTGGTAAGTACGTTTCATGGTGGTCTCGCTTAAAGCAAAATTAACTGCAAAATCGGGTCTGACAGGCCGTCAGAATTCGGCGCCGGTGACATATCTTCACTCAGCAAATACGGTTTTCGCCCACTCACGCACAGTCACAATCCATGCAAAAGCACTGCTCTGCGCGGAAACATGGGCGGGGAACCTTGGATTAGAACCGATTTCCTCCCGTCCTGTCAAGGCCAGTGTTGTTCGGGTCGCTTGCGCCATCACAGCTTTGTCCGGCCGATAAATCCGATGCACCTGTGGATAACTTTGCTCGCGGCGGGTAGAATAGCGTGTTACGCCTCACTGATAGCATTCATGGAAAATTTTTGGCAGACCTGTTCCGCGCAACTGGAACTCGAGCTGACCCCGCAGCAATTCAGCGCGTGGATCAAGCCGCTGATCGCCCTCGATTACGAGGACGGCAAGCTGCGCATCGCCGCACCGAACCGCTTCAAGCTCGACTGGGTAAAGACCCAGTTCGCCTCGCGCATCACCGCCCTCGCCGCCCAGTATTGGGAAGCGCCGGTGGAGGTGCAGTTCGTGCTCGACCCGAAAAACAGCGCGCCTAAAAAAGCGGCAAGCTCATCGGCACCGATGGCGACCGGCGGGCAGGAAGTGCGTCCCGCGCCTGATGCGCCGATGTCACACTACGGCAACCCGATGTCGGGCAACGGTGGTGGTCAGGAAAACCTGAATATCGCCAACTCACCGCGCCGCGAGCAAAGCCGCATCAACACCGATTTGACGTTCGACAGTTTCGTGACCGGTAAGGCCAACCAGCTGGCGCGCGCCGCCGCAATTCAGGTGGCCAACAACCCGGGCGTGTCGTACAACCCGCTCTTCTTTTACGGCGGCGTGGGCCTGGGTAAAACCCACTTGATCCATGCGATTGGCAACCAGGTGATGGCGGACCAGCCGAACGCGCGCATCCGCTACATCCACGCCGAGCAGTACGTGCGCGACGTGGTGACGGCGTATCAGCGAAAAGGCTTCGACGATTTCAAGCATTACTACCACTCGCTGGACATGCTGCTGATCGATGATATTCAATTCTTCGGCGGCAAAAGCCGCACGCAGGAAGAGTTTTTCTATGCGTTCGAGGCGCTCATCGCCGCCAAGAAACAGATCATCATCACCAGCGACACGTATCCGAAAGAAATCACAGGCATGGACGACCGCCTGATTTCCCGTTTCGACTCCGGCCTGACGGTGGCCATCGAGCCGCCGGAGCTGGAAATGCGCGTGGCCATTCTGCTCAAGAAGGCGCAGTCGGAAGGCGTGACCTTCTCGGATGATGTGGCCTTCTTTGTTGCGAAACACTTGCGCTCGAACGTGCGCGAGCTGGAAGGCGCGCTGCGCAAGATCCTGGCGTACTCGCGTTTCCACGGCAAGGACATCACCATCGACGTGGTGAAGGAAGCGCTGAAGGATTTATTGTCGGTGCAGAACCGCCAGATTTCGGTGGAAAACATCCAGAAGACGGTGGCCGATTTCTTCAACATCAAGGTTGCGGACATGTACTCCAAGCGCCGCCCGGCCAACATCGCCCGGCCGCGCCAGATTGCCATGTACCTGGCCAAGGAACTCACGCAGAAGAGCTTGCCGGAGATCGGCGAACTGTTCGGCGGACGCGACCATACGACCGTGCTGCATGCGGTGCGTAAAATTGCCGGGGATCGGCAGAAGAACCCGGAGTGCAATCATGAGTTGCACGTGCTGGAGCAGACCTTGAAGGGCTAAGAACTGACCTTCACTGTTGGCCGAAAAGTCGTCATCCCGGAGAAGGCCGGGACCCATAACACGTGTGCACTTGTGGCAGCGTTGAGATCGCAGCAAAAGCACACTCAGCATGGGTACCGGCTTGCGCCGGTATGACGAAGTAAGCGTCAGTGGCAAAAGCAGTTAGCCACCAGCAATTTCTGGCAAAATAGCACTCGAATCAACACCGTTTTCACTAAATAAAACTTACTGAGGATACATATGCAACTGGTCAAAACCACCCGAGATACCCTTCTCCGGCCACTGCAGATCGTGAGTGGTATTGTCGAGCGTCGGCACACTATGCCGATTCTGGCCAATATCCTCATCCGCAAGGACGGCGAAGGCGTGTCCTTCCTGTCGACTGACACCGAAGTGCAGATCACCACGCACGCCAACATCGGCTCCGGCCCTGAAGTGGCTGGCACCACGGTTGCTGCGCGCAAACTGCTCGACATCCTGCGCGCGCTGCCGGAATCCGGCGACGTCACCATGACCCTGGTCAACAAGCGCCTGACCGTGCAAACCGGTAAATCGCGCTTCGCGCTGCAGACCCTGGCCGCCGAAGAGTTCCCGACCGTCTCGGTCGCCGATACCTACAACGCCACCGTCACGCTGCCGCAAAAGACGCTCAAGCACCTGTTCCAGATGGTGCACTTCTCGATGGCGCAGCAAGACATTCGCTACTACCTGAACGGCCTGCTGCTGGTGCTGGACGGCAACCACGTGATTGCGGTTGCCACCGACGGCCACCGCCTGGCCTTCTGTCAGGTCGCCACCGAGCAGACCTTCGCGCGCCAGGAAGTCATCATCCCGCGCAAGACCATCATCGAACTGCAGCGCCTGCTGGAAGAAAGCGACGAAACCGTCCAGCTCGACATCGCCGCTTCGCAAGTCAAGTTGACGTTTGCCGACATCGAGCTGGTCTCGAAGCTGGTGGAAGGCAAATTCCCTGACTACACGCGCGTGATTCCGAAGGGCTACAAGAACGACTTCACGATCGGCCGCGACGAACTGCTGCGTTCCCTGCAGCGCGCCGCGATCATGACGAGCGACAAATTCAAGGGCGTGCGCTGCATCATCACCCCGGGCAGCATGAAGATCAGCTCGACCAATGCCGACCAGGAAGAAGCCGTCGAAGAACTGGAAATCGACTACGGTGGAGATTCGGTCGATATCGGTTTCAACGTCACGTATCTGCTCGACGTGCTGAACAACCTGAAATGCGACCAGATCAACATCGCCCTGGGCGACTCAAACTCGTCGGCGCTGATTTCGATTCCCGATAACACCGACTTCAAATATGTCGTGATGCCGATGCGGATTTAATCGCAGCGATGGATGGGGCAGCATGATCGCTGCCCCATCCATGAACGCCCGCATTAGTTCGCGCACTAAAAACCGTCATCCCGGCGAAGGCCGGGACCCATACCACCTGTGCAGCATCGCAAACTCTTCAATACTGCATACGGGTTATAGGCCCCCGCCTCCGCGGGGGTGACGGTGGTAGCAGCAGCACCCCGCAACACCAGATACGTTTTTAGAGAAAGCAGTCCATGTCCGAGAACACGCAACCAAAACTCCCCGCAGCTTCAAAATCCGAAGACTACGGCGCCTCCTCCATTCAAATCCTGGAAGGTCTGGAAGCGGTGCGCAAGCGCCCGGGCATGTACATTGGCGACACCTCGGACGGCACCGGCCTGCACCACCTGGTGTTCGAAGTGCTGGACAACTCCATCGATGAATCGCTGGCCGGCTATTGCACCGAAATCCACGTCACTATCCACTCCGACAACTCGATCTCGATCACCGACAATGGCCGCGGCGTACCGACCGGCCTGAAGTGGGACGACAAGCACGAGCCAAAACGCTCGGCTGCCGAAATCGTCATGACCGAACTGCACGCCGGCGGCAAGTTCGACCAGAACTCTTATAAAGTGTCGGGCGGCCTGCACGGCGTGGGCGTCTCCTGCGTGAACGCGCTGTCGAAACTGCTGAAACTGACCATCCGCCGCGACGGCAAAGTCCACACCATGGATTTTGTCCGCGGCGTGCCGCAAGACCGCATCACCGAAATCATCGACGGCGTGGCCGTTTCACCAATCAAAGTCATTGGCGAGACCGATAAACGCGGCACCGAGGTCCACTTCTGGGCCGACGAAGAAATTTTTAATAACGTCGAATTTCACTACGAAATCCTGGCCAAGCGGATACGCGAGCTGTCGTTCCTGAATAATGGCGTGAACATCAAACTGTCCGACCAGCGCACCGGCAAGGAAGAATTGTTTGCATTCGAAGGCGGCACGCGCGGCTTCGTCGAATACATCAACAAAGCCAAAACCGTGCTGCACCCGACCGTGTTCCAGGCCACCGGCGAGCGCATGTCGGACCAGAACACGAATATCTCGGTGGACGTGTCGATGCAATGGAACGACGCCTACAACGAGCAAGTGCTGTGCTTCACGAATAACATCCCGCAGCGCGACGGTGGCTCGCACCTGACCGGCCTGCGTGCCGCAATGACGCGCGTGATCAACAAATACATCGACGAAAACGACTTCGCCAAAAAAGCCAAGGTCGAAATCTCGGGCGACGACATGCGCGAGGGACTCACTTGCGTGCTGTCCGTGAAAGTGCCGGAGCCAAAATTTTCGTCGCAAACGAAGGACAAGCTGGTGTCGTCGGAAGTGCGCGGCCCGGTGGAAGAAATCGTCGCCAAAACGCTGTCCGACTACCTGCAAGAGCGTCCGAACGACGCGAAAATCATCTGCGGCAAGATCGTCGAAGCCGCGCGCGCGCGCGAAGCGGCCCGCAAGGCGCGTGACCTGACGCGCCGCAAAGGCATCATGGATGGCCTGGGCCTGTCGTCGAAACTGGCCGACTGCCAGGAAAAAGACCCGGCCTTGTGCGAACTGTACATCGTCGAGGGTGACTCGGCAGGCGGCTCGGCGAAGCAAGGGCGCGACCGTAAATTCCAGGCCATTTTGCCGCTGCGCGGCAAGGTGCTGAACGTGGAAAAGGCGCGCTTTGAAAAGATGCTGTCGTCGGAGCAGATCACGACCCTGATCGCCACGCTCGGCACCTCGATCGGCCCGGACGAATTCAACGTCGATAAACTGCGCTATCACCGCATCATCATCATGACCGATGCGGACGTCGACGGCGCCCACATCCGCACCCTGCTGCTGACGCTGTTCTACCGCCAGATGCCGCAACTGGTCGAGCGCGGCCACATCTACATTGCCCAGCCGCCGCTGTACAAAGTGAAAGCCGGTCGCGACGAGCGTTACCTCAAGGATGACGTCGAGGAAGCCAGCTACATGATGAACGTGGCGCTGAACACGGCCGCGCTGATCCCGCGCGACGGCGCCGACGCCATCAGCGGCGACGCTTTGGGCGAGCTGGTGCGCGTCTACAACCTGTCGAACGCCATCATGATGCGCCTGACCCGCGTCATCGACCGCGCAGCCCTGACCGCCATCATGACCGGCGTGACGCTCGACCTGACCAGTGCAGAAGCGGCCGCAATGTCTGCCGCCGCCCTGGCCGAGACCATCGGCGACCCGGCGGTCAAAGTCGGCGTACGTTCCGATGACCTGACCGAAAAACACGCCCTGATCATCCAGCGTATGCACCACGGCAATGTAAAAGTCAGCGCAATCGATGCCGATTTCGTCGATGGCGTCGACTACACCGTCCTGGCCAATGCCGCCGCGACCTTCAAAGGTTTAATTGGCGAAGGCGCGTTCGTGCGCCGCGGCGAAGGGGACCGTATGAAAGAATCGGCCGTGGTCGATTTCCACCAGGCCATGGGCTGGTTGCGTGACGAAGCCGAACGCGGCGTGACGAAGCAGCGCTACAAAGGTCTGGGCGAGATGAACCCGGCGCAGTTGTGGGAAACCACGATGGATCCGACGGTGCGCCGCCTGCTCAAGGTGCAGATTGATGATGCGATTGCTGCGGATCAGATCTTCACGACGTTGATGGGGGATGACGTGGAGCCGCGCAGGCACTTTATTGAGTCGAATGCGCTAAGGGCGGGGAATATTGACGTCTGATTTTTAGATTCTATTAAAAAACGGCCCGCGGGCCGTTTTTTATTAAACATCAATATTTTATTATTCCAGAATTTCAGAATTTCCATAAAACGCCAGGAAAGCCTCATCTTTCACATTGATGGATCGAGAGCGAAGTCCATCTCGCCGCTTCTTCAGCAGAGATTTCAACAAGGTGCGCTTCTCTTCAGCCACGCCGAAGTGCAGCATTCTATGGCAAGTGGCGCAAAGTGAAATAATATTGGCAACAACATCCAGCGAAAATTCAAATTTGTTCTGATGGCAAATTGGGATCAAATGATGCGCTTCTACATATTTTTGCTTTTTCGCCTTTGAAACAAAAGTCCAGTGACTTTCGTCGATTTCACATGAAAAGTTTGCATTTCGAATAGCAGTTGCCGAAACTATTGGTGACCTAACAAATCCCTTCGTCCCTAAGACAGAAGCATTGCCAAGGGCTACACCACCTGGCGGGTCGCCATCGAGTGCTTTCTCGGGAATCAGCATAGCAGCTTTTTCCAGTGCGACTTGCTGAAATTCTTCTTCAGAAACATCTAATAGAGAATATAGGTCTGCCTTGAAGATATTTTCTAGCAGTGAATATTCATTCAGCAAAAAGTCAAGATTCTCGAAAAACTGCTTTTCCGAAGGCAATTCCTGTGCATAATATTGAAAACTCTCAATGGCAGCGGCTTCGTACCCACGACCAAGATCCCCGGTAGATTTCAAGTCGATTTTGCCTTGCACTGTCTCAGGGTAAATCTCCAGATATTTCAGTGCTGCGCTAGCGACTTCCTGCATCTTTCGCAGAGCAAATGTACGGGTGTACATTTTTTGAACCGCTGTAATCCCTTGATTTAAACTAAGAAAACAGGAGCTCATGTCTTCTGAAAAAAGCAAAACGATGTAATACCCATTCTCAGCATTTTTCGTTATCGATGTTCGAAAAATCGATACCCATGGCACGCGTGCGATATTGCCGTTACCAATGGAACCCTTAACCTTGTACAGGTGAGCGATCCCACGTGCCGCAAGATGTTGTTCAATACGGGCAGGAATTGCTTCAAGTAATGCAATCTGGTCAGGAGCACCAATAACGTTTGCCCGTCCGAGCAAAGTAGCCTTTGTTTGCAAAAAATTATCAACAACATCCTGTAGCAGATTCAACATCCATCCCGCCATTGCTCAAAAGATATTGAACAACATTATCATCTTTTGGTCGCTGAGGGTGAGAAAGCGCGATGCTAAATTTCGATTAATTTGCAGGCTTTCAAACAGATCTACAAATCAACCGAGCTCTTTCCTTAAATACAACTCCCGTACGAGTAAAACCCCGCTGCCGTCCTCCTCACATCCGTGTACGCCCCCAGCGAGTAAAACCCAAGGTACTGATTCGAATTGATCGCATACGTCTGCCCGTCACTTCCTACGTACGCACGCCCGTAATACACGTGCATGTAATTGCTGTCGTACCAGTTAGCGCACGTGTATGGCGTGGCAGTGTTCCCGCTGACGATGCGATCGATCATTGTCTTGATCGCCACCATTTGCCCACCACTCTTTCCCGGAAAATTCAGGTCGTCGCTGCCCCACCAATCCCAGCAGCCGCCCGGGTTTGCGGCCGTCGCCACCGTCTGCGGATACAGCACGATCATCTGGTTGGTATCCGCCCAGCGGTTGTAGCCTGCGTTCTGGTAAAACGCGGTGCCAATAGTGCCGGCGTTTTGCAGGCAGCCGTGGAAGGCGATGTGCAGTTTGCAGGCTTGCTGGGCCGCGCAACTGGCCGGCACGTAAGCGTAGCCGCTGGTCGACATGCCGTGCATCAGCGGATTGAAGTTGCCCCAGAACGGCGCCTGGTCGAAGTTGATAAAGACGCCGCTCAAGGTGCTGACGTTTTTCGCGTTCAGCGGGCCGTACAGCCAGCTGAGGATGGCGCCCGCAGTGTCGAAATTGCAGTTGTCGACGAAGGGGATGCCGTTGAAAGTGCACGCGCCGCCAAAGTAATCGGTGGGGATCGAGTGCTCGACGGCCAGGTCGTTCTTGTAGACGATATTGGCGGCCGGCAGGTAGTTGGCGTACATGGTGTGCAAGTCGTTCATCACCGGTTGCCGGACCGTGGAGTCGAGGGTGCCGGACAGCAGGTAGACCTTCGATGCGGCCATATTGCTGGTCGGATCGATGTAGCCGTTGCTGGACCAGGTGTTGATGATGGAATACAGGTAAGACAGGTTGCGCGGAGCGGTGTTGAGCATGCAGGCGGTTACCGAAATCGTCACGTTGCCTTGCGAGCAGTAGTACGGTGCGCCGGCGATTACGCCCGCCCCTTTTTTGATCGTCTTCGAATAGGCGAAGTGCATTTGCACGGCCATGTCGGCGCCGGACGAGAAGCCGGAAACCGACACGTCATTGACGCTGACGTTGTACTTTGGCAGGGGCAAGACCGCTGCGGCGGCGCTGGCGCACAGGAGGATGGTGGTGAGCAGGCTCATGGCCATCCTCATGAAGCGGGACGCGCAAGCACCCCGCAGTGTTGGTTGCGTAGACATTTCGGTCTCCGGTGGCGTCGATTTTTAGCGGGGCTACGATGACGCAATACGGACTTACGGGTCGGCCTTGCGTCGGTGAGGTTTAGCTTAGATCAGGCCCGGGGAATGTCAAACGCGTGTGGTGTGACAGCGACGACGCTGCGTAATGGCGTGATCGAACGCGGCGAAATGCGCGGCGCGGGCCTCGTAGGTACGACGCGTCACTAAAAACTTCGGCGGTCGCCGACCTTTGATATTTGTCGGAGCGCAGCCGCGACCACCACTTCAAATCCGACCCAGCACCTTCCGCGCCGCCCTCCCACGCTTATTCAGCGACAGCTTCAGCAAGATCAGCGCTGGTATACGGTCAGGCAAACTGTCGAAAAATCTTACACACACCAGCGCAGCGAAGTATGCCCTCTGCATAAGTTGCTGTATTTCAACGACATTTTCCATGTGGCACGAATAATGCATATAGGAAATTTCTACTCCACCTCAATTCCTGGTACATCATGAAAAAAATTCTTGCTGCCCTGATCCTGACCACGTTCACTGCAGTCGCCTCCACCGCCAGCGCCACGGCCATCACGGTCACAACAGCCCAGTCAACGTTCGACAGGGGCGTCAACAATCAAGGCTGGTGGAGTGCTGTCGCATCCAACCCGAGCACTGACAGTAACGACAATTATTTCACTGGAAATAATGGTGCCAATGAGGTGCGCAGCTTTTTCACCTTCGATTTGAGCCAGATCGCCGGCACGATTACCAGCGCAACCATGCGCATCGCCCGCGGCACCCAAAATGCCGCCGTCAGCCTGAATCTGTGGGATGTAACGACCGCCGCCAGCGTCGTCAACAACAACGTCGGATACAGTTCCGCAATTTTCGCTGACCTGGGCACAGGCACCAAGTATGGTAGCTACGCCGTTGCCACCGGAGGCAGCACCGATGTACTGAACTTCAAACTCAATGCTGCAGCGCTGCAGGACATGCTTCACAAGGGCTATTTCACCATCGGCGGCTCGGTGAACGGCGCAACGGGACAGTATTTGTTCGGCTTCAGCGGCGGCAGCCCGGTGTCGCTCGACCTGCAAGTGAGCGATGTCCCTGAGCCTGCCAGCATCGCCCTGTTCGGCCTGGGCCTGGCTGGCCTGCTGGCGCGTCGTCGCCGCAACACCTGACCAGCCACACCACGCCGCACCGTGCATCGGTGCGGCGTACAGATGGTTCCCACGACCGGATCAAATCCGGTCCAGCAATTTCTCCGCCGCCCGGTCACTCATCACCAGCACCAGTTTCAAACGCGCCCGCGTCATCCCGACGAACAGCTTGCGGAACACCAGCTCGTCGATCTCCTCGAAATCGATCTCGGTAAAAATCACCGCCGGCGCAGATTGTCCCTTGAAGCGATAGACCGATTCGGCGAGCAAGCCGCCGTCGCGGAACACCTGGTCGCCAAACAGATCGTATTCGCCCGTGAACGATTTTAATGTGTGCGCATCGCCCAGCGTGTCGAGCTTGAGGATCACGGATTTTTCGCGTCCGCGAAACGAGGCGATGGCGACGTCCTGGCGCTTGTAGCCGTCCGCAAGGCACAAGGTAATTGCGTGCTTGGTTTGCGCCAGGATGGCGTCGACGTCGCCTTGCGGATAAACCAGGTAATCGATGTCGGCACCGGCGAACGGGCTGGCCGCTTCCACCGGCTGGCGTGCTTCGCCGATCGCCGCCAGCAGTTCGACGATCTGGCGCGGGCTGCGGTAGTTGGTGTGCGAATGCAGCGTCACCCAGCCCGGCAGCGCGACGCTCTCGCGGCCGTACAGGTTTTGGGTCGGGTCTTCCAGCCAGATGGCGCGCCCGCCGGGTTTTAACATGCGCAGCACGACGTCGCGCCAGGCGCTGGAAAAATCCTGGCCTTCGTCGACGATCAGCACGTCGTATTGCCAGTGCGCCGGGATGTCGGCGCTGCCCAGCACGTGTTCGATTTCTTCCCAGATGCCCGGCTTTTTGTAATCGGGAACGATGCCGCGCGCGCGCTCGAAGGCGTCGCCCAGCATGTGGAAGTTGGACACCAGGCCGCCGGGCGGCACCAGTGTGGCGATGTGGTCGGCCAGCGGACGGTTGTAGCAGACGTAGAGCGGGCGCAGGCCGGCGTCGATGGCGGCGGCATATTCTGCCAGCGCCAGCTGGGTTTTGCCGCTGCCGGCGGTGCCTACCACGTGCAGCCGGTACGGCGTGAATTCGAGCCGTCGCGCCCAGGTGGCCAGGCCACCGGACAGGCGCGTCACCAGCTTGTCGGCGCTGCCGATCATCGAGCTCGGGTCGGGACGCAGGCTCAGGGTGTCGCCGAGAAAGCGGGCGACTTTTTCGAATTGCGCGGTGGTGTCGGTAATCGGCAGTAGCGCGCGCACCCTGGCGGCCAACTGATCCTTCTCGGTGGCGTCGATGATGTGGGTAGGCTCGATGCCGGCCAGGTGCGGGTCGCGCACGATGTAGTCGGGGCAGTACAGCAGATAGTCGATCGACAGCTCGCCCTCGAAGCGTTTTGCGAGAGCGTCGATGGTGCGGGTGATTTGCGTGCGCACCCTGGTTGGTTTGCCCCGAAAACTTTTGTGCAGGCCGTCTTCGGTTTCGGTGAGGAAACCGGATTTTTGTTCGATCAGCAGCACGCGCCCGTTCGGCGCGACGATGATGAAGTCGATCTCGCCGTAAGCCGAGAAGCCCTGCTCCACCTTGGTCCAGTGCACACCGTGGTAAATGCTGTACGGCGCATCCTTCAATGCATCGTCAAGATAGTTCAGGGTATCCAGCTCGCGCGCGGCGAGGCCGGTGACAGACATTTCGGACCAGCCGGATGGGTGAATGTAGGCCATGGGAGCGAGGCCGGGTGGCCACTGCGATTGCGATGCCATATTGTAAAGCGGTTCATCGCGCTGCCCCCGGCCTATCGTGCGCTGTCAACCCAGCAGGATGGAACGGCCCGCCGCCTTCAGGATCCGGGCGATTACCGCGATCAATTGTGTGCCCGAGGTGGTCACTAGGCGCGCGCCCGATTCCGCGGCCGGCGCGCCGTACAACTCGGCGTCTTTCTTGGTGCAGTACACCAGCACCGGCAGCTCGGGCAGCAGCCGCTGGATTTCGCGCGTGAGCACAATGCCGGCGTCCGGCAGCGCTTTGCCATTTTCGACGCCGGTCATGTCGGTGATGACGACATCGAACGGATGCGTGCCGCTGGCCAGCCGCTCGAGGGCGTCTTTGCTGGTCCGCACCTGCTCGACGATGACGTTCGCGCGCGTGAGCTGTTCCACCAGCAGCGCGTTTTTGGCGGGTCGGCCATCCATCCAGAGAATCCGGCCAGGGGCGGTTGGCAGCACCACCGGCGCGTGCGGCGCTGCCGCCAGGCCGGACTGCTCAGGCATCGCCGACACGATATTCACCACAGCTTCCTGCACGTCGGCCAGCGCCCTTTGCTGCAGGCGAATCAACTCGCTGGCGTCGATCTCGGCACCGCTGTCAAGGCGCACCGTGTTCAGGTTTTTAACCTGGTTATCTGCCCACTTGATGATCACGGCAAGGTAGATCCGCGTCAGCAGGTAGCCGATCAGGAAGCCGAGCGCGCTGTAAAACAGCATGATGCCGCCGGCCACCGGCGCGGCCACGCCGGCTTCGAGGCCCAGGCTGGGGGCGATGTAGTCGGCCACGCCGCGCGCGGTGCTCGGTAACTGCTTGAGTTCGACCAGGCCAACACCGACGATGATTTTCGTGAGCCAATCAGACACCTCAACCAGGTTCGAATTGATCTCGCTGGGCGAGTTGCTGCCATGGTTGACGATGCTGGCGGTGCCCGGATCGGTGTCGCGCTTGCCGTTGGCGGTCACGCGCGCGGGGGCGACGATGGTGCCGGCGGGCAGGATGCGCGGTATGGCAAACAGGAAACCCAGCAGCATGCCACCGACGCAAAAACCAAAGCCCCAGATCAATGCATTGCCGAGGTGATAGTTGGGGCCGGCGCCCCTGCAGGCCGCCACCGCCCACGTCCCCAGCAAAAAAATGCTGAGCAGAACGAAGGGGACACGGCTGGATTTATGCGCATCGTAGACTGCGCGCAGGCGGCGCAGCCGCAAGGGCAAGTTGGCAGGTTCGGGAACAACAGGAAGCGAAGCCATGGTCACTCCTTCGCACAAGGCGGGATGAACAAACAAGAAGAGCCTGCGCGCGGTGCGCGGCCAACATTCCTGGGCTTGCTGAATGTATGTGGTGTCGGTGCGGCGTCGGTGGCAAACAGTGCCACCGCGTCGCGTGTTGACTTCTCAATAATGGTAGGCCCATGAAGCTGGCCTGACACGATGAAGATCAGAAGGCGCTGATATCCTTCGGCTCGACCATCGGCACGCCATTTTTCTCGGTGCGGAATTTCTGCGAAGCCTGATACGCAGCCTTGCGGATGCGCATGATCGAGCCCAGCGGCCGGTGCGCGGCCACCGCGTGCCAGGGGCTGAACTGGATGCCGTCATCGATTTTCTTCGACAGTTCCTCGCTCCAGCCTTCCTGCGGCGTCACCGTCAGGCGCGCCACCGCGACATAGGGGCTCTGTTCCTGCTTCCACTCCACCGATGCGTCTTCGATCGGCATGGTTTCCAGGTCCGTGCACAGTTGCGCGCACAGTTCCCAGGTGCCGCCCAAGGTCGAAAAATGTTCCTGCATCGCGTGGCGCAAGCCGTCCGGCGTGCCTTTCAGATCGACCGGCGCGTCTTTCAGCACGGCGATTTCAGGCGACGCAGGCCGCAGCGACAATTTGGCCATGTAATCGCCGAACAGCACCGGCACCTGGCTGAAATAAGTTTCGCCAAGCGGATTGGTTTCCGGATGGCCGCCCAGGCTTTTCAGGGTCGCGCTTTCGGTACCCACCGCTTCCAGCACTTTTTCCGCGCCGCGCAGGGCTGCCGACAGGGCCAGTTTCAGGGTCGGTACTTTGTCGGTGGTGCCTGCCAGCAGCTTCAAATTGCCGAGGAATTTCTTGCCGGTCGGCGCTGCGAACACCGGGCCATTGACCATAATAAAATCTTGCGTGACGTCGCCTTCGCTGCCGTCCACGCGTGCGCCTTCGACGCCGATGATCTTGATGGCCACACCGCGCGGGGTGGACACTTTGTCGTCGAGGATGTCACCCGGGGTGGTCGACAGGCGCATCAGGACCGGATAGGTGCCTGCCTTGGCGAAGATGCCTTGCGCATATTCCGGCGCAACATTGTCCAGCACCGTCAGCGTGCCGCGCAGCAGGGCGTGACTCTTGGCGTGGACGCTGCGGATGGCGTGGCCGCTATCCTTGTACGTGGTGTTCGAAATGCCCAGCAGCGTATCGATAAAGCCTTGTTCGGTTTTTGCTTCTTCTTCTTCCAGCACTTCAAAGGAGGGGTTGTAGCGTACGGGCGTGATCATGAGGGCATCCATAAAGTAAGAGGCAATGAAAAACGGCCCCTTTCGAGGCCGCCGCTTGAATAGTTAACTTTATATTACGCTTGAACCGGGTCTTGCTCGCGCGCGAATGAACGGTGCTGGCCGAGGGCCTTGGTGAACGTCGCCAGCGCGGCCTTTGCATCGGCGGCCTCGCCCATGATCAAGGATGCGTCGTCGCTACCATCCGGCAATTTGGCGTCGATTCCTGCCTTGCCCAGCAATGCCGCGCCAGTACCGATGATGAGCATCGGCTTGCAGTGCGCGTACTGGTCGCGCAGGAAGTCGATGATCTTCGGCTCGCGCATCATGCCATCGGTGCCGTCAGGAACAATCACGGCGTCGTACAGCACCGCCGGACTGGCTTCGACCGACACTTCCACTTCCAGTGCGGCGCCGAAGGCGTTCTTGACGGCGCCCATCTTGGTGCCGACCAGGCGCGGTACCGCGCCGCCAGCGAGCAGGCTGGCATACATTGCCATGACGGCGTCACCATCCACACCCGACGCCACAAAAATCGCGACGCGGCGGGTGGCAATGCCGGTCTGGCCGGGACGGGCCATCAGCGACAGTGCCGGCGACGGCGCGTAGGTTGGACGCGGTGCATCGGTGGCCAGTGGCAACGGGGCCGGCACTTCCATGCCCAGGCCGTCGGCGACCGTGGCTGCCAGCGCCGCATCGACATTGGCCAGCAGCGCCAGCACGCGCTGGCGAATCGCCGGCACGGTGACCTTGGTCAACTCGAAACGGAAGCCGCCGGCAATGTGGTTCTGCTCGGCCGGCGTCTGGCTGTCGAAGAACATTTTTGCCTGGGCATAGTGCTCGGCAAATTTCTCCGGCTTGCCGCGCACCTTGTCTTCGGCAACACGTTCCGGGAAACTCGAAAAGCCTGCGCTGCCCGCCTGGTAAGGCGCGCCGCCGGCCAGGGAGTTCGGCTCATAGCTGACGCGACCGCGCGGGATGGCGCGGCGGTGGATGCCATCGCGCTGGTTGTTGTGCACTTGCGCCACCGATGCATTGATCGGAATTTCATGGAAATTGGCGCCACCCAGACGGGACAATTGCGTGTCCAGGTAGGAGTGGTTTCGGCCCTGCAGCAGCGGGTCGTTGGAGAAGTCGATGCCAGGCACCACGTGGGCGGTACAGAAGGCCACTTGCTCGGTTTCGGCGAAGAAATTGTCTGGATTGCGATCGAGCACCATCTTGCCGACCACGCGCAGCGGCACCAGTTCTTCCGGGATCAGCTTGGTCGAGTCGAGCACGTCGAAGTCGAAGCTGTCGGCCTGCTCCTCGGTGAAAATCTGCAGGCCCAGTTCCCACTCGGGATAAGCACCCGCTTCGATCGCTTCCCACAGGTCGCGGCGATGAAAATCGGGATCGGCGCCCATGATCTTGGCCGACTCGTCCCATACCAGCGAGTGCGTACCCGCGACCGGATTCCAGTGGAATTTGACGAACACCGATTCGCCTTGCGCATTAATCAGGCGGAAGGTGTGGACACCAAAACCCTGCATGGTACGCAGGCTGCGCGGCAGTGCGCGGTCCGACATCGCCCACATCAGCATGTGCGCCGATTCCGGCATCAGCGAGACGAAGTCCCAGAACGTGTCGTGTGCACTGGCAGCTTGCGGGATGGCATTGTGTGGCTCCGGCTTGACCGCGTGGATCAGGTCGGGGAACTTCATGGCGTCCTGAATGAAGAAAACCGGCATGTTATTGCCGACCAGGTCCCAGTTGCCTTCGTCGGTATAGAACTTGACGGCAAAGCCGCGCACGTCGCGCGCCGTATCGGCCGAGCCGCGTTCACCGGCCACGGTCGAGAAACGCACGAACACCGGGGTTTGCTTGCCCTTATTCGCGAACGGCGCCGCTTTGGTGATCTCCGATAAATCGTCATACGCTTCGAAGTAGCCGTGCGCAGCAGAGCCGCGTGCGTGCACCACACGCTCCGGGATGCGCTCATGGTCGAAGTGGGTGATTTTTTCGCGCAGAATAAAATCTTCCAGCGCGGTCGGTCCGCGCAGGCCGATTTTCAGGGAATTCTGGTTGTCGGCGATTTTTACGCCCTGGTTGGTGGTCAGCATCTGGCCGGTGCTGTCGACCCGTGCGCCATCGAGCGGCACATTGTTGTTATTGCGGCCGTTGGGCGGCACGCCGGCGCCAGTTTTATCTGACTGCGCGCTTTCGCTGTCGGTGCTGGCGCCTGCCAGAGGCGAAGACGGTGCGTGCGGCTGGCCGGCGGTCGGCGTGCGCGCGGCATCGCCATATTCCGCCGATTTGATGGGATTCGATGGTGTCTGCGCTGCCAGATCCTTGCCGGAAACGACTTTTTCCAGCAGGCCGGTGGCATCGGCATCTTTCGAGCCGAGGCTGGCTGGCGGTGGCGAAACGGAAGGACCGGCGAAGGTACTCAGGACGGAACCTGCACCTGCGATAGAGGAGGACGGCACTTTTTTAGAAGGCATGGTGGTATTTACTCCAAAAATTGAAAGGGTTGGTACGACGCGACCACATGCACGCAGGGCAGCAAAGTCCCTGATTCATTGCACGAGGGGAAGCCAATTGGCCTCGGTGTTGAATAACGTTGACTGAATTGACAACGTTCGACGTCGTCCACGACGCGTATTTGCCAAATACTAAAGATGGGGTAACCAACAATCTGTGCGCTGACGCACTTACAACTTCGCAACATCCTTGTTTTTTGCACAAAATACTTGTCGGAAATACTTTCCTGTGGTAAATACGCACACGATACCCGTTTCGCTTGCATGGCTATACGGTTGGGGCCACAATGAAATCGAACTGATGCGCTTTCTCGATTAATTACGAACAATTGCCTGTTACCCGCTCATGACCAAGTCCAGCAGCCATCGCCGATTTGCCAGTGCCGCCCTGTGCGGCGCACTGGCTTGCGCCGCGCTGCATGCCCAGGCGCAGCAAAAAGAGCCGCGCCTGAGCGTCGACTTGGTCAACGATGCGCGACTTCCGGTCGATACCGTGTGGCGCGTGACGGCCGATGCCCGCCTCACAAAGGACAACTGGTGCATGTCGCGTTACCTGAAGTGCGTGGCCTTTGCCGGCGCCGAAGGCCGCGTGGCGGGTAGCGAGCTGGTCGCGGTCGCGCCGGCATTTCGCGATGCCGCCGGCGACAAGCCGCGCAACCTGGTCACCGACCTGGTATCCGGCCTGCGTTTCGACATTGCCGATACGCGCGCCGACGTGCACGGCCCCTTGTACGTGCAGTTCAAGGTGGCGCGCCGCGGCCCCGAAATCCGCGCTTCCGTACCCATCCCGCGCCGCACCATGGCGATCATGGCATTGGGCATGGATTTTTAAGTTTTTCTGGGGTTGCCCTTATACTGGTGCCGACCACCACGACCACCAGGAAAGCATGCGCCCGCTACCCGCCTTCACCCTCCTTGCCTGCTGCGCCCTTGCCGGCTGCACCAGCGCCACGGCGACCTATCGCATCGACGGCGCCGACCAGACCTTGTCCGTGCGCGCCAACCAGGATTATTTCTGGAGCGATGTGCTATCGGTGGGCATCATCTCCGCGCGCATGCCGGAGTGCCAGCGCAAGATTGACCTGGGCAAGGTGCGCCAGTCGGAGTTCGATATCGAGGTGTTCGATAGTGGCGACGATGTGTACACCCTGCGCGCGGGGGAGCAGATGTGGCAGGTAAATATTCAATCGTGCACGAATCTGGGCGAGCCGGGGGCGGGGGTGTCCGGGCTGCCGGTAGGGAATTTCAAGTTTGATGATGAGAAAAAGCTGGTGTTTTTGAAGGCAGCGGCGCCGGCGGCGGCGAAGTAAACGTACTACAGGCCGTTTCTTCTAGCCACTCAACGTGAGACCGTCATACCGGCAAAAGCCGGTATCCATGCTGAACTGAGAGCACCGTGCTCTTGATTCTGCATGGGCCCCGGCCTTCGCCGGGGTGACGGGTTAAGGGTGCTGGTTCACCCTTACCGCGGCGCCATCAAACTGCGCAGATGCGCCGCCGCCCGGTCCCGCCCCACCGTCAGCAAGGTGCGCTCGAGCAGCGTCACATCAGCCTCGCGCAACATGGTCCACTGGGTAAAGTATTCATGTACCGTGCGCCAGGGCGGAAACGTGGGCGGCATGCTGCGCCACGCGCCCTGGGTTTCAAGCAGGTACAGCACCGCGCAGTAGACGTCGTATAAATCGTGCTTGCGCGGGCGCGTCTTGCGGCGCGCGGCTTCCAGCATGCCGCGCACTTGCTCGAACTGATCGCGCGAAAGATCGCTCGGGAATTCTGGCCGGTCCATGATGTTCGCCTCAAAATGTATTTGAGGCCGCGTTCAGGAACTGGTTCCCTCACTCCCTACATTTTAATCACGCGCCAGCGCCAAAAACTCGGTGCGCAGCGCCAGATTGCTGCGCAGACCGCCCAGCATGGCCGAGGTGATCGTTTCTTCGCCGGTGGTGCGGATGCCGCGGCTTTCCATGCACATATGGCGGCAACGCACGACCACGCCCACCGCTTTCGGTTCCAGCACTTCCATCAGCGCATTCGCGATTTGAATCGTCATGCGTTCCTGCACTTGCAGACGCTTCGAGAAAATGTCGACCAGGCGCGTCAGTTTCGAGAGGCCGACGATCTTGCCCTTGGGCAGATAGCCGATCGTCGCCTTGCCGAAAAACGGCGCCAGGTGGTGTTCGCAGTGACTGTAGACGGGGATGCCGCGCACCACGATCAGCTCGTTGTATTCCTCGGCGCCGTCTTCAAACGCCTTCAGAACTTCGACCGGATCCTGGCCATAACCCGAGGTCCAGTGTTCCCATGCCCTGGCGACGCGCGCCGGGGTTTCTTGCAGACCGGGACGGTCGGGATCTTCCCCCAGCGACGCCAGCAGGCGGCGCCAGTCATTTTCGGAGAAGTCATCTTGGTGGGACATGGTAGAGCCTTCACGTATTTTGATTGCCGCAAGTATATAGAAAATGCGCGCGGCCAGCCGTTGAACCCCTGTTCAACGCCCGGGCGGGCGGTGCGCATCGACCAGCATGGCCGAGACCGACACGTGCGCCACTTTCTCGGGCCACACGTCGTCCGGGCCGAACCAGCGGGCGTCGGCGATTTCGTTGGCATCGACGCGGATCTCGCCATCGAGGTAGTCGGCGGTGAAGGCGATCATCAGCGAATGGGGGAAGGGCCACGACTGGCTGGAGAAATATTGCAGGTTGTGCACGCGCAGGCCGACTTCTTCCATCACTTCCCGGTGCACGGCTTCTTCGATCGACTCGCCCGCCTCCAGGAAACCGGCCAGCGGCGTGTAGCGCTTGGCCGGCGAGATCGCATGCATCGCCAGCAATACCGCATCACCCTTGCGGATGAGCACCATCATGGCCGGCGAGATACGCGGATAGGCCAGGTGGCCACAGTGCGGACAGGTCATGCAGCGCTCGCCCTCGGCCTGCACCATGCGCTTGCCACAATTGCCGCAGAAGCGGTGCGTGCGCGCCCATTCGGCAATTTGCGCGGCGCGACCGGCCACACCGAGCAAATCGTCGGGCAGCGCGCCGAACAGCGAGCGCAGGCCGCGCCATTCGTAACCGGGCGGCGCCGCGTCGGTTTCGGTCCAGCTGGTCTGGGCGTAGCGCGTGCCCCACAGGCCGACCGGACGCAGGCCGTGCGGCGCGATGTCGAGCAGCGCCAACGCAGCTGCGTCCGGCAGCGCCTGGTCATGTTCACGCACCAATATACGTTTGTCGTGAAAGATGAACGTCAGCGGATCGGCGTGCACTTCGGAACGGATCAGGGGCGTAAAACCGGTGGGCGTTTGCAGCATGGCGGACTCGAATAAGGGGGTGGCGTCGATGATACCGGGTTTCCGCAGGTAAGGAGGCCAAGCTCGCGGTTCAACCATGGGCGCAGGAACGATGCTGAGCTTGCGACTTTGTAGCAAAGTCGCAACGGTTTTTGTAATGATTTGTCTCTGGGTGCAGCAGAGTTGTCGCGCACTCTCGTGCACGCGCAGGCCCTGGCCCAGTGAGGAAGCCGATTTCACCATTACACAATTGAAATGTTCCTCAAGCAAGAAATTTCCTCGCGAGTACAATTTTAAAAAACCAACAATATTTCCAGGCTGCACTATCAGCCGCACTTAACGATCACGCGAGACCCATCATGAAAAATACAGCGCCAGCCCTGATTTGCCTTCTATTGGCCGCATGCGGCGGCGGCGGAGGCGGCAGTTCGAGCGGCGGCGGCAGCGGCACCACGCCGCCGGGCTCCGCGTCGTTCCTGGTAGCCGGGCCTGTGGTCAACCTCGAAGCCAGCGGGCTGGTCGTCGCCAATGGCAACGACACGGTCACCGTCCCGAAAGCCGGTACCTCCTTCGTGTTTGCGAATAAAGTGGCCACCGGCGCCAGCTATTCGGTGGCCATCACGTCGCAGCCGCAGGGCTTCCAGGCGTGCAGCATCAGCGGCACCTTCCCGGCCGTGATGGCCAGCACCGATGTGTCGGTGCCGGTCATCTGCGCCGATGCGGTGGTTGGCGTGAGCACGCTGGCCGGTAGCGACACGGCAGGTGCGGCGAACGGCAGCGGCAGCGCCGTGCGCTTCAATGGCATTTTCGGTCTGGCACTCGACGCCAGCGGCAATCTCTACGTGGGCGACGGTGGCAACAGCCAGATCCGAAAAATGACCGTCGATGGCGTTGTCACCACCTTTGCCGGCGGCACCACCGGTGCCGGCGCTGCCGCCAACTTCGCCGCGCCAACGTCGCTGGTGTTCGACACGGCAGGCAACCTGTACGTGTCCGACTCGGGCGCGCGCAATGTGCGCAAGATTACGCCTGCCGGCGTGATCAGCACCGTGGCCGGCAGCGGCACCTTTGACAGCCGCGACGGCAACGGCCTGTTCGCCAGTTTCAAGCAGCCCGGTGGCATCGTCATCGACAGTGCCGGCAACCTGTTTGTTGTTGACGCAAAAGCCCACGTCATTCGCAGGATCACGCAGCAGGGGGACGTCAGCACCTTCGCCGGCACGACCGATGTGACGGGCAACCGCGACGGCACCGGCGCGCTGGCCAGCTTCAACGGTCCGTCTGGCCTGGCGATCGATGCGGCGAACAACCTGTACGTGGCCGATGCCATCAATAACAAGATCCGCAAAGTCACCCCGGCCGGTGTGGTCACGACGTTCGCCGGCAGCGGCGCCGCCGGCAGTGCGAATGGCGCCGGAACGGCTGCGACCTTCAATTTGCCGGTCAACCTGTCGATCGACGCCGACGGCTTCCTGTACGTGGCGGAAACGCAAGGCAATTTCATCCGCAAAATCGCCCCGTCCGGCAAGGTCAGCACCATCGCCGGCGGCGGCAGTGGCGGCGACACGGCCGACACCGGCGCGGGCGCCCTGTTCCATGGCCCGACCAGCGTGGTGTTCGACAAAGCAAAAACGCTGTATGTGGCGGACTTCAACAAGGTGCGCAAGCTGGTTCGCAAGTAAGCCGCTGCGCCTGTTTGAAAAAGCCCCTGCACAGCGATGTGCAGGGGCTTTTTGTCATCCGCGCCGGTTACAGCGCACCCGGCAAGGTGGTTTCCGGCGTGAGTTTGGGTTCGTTCAGGAGCTTGGCTTTATAGGCCAGGAGTTCACTGTCCGGCACGTCGAAACGGGTGAGCCAGTGTTCGGCGGCGGCGCCGGCCAGACGTGGCTCACCATCCATGGAACCCTGGTGCAGGCTACCAATGTGCGCGATGCGAAGCGTTCGCAGCACCATATTCGGCAGCACATAGATGGACGGCTTTGCGTCGAGTTCGACTGGTGCGATCTCCGGTTCGGGGCCGGCCTGAATCACGATACCGTTGCCATAGTCGTATCTGGCGAACCAATCCTGGGGCAACTCGGAACGCAGCTTGGGTATGCCACCGACCGTTTCGATCATGCGTGTATTAATTGCGGTGAGCCAACCCACTGTCTTGATGTGACTGGGAATGCCTGTCGTGTGGCGGGCTGCTACCAGCACTGCACTACCAGCATCAAGGCCGGCCATTTTCGATACCATGACCGCTTCGGTGGATTCGTTTTCAGGTTTGCGGACAATCGACAAATTAAAGGCGAAACCGGCATGGCCATGCTCTGCCTTCAACAAACGCGCGCATGCAATAAACAGTGTTTGAAGTTCGGTGGGGTGAGTTTCCACGAACTGACGCGGGACGGAGAATTGCAGCGAGTCGAGTCCATTATCACCCTGCTTGGCCTCCCATTCGCGCAGCCCTGAGACCCAGAACAACCAGGGGCTCGCATCATGCGGCTTTTCGCCGCCGATGTAAGCAAAGCCGACACAGTCATTCTCATCCATCCGCTTGAGCATTTCCCGCATGGACTTCGCCTTGGGATAGGCAAATTTATCCGGTCCTTCCGGTGGTTCTTCCCGCCCCAGCCAAGTCAGGTGCTGTCTGGCAATGGCTTCTTACTGATCGAAGCACTTGCAGATTGCGTCCCGCACCGTATTCGTGTGAGAGCCGCGAAAATACAGCGTGGCCCGCACCGCCAGGGTGGCGCCGATGTAGTCTTCGGGTCCATACTTCATGAACATCGCCCCCGGGAGAACGTGGTTTTCATGGGTCTTCGTCCAGTTGATCATGAATCCATCACGCTCAGCTTTATCCATCGCCCCCCCCCCCGCGCGAACTCATTTATAAAACGTCAGGCAAAATCGCTTCCCTGGTCAGTTTGGGCTCATTGAGCAACTTCGCTTTATAGGCCAGAAGTTCACTGTCCGGCACATCGAAACGGGTGAGCCAGCGTTCGGCGGCGGCGCCGGCCAAGCGTGGTTCACCATCTTTGGGGTAGTAATGCAGGCTGTCGATTTCCGACACCCGGATCTTCCGCAAGAGCATGTTCGGCAGCACATAGATAGCCGGCTTTGCGTCGAGCTCGACCGGAGCAATTTCCGGTTCAGGGCCGGCCTGGATCACGATGCCGTTGCCGTAGTCATATTTGGCAAACCAGTCCTGCGGCAGTTCAGAACGTAGCGTTGGCATGCCGCCAACTGCCTCGACCATATCAGTGTTGATGGCAGTGAGCCAGCCGATTGTTTTGATGTGATCGGCGATGCCGGTTTTCCCATGGCGCCCGACCATGATTGCGCTACCCGCGTCCAAGCCTGCCATTTTGGATGCCATGAACGCTTCTGTCGATTCGTTTTCTTCGCCACGTACTGCCGAGAGATTGAAGGCGAAGCCGCCGTGTCCATGTTCCGCTTTCAGGCGCCGCGCAAAGTCGACAAACAATTGCTGAAAGAGGACAGGGTGAGCCTTGACGAAACTGCGCGGTAACGAGAACTCCAGCGAGCCAAGCCCGTACCGGCTCATTTTTGCTTCCCATCCACGCAGTCCTGATACCCAAAATATCCATGGACTGCTTTCGTGCGGTTTCTTGCCGCCGATGTAAGCAAACCCAACATGGTCATCGACGTCCAGGCGCTTCATCATGTCACGCAATGGTCTGGCTTTTGGGTAAGCGAATTTGTCGGGGCCCTCGGGCGGTTCTTCGCGCCACAGCCAGGTTAAGTGCTCCTTCGCAATAGACTCATAATCATCAAAGCATCGGCAGATTGCCTCCCTCACGCCAGCAGTATGGGAACCACGAAAGTACAAGGTGCCGCGCACGGCAAGTGCGGCGCCGATGTAGTCTTGCGGGCCATGCTTCATCAGCATTGCACCTGGCAGAACATTGTTTTCGTGGGTGTTCATCCAATTGATCATGAAAGCATCAAGGGCAAGCTTGTCCATAACGTGTCCTTCAGAAAGCGGGGATGGGCGGCCGAGGCGTACGGCCACGCGTTAAAGCAAAAGCAACCCAGGCCGCAGCCGCAGCTGCCCAGCCAAGTTTTTCAACGGGGATTTTTATTCCATCCGGTTCTGGCGCGTCGCAATCGCACTCACCAGGTTCCAATTTCTTGAATTTGCCTGGATGGCCTGCAATTTTTCGATAAGCGTCTTCCTGCGCTTTTGAGATCGTATCCGGCGGAAATTTCATCTCGACAATCTGCTTGATATTGTCCTGCGTCGGCGGCTTGGCCGGATCGTTCACGATCACCACGTCCGGCCGGCGAATCAGACCCTGCCCTGCCTTGAACGTGGGCGCATGTTCCGGCTCGGTCCCCCAGTACTTGCGCAGCCAGCCCGGCAAATACGGGTGTCCTTTGGTCGCAATGGCGCTGTCCATGGCCGGCGCCGGCGGCGATTTCGTCATGTCGTAATTGATCTCCTGCTTATACGGGCTGCGGTGCGCCAGCAGCTGGTCCAGCGCTTGCAAGCGTCCCGCCACGCAGCCCTGCTTCAACTGCTTTCCATCCTTGCCGACATCGGGCATTTTGTCACATTGGCACATCGCCGAGCACAGCACCTTTTTGTCGGCGGGCGCCAGTGGCACTTGCCCCAGCCGCACCGGGGTGGTGGCGCCGTCGGGCGCCATGTTGCCGTTGGCAAGTGGCGGCCCGCTCACGGCGCGCGATCGTCGATCAGCTCGAAGGCGAGCGATTCCGCGACCTCGCGCTCGACCCACGGCGTGTAGCCCTGTGAGTCGGTCACCGCCTCGATGCTGGCGCCGCCACTGGTGCGCACGCGCACGCGGCGGCCGCTGATGGGCTGGTCGGTCTGCTCGTCGAGCAGCTGGAAGCGACCGCGATACGGGCCGCTGACGACGGCTGCCGCGATGCCCTCGTCAAACGAAAAATAGCGCCGCGGCGTGGTGTCGCCAGCGCCACCGGCCGGTTCCGTCGTCATCTCTGACTGGCTGGCGATCAGTTTGGCGCCGCAAGCGACCGCGCAGCCGTGGTAGGCCGCGGCGGCGCCATCGAAGGTCATTGCCGGGTTGCCCTGGACGATGGGAAAATTGCCGCGGCAGCGCGGGCAGGCCACCATGTCACCCAGTCGCGCAATCGGCTTGCCGCCGGCAGTGGCCACCGGTGCGGCGCTGGTGACCGTGCCGCCGTGGTCGGTGGCGTCGCCCAGCAAAATCAATGCTTCGCTCATCGCCGTCCTCCTGGATGCAGACGGCGCGAGTGCCGTCAGCCAGTAGTGTCAGGCGAATTGGGACAGTGCTTTGGGGAAATGGAGGCCGAGTTGCGCCCCGTCAAACTTATTTGTGAACAATCCGGGACGGCCAGCCGATCCGTGCCGCGCGCCGCAAACTGGCTTGCACAACCAGCCGGTGGAAGGGTGCGATGAGCAGCAAATACGTGCGTCCCAGCCGGTTGTGACAGTGCACCACGGTAGAGACGGTCAACTGGGCGTCAACGCACAGCAGCGACACGCGGAAATCGAGGTGCTTGTCGTCCTCGCCGACGACGATCTCCGTCTCGTTCTTGCTGTAGATTCTGAAGATGCCCACCCGCTGCGTCCGTGCCCCCGGCTCGAGCGTGGCGAGTTGTTTGCCTGTTTTGAGGCCGAGCCGGGCGACGATGGCGTCCCGGATGCGCATGAGCATACCGACCCAGGCGGGCTGGTTGGCAAACATGAAGCGGGCCAGCACTTCCGGATCCTGCGACGCGCCCGGCGGCAGGCGGATCGCGTAGGCATCGGCAAGCTGCACCGAGGGATAGGCCCGGGTGACGGCAGACTGCGCGGGGAGCGCCACCGGTGTAGCGTAAGCATAGTCGACTGGCATGCGCACCTTCCTCTGTTGGGATAGAGCTTTGGGACCAACAATATATTGACTGTTAGTAGATTCCAGTATGCCTCGCCTTTGCTATTCCGGCAACGTTATTCCTTGCCCGGCGCTTCCTCCCCGGCGATCTGGTAAACCCCGCCCGCGGTCGCGCCGCTGTCCGCCTTTTTGGCGCGCAGGTCGCGGTACACGGCGGCGCGCATGATCAGCATCGAGACCACCGGCGCGCTCATCAGGATGAATGCGGCAATGATCACTTCGTGCACCACCAGGCGCGATTGCGCCACCGTGAAATACACCATCGAGGCGAGCAGGATGCAGCCGGCCCCCACCGTGACGATGATGGCCGGGCCGTGCATGCGCTGATAAAAGGTGCGCAGGCGCAGCAGGCCCAGCGCGCCGATCAGGATGATGGACGCGCCGAGGAACAGCAGCGTTGCCACGATCAGTGCGGCCCAGGCCGGCAATGCAGCAATGCCGTTCATTCGATGATCTCCCCGCGCATCAAAAATTTCGCCATGGCGATGGTGGAGACGAAACTGACCAGCGCGATCAGCACCGCCACCTCGAAATACACCTGGGTGCCGAAGCGGATGCCGAGCACCAGCGCCAGCAGCATGCCGGCCATCCACAGCGTGTCGAGCGCGAGCACGCGGTCATGGGCCGAGGGGCCGATGAGCAGGCGCAGCGCGCACAGCACCATCGCCACCAGCACGCACACCAGCGCGTAGCCTATCGAGAGTTCAAGCAAGGTCGCCACGGGCATTCTCCGGTTCAAAGATGTCGATCAGGGGGCGCTCGTAGCGCGTCGTGATGGTGTCTACCCACCATTGTTCGTCGTGCAGGTCGAACACGTGCAGTGCCAGTTCGTGGCGCTCGGGCAGGATTTCGACCCAGACGGTGCCTGGCGTCATGTTGATCATGCAGGACAGCACAGCCAGGCCGTGCGGGTCGCGGATGGTCAGGGGCACCCGGATGAAGGCGGAATGCACGGCCGCGTGATCGCCGAACAGGATGATGCGGCACACGCCGGCGCACGAACGCAGAATCTCGACCGACGCCATGCCCACCAGGCGCAGCGCCGTGAGCGGCGCATGCAGGCGCGGGTAGCCGAGCGGCTGCAGGCGCCGCAGCAGCAGCGGCAGCGCAATGCCGAGCGCCGCACCGAGCAGGATGTTGCCGGCATCGAAGGCCTGGTTCAGCAGCAGCCACAGCGCGCACAGCGCCAGAGAGACGACCGGATGCGGCAGCCAGCGCTTCATGGCACCACCGGTTCGGTCAGTACCCGGCGCACGTACTTGCCCGGTTCGTGGAGGTCGGCGCTGGCGCGGCCAAGATAGTCGAACAGCGGACGCGCCTGCACTGTCATCGCCAGCGAGAGCAGCAGCAGTCCCGCCACCGGCGTCGCTTCGGACAGGCGCAGGTGCGGCGGAGTGAGGATCTCGGCGGCCCAGAAGGTGCGCACCCCAAAGCGCAGCATGGAAATGATGGCAATCAGGCCGGAGACGATCACCAGCGCCATCAGCGTCCAGCCGGTGGCGCCGATCGGGGCGCTGCCTGGCGCTGGATTGAGCAGCGCGTGGAACATGCTGAACTTGGCGACAAAGCCGGACAGCGGCGGCAGGCCGGCGATCATCAGGGTGCAGGCGAGAAATGCCAGCGACAGGAAGGCCATCGCCGCCGGCACACCCTTGCCGCGCGGCTCGTCGGGTGCATCTTCCACGGCCCAGGCTTCCATTGTCAGCGCCAGCATCGCCGAGCCGGGCGTGCGGATGCGGTCGATCAGTTCGATCAGCAGCAGGAAGGCCGCCACCGCCAGCGTCGAGCCGACCAGGTAGTACAGCCCGGCCGTCACCAGGGCCGGCTGGCCGTAGCCGATCAGCGCCAGCAGCGTGCCGGACGAGACGATCGCGCTGTAACCGGCCATGCGTCCGGCCTTGTCGGTGGACAGCATGCCGGCCGCGCCGAACACGATGGTGGCCATGCCACCCCAGACCAGGGCGTCATAGCCAAACCGGGCGGCAGCGCCCGCTTCGTCTCCGAACAGCAGCAGCCACAGGCGCAGGACGACATACGCGCCGACCTTGGTCATCAGCACCAGCATCACCGCCACCGGGGGCGACGCGGCGGCGTACGTGGTCGGCAACCAGAAGCCGAGCGGCCACATCGCGCTTTTCACCAGGAAGGCCAGTGCCAGTACGCCAAAACCGACCTTCAGCAGGCCGATGTCGGCCGGTGCCATGGCCGCGATGCGCACGGCCAGGTCGGCCATGTTCAGGGTGC
This sequence comes from Massilia sp. S19_KUP03_FR1, assembly GCF_036688685.1. NCBI lineage: Bacteria > Pseudomonadati > Pseudomonadota > Betaproteobacteria > Burkholderiales > Oxalobacteraceae > Massilia > Massilia sp. S19_KUP03_FR1. The sequence continues at coordinate 36,046 of NZ_JAQQPS010000025.1, read as the reverse complement.
CGGTGGTGGCGTAGATCAGCGAGGTGCCGATCAGGAACATCAGGGCGGCGGCCAGGTTCACGGCGATGTACTGCATGCTGGCGCGCAGGCGCTCGGCATTGTAGCCATGCAGCACCAGGCCGTAGGAGGCGGCCAGCATCACTTCGAAAAACACGAACAGATTGAACAGGTCGTGGGTCAGCAAGGCGCCGTTGATGCCCATCAGCAGGAACTGGAACAGCGCATGAAAATGCACGCCGGTGCGGCCCCAGCGGCCCAGAGAGAAGCACAGGGAAGCGAGCGCCAACACGCCGGTCAGCAGCAACATCAGTGCCGACAAGCGGTCGGCCACCAGCGCGATGCCGAACGGCGCGGCCCAGTTGGCGGCGAGATAGACGCCGATGCCCTCTTTCCAGGCGCCGCTGTCGGCGCAGACCATCAGGGCGCAGGCCGTGGCCAGCTGGGCCAAGACCGAGGCACAGCTGAGCGCGAATTTGATACGGTGGCCACCTTGCGTCAGCGGCACCAGGATGGCGCCGCACAGCAGCGGCAGCAGGATCGGCAGGATGATGAGGTGTTGCGCCAGGTATTGCGGCGTCATGGTTCAGGCTCCTCGCCGTCGACATGGTCGGAGCCGGTCATGCCGCGCGTGCCGATCATCACCACCAGGTACAAGGCTGTGGTGGCAAAGCCGATCACGATTGCAGTGAGCACCAGCGCCTGCGGCAGCGGGTCGGCCAGCACGCGCGCGTCGGGCACACTGCCAGCCGGGGTGAACGGCGGCTGGTCGAGCCAGACGCGGCCCATGATAAAAATGAACAGGTTGACGGCATACGACATCAGCATCAGGCCGGTCAGCACCTGAAAACTGCGCGGGCGCAGCAGCAGCCAGATGCCGGCGCCGAACACGATGCCGATGGCGAGCGAGGCGACCAGCTCCATCAGGCAATCTCCTTGGTTGGTGGCAAAGCGCTGCGGCTGGCGCCGGGTGGCGCGCGGTGGCTGCGCAGCGACTGGTGGGCCAGTGCCACGAGAATGAGCATGGTGGTGCCGACCACCACCACGAACACGCCCAGGTCGAACACGAAGGCGCTCGGTACGTGGATGTCTCCCAGCAGCGGCAGGTGCAAGTGCGCCGTGTGGCTGGTGAGGAAGGGGTAGCCGAACAGCCAGGCGCCGAGACCCGTGGCGCAGGCGGTAATCAGGCCGACGGCAATCCAGCGGTGCGGGCGCAGGCCCAGATGGGCTTCGACCCAGTCGGTGCCGCCGACCATGTACTGCACGATGACGGCGGTGGCGAAAATCAGCCCGGCGACAAAGCCGCCACCCGGCAGGTTGTGGCCGCGCATGAAGAAATACACGGCGATGATGGCCATGAAGGGCAGCAGGAAGCGCAGGTAGACGCTGGGCAGCATCAGGTAGCCGGTGGTCACCTGCTGCAACGGCGTCTGGGTGGCGGCCGGATCGACATCATTCGCCTGTTGCACGGGGATGGCGACACTTTCGCGCGCCGGGCGGAAACGCCGCAGCAAGGCGTACACCGTCAGCGCGACGATGGACAGGACGGTGATTTCGCCCAGCGTGTCGAAGCCGCGGAAATCGACCAGCAGCACATTGACGACGTTGGCGCCGCCGCCGTCGGGCAGCGCGTGCTGGATATAGAAGTCGCTGATGGTGGGTGGCGCCTTGGTGGCCAGAAGCGCATACGTGGCGGCGGCCAGTCCCAGGCCGCCGGCCACGGCCACCGTACCGTCGCGTCCGCGCCGCAGCCAGCTCAGCAAAGGCAGGCGCGGCGCCAACCCCGTCGGGGGCTTGCGCAGTGGCAGCCAGCGCAGGCCCAGCAGGATGAGCACCGTGGTGACGGTTTCCACCATCAGCTGGGTCAGCGCCAGGTCCGGCGCCGACATCCACAGGAACGTCAGGCTGACGACCACGCCGACGCCGCCGGCCAGCAGCAGCGCCACCAGCCGGTGGTATTTGGCTTGCCAGGCGGCGCCCAGCGCGCACGCGGCGCCGATCAGCCACAGCAGCGCAAACAGCGGATCGAGGTCGATGAAGCGCAGGGCGGGCATGGCCGGCAACGGCGCGACCACCAGCAGCGGCACCGCCACCATGGCAACCATCAGCATCAGCAGTTGCAGCTGGAGGCGCTGGGTGCCGCTCCAGCGCAGCAGCCACGCGGCCGCGTGGGTCAGCGCCACCAGGCAATTCTCGTAGGCCTGGGCGCCGTTCAGGCGGTGCAGGACGGGCACCCGGTCGCGTTCGGCCAGCGCAAAATAACGCCGCAGCAACACATACAGCAAGGTGCCGCCGGCCAGCGCCACCACGCTCATCAACAGCGGCAGGTTCCAGCCGTGCCAGATGCCCAGGTTGTAGTCGGGCAGCGCGGTGCCCAGCACCGACTGCGCCGCCACACCCAGGACCGTACCGACGCTGCGCTCGGGCATCACACCGACCAGCACGCACAGCACGACCAGACATTCCACCGGAAAGCGCATCCAGCGCGGCGGCTCGTGCGGCGGCTTTGGCAAATCGGTGGCCGGCGCGCCGAAGAACACACTGATGAAGCGCAGCGAATAGGCGACGCTGAACACGCCCATGGCCAGTGCCGCATACGACATCGACCAGTGTTCGGAGCCGCCCACCAGCATCGTCTCGGCAAAGAACATCTCTTTTGACAGGAAGCCATTCAACAGCGGCACCCCGGCCATCGCGGCACTGGCGACAATGGCCAGCGCAGCCGTGTAGGGCATCGTATGGCGCAGGCCGCGTAACAGGCGCATGTCGCGCGTGCCGGTTTCGTGGTCGATGATGCCGACCGCCATGAACAGCGACGCCTTGAAAATCGCATGATTGATCGTATGAAAAATCGCCGCCACCACTGACAGCGGCGAGCCGATCGAGAGCAGCACCACGATCAGGCCCAGGTGGCTGATAGTGGAATACGCCAACAAGCCCTTCATGTCGTGCTGGAAGATGGCAAAGAAGGAACCGATCAGCAAGGTACAGACGCCGGCACTGAGCAAGATCCAGGTCCACTCCGGGGTGCCCGAGAGAACCGGCCACAGGCGGATCAGCAGGAATACCCCGGCCTTGACCATGGTCGCCGAGTGCAGAAAGGCCGAGACCGGCGTGGGCGCGGCCATCGCGTGCGGCAACCAGAAGTGAAAAGGGAACTGCGCGCTCTTGGTCAGGGCGCCGAGTGCGATGAGTACCAGCACCGGCACATACCAGGCGTGGGCGCGCACCTCGTCTCCGGCGGCCAGCACCGCGTCGAGATCGTAGCTGCCGACGATGTGGCCAAGCATCAGCACGCCGGCCAGCAGGCACAGCCCGCCGATGGTGGTCACCGTGAACGCCATGCGGGCGCCGCGGCGGGCATCGTTGCGGTGTTGCCAGTAGCCGATCAAAAGGAACGACGTGACGCTGGTCAGCTCCCAGAAAATCACCAGTTGGATCAAATTGCCGGACAGGACCACGCCCAGCATTGAGCCCATGAAAGCGAGCATGTAGGCAAAGAAGCGCGCCACCGGGTCGCGCTGCGACATGTAGTAGCGCGCATACAGCAGCACCAGCAGGCCAATGCCCAGCACCATCACGGTGAAGACCCAGGCCAGGCCATCCATGCGCAGCGCGATGTCCAGGCCCATGTCGGGCAGCCATGCGTAGCGCGCGCGCACGATCTCGCCGCCGCTGACCCGGCTGAAGGCGCCAATCGCCAGAGCCAATGCGGCCAGCGTGACGGCGCCCGCCACCGCGGCCGGGCGATTGCGCGAGGCGGACGGCAGGCAGGCGGCGATCAGGGCGCCAATAAAGGGCAGCAGGACGAGCAGTGTCAGCATGATTTGGGTATGGACCTGCAAAATTCAGAGCACAAACCCGACAACCTTACCGGTTTTTTTGCAAGGATGGCAACGCATTAGTCTGTTGACAAGTGCGAGCCCGCCCGCGAAAAAAGTCAATGCCGGGCACGTCAACCAATCGTGTTTATTGCATATAAACTATTGGTAGGTAGACTTATTCACGCATCGCCATCAAAGGAGAACGGATTGTTAATCGGCATCTTGGTATTCCCCGGTGTGCAGCAACTGGATCTGACGGGGCCGTTCGAAGTATTCGCATCGCTCCCCGGCGCTGAAGTCCATTTGCTGTGGAAAGACGTCGCGCCCATCCGGTCGGCAACCGGCCTCGTTCTGCAGCCAACGATGACGCTGGCCGACTGCCCGGCACTCGATGTCATCTGCGTTCCCGGCGGCAGCGGCACGAACGCTTTGCTGACCGATGTGGAGGTGCACGATTTCATTCGCTGCATGGCGCGCAGCGCCCGCTTCGTCACCGCGGTGTGCACCGGGGCGCTGGTGCTCGGTGCCGCCGGCCTGCTGCGCGGACGCCGCGCGACCACGCATTGGATGTCGCTCGACCTGCTCGAACAATTCGGCGCGACGCCGGTGAGCGAGCGCGTGGTGCGCGACGGCCAGTTGATCACGGCAGGTGGCGTGACCGCAGGGATCGATTTCGCCTTGACGGTCGTGGCTGAGCTGGTCAGCGTCGATGCCGCGCAAGAGATCCAGCTGATGCTCGAATACGCGCCCGCGCCACCGTTCGACGCGGGAACGCCGGCGACCGCATCGCCAGCGACACTGGCGGGCGCGCGGGCGCGGCTGGCACCGACACGTACCGAGCGCGAAGCCGTGATCAGGACACTGGCGACCCGAAGCGCCGATTAAAAAACCCGCGCTTCTTGCGAAGAGCGGGTTTTGAATGGGTAAAGCTGGAGATTGACGAATCAGAACGGAATGTCGTCATCCATGTCCGAGAAATTCGGCGCCGGCTTCGGTGCCGGACGCGCTGCCGGCGTCGGTGGCGCCGGGCGTGGGGCCGGACGGCTCGGGGCGCTGTCGTAGCTGCCGCCGCTGTTGGCGTCGTCCATGCCGCCGTCGCCGCCCATGCCCTGGCGTCCGCCCAACATCTGCATGTTTTCAGCGATGATATCGGTTGCGTACTTCTCGACGCCGTCCTTGTCCGTGTACTTGCGGGTCTGCAAACGTCCCTCGACGTAGACCGAGGAACCTTTTTTCAGGTACTGGCCGACGATTTCAGCCAGGCGGCCGAAGAAGGAGATGCGGTGCCACTCGGTCAGCTCTTTTTGCTCGCCGGTGTTGCGGTCTTTCGATTTATACGAGGTGGCGACCGCGATGTTCGCGATGGCGTCGCCGCTTGGCATGTAACGAATTTCCGGATCGCGGCCGAGATTGCCGACGATGATGACTTTATTGACTGATGCCATGTCCTGCTCCTTGTCTGGTGTGAACCCTGGCACTGCACGTGACGAACCGCCAGGGGAATGGGTCTTATCGACCCGCTATTATGCCTTTGACAGGGGGGCTTGGTAAATCACCAAATTCTTGCGGCCTGTCGCCCATTGACCCGAAAATATTTTGAACTACTGGTGCATTTGCCATTGAACGAGGCACTACCTCGTCCACATACTGCGTACCCCCGCGTCTCTCCGGCACACATTCTTAACAAGCAAAAGCTCGTGGAGAACAAACCGGCTATAGTGGTGGGTTCCCCCTGTTGGCCGCGCCTCGTTGCGTTTTGCGTGCGTCCCGGCCCTGCAACCATATTGAAAGCCAGCCAAGATTAATGGAAGAAATTCGTATCCGCGGTGCCCGCACGCACAACCTCAAAAATATCAACCTGAACCTGCCGCGCAACAAGCTGATCGTCATTACCGGCTTGTCGGGTTCGGGTAAATCGTCGCTGGCGTTCGATACGCTGTATGCCGAAGGCCAGCGCCGCTATGTCGAGTCGCTGTCGGCGTACGCGCGCCAGTTCCTGCAGTTGATGGAAAAGCCGGATGTCGACCTGATCGAAGGTTTGTCGCCGGCTATTTCCATCGAGCAGAAGGCGACCTCGCATAATCCGCGCTCGACAGTCGGCACCGTGACCGAAATCCACGATTACCTGCGCCTGCTGTATGCGCGCGTCGGCACGCCATACTGCATCAACCACCCGGAAAAGGCGCTCGCCGCCCAGACCGTGTCGCAGATGGTCGATGCCGTGCTGGACATGAAGGAAGACACCAAGCTGATGATTCTGGCGCCGGTGGTCTCGAACCGCAAGGGCGAGCACGGCGACCTGTTTCTGTCCATGCAGGCGCAGGGTTTCGTGCGCTTCCGGGTCCAGAGTGGCACCGGCGCCGGCAAGATCTATGAAGTAGACGACCTGCCCAAGCTGAAGAAAACGGAAAAGCACACGATCGACGTCGTGATCGACCGTATCAAAGTGTCGGGCGACATCAAGCAGCGCCTGGCCGAGAGTTTTGAAACTGCCCTGCGCCTGGCTGATGGCCGCGCGATGGTGCTCGAGATGGACACCGAAGAAGAGCACGTCTACTCGAACAAGTTCGCCTGCAACATCTGCGGATATTCTCTGCAGGAACTCGAGCCGCGCCTGTTCTCGTTCAACAACCCGATGGGCGCCTGCCAGGAGTGTGACGGCCTGGGCCATATCGAGTTCTTCGACCCGAAGCGGATTGTCGCGTTCCCGAACCTGTCGCTGGCGTCCGGCGCCGTGAAGGGCTGGGATCGGCGCAACCAGTTTTATTTCCAGATGCTGTCGAACCTGGCCGCGTTCTACGATTTTGACCTGGATAAGCCGTTCGAGCAGTTGCCGAAAGCGGCGCAGGAAGCCGTGCTGCACGGTTCCGGCAAGACCACGATTCCATTTACTTATGTGAATGAACGCGGTCGCGCCGTGGTGCGCGAGCACACCTTTGAAGGCGTGGTCACGAATCTGCAGCGCCGCTATCGCGAAACCGATTCGATGGCGGTCAAGGAAGAACTGGCCAAGTTCATCAACGAAAAACAGTGCCCGTCGTGCAATGGCGCGCGCCTGCGCACCGAGGCGCGGTTCGTGAAAATCGGCACCGGCAAACAGCAGCGCGCGATCTATGAAGTGTCGGACAAGCCGCTGCGCGATACCCTGCACTTTTTTGAAACGCTGAAGCTGACCGGCTCTAAAAAGGAAATTGCCGACCGCGTCATCAAGGAAATCATCTCGCGCCTGAAGTTCCTGAATAACGTGGGCCTCGATTACCTGTCGCTCGACCGCAGCGCCGATACCTTGTCCGGCGGCGAAGCGCAGCGCATTCGCCTCGCCTCGCAGATCGGTTCCGGATTGACCGGCGTGATGTACGTGCTCGACGAGCCATCCATTGGCCTGCACCAGCGCGACAACGACCGCCTGATTCTGACCTTGAAGCACTTGCGCGATATCGGCAACAGCGTGCTGGTGGTCGAGCACGATGAAGATGCAATTCGCACCGCGGATTACATCGTCGACATGGGTCCGGGCGCCGGCGTGCACGGCGGCGAGATCATTGCCGAAGGCACGCTCAAGGATATCCTCAAGAATAAAAAATCGCTGACAGCGGCGTATTTGAATGGCACCAAGCGCATCGAGATTCCGAAAAAGCGCCATGAAGCCAATCCGGACAAGATGCTGGTCATTACCGGCGCGACCGGGAATAACCTGAAAAAGGTGTCGCTAAAACTGCCGGTCGGCTTGATGACCTGCGTGACGGGCGTGTCCGGCTCGGGTAAATCGACGCTGGTCAATGACACCCTGTATCCGGCCCTGTCGCGCCATTTGTATGGTTCGCACACGGAACCGGCGCCGCATGATTCGATTTCGGGCCTGGAGCATTTCGACAAGGTCATCTCGGTCGACCAGGCGCCGATCGGGCGCACGCCGCGTTCGAATCCGGCCACGTACACAGGTTTGTTCACGCCGATCCGCGACCTGTTTGCGACGGTGCCGGTGGCCAAGGAACGCGGCTATGGTCCGGGACGCTTCTCGTTCAACGTCAAGGGCGGGCGCTGCGAAGCGTGCCAGGGCGATGGCGTCATCAAGGTCGAAATGCACTTCCTGCCGGACGTGTATGTGCCGTGCGACGTCTGCCACGGCAAGCGCTACAACCGCGAAACGCTGGAAGTCCATTACAAGGGCAAGAGCATCACCGAAGTGCTGGACATGACGGTGGAAGACGCGCACGAGTTCTTCAAGCCAGTGCCGGTGATTGCCCGTAAATTGCACACCTTGCTGGACGTGGGCCTTGGCTACATCAAGCTGGGCCAGAGCGCGACGACGCTGTCGGGCGGTGAAGCGCAGCGCGTGAAACTGTCGCTGGAATTGTCCAAGCGCGACACCGGACGGACCCTGTACATCCTCGATGAGCCGACCACCGGTCTGCACTTTGCCGACATCGACTTGCTGCTCAAGGTGATGCATCGCTTGCGCGACCAGGGAAATACGCTGGTCATCATCGAGCACAATCTGGATGTCGTGAAAACGGCGGACTGGGTGATCGACCTGGGGCCGGAGGGTGGCGCCGGCGGCGGCAGGATTGTCGCGACCGGGACGCCGGAGCAGGTGGCGGCGAATGCAGAAAGCGCGACGGGGAAATATCTACTACCGCTGTTGCAGTAATTGTCACATTAAAACCCGGGTTGCGATCCGGGTTTTTTATTCAATGTGAATATTCACTCAGCGCAACGCAGCCAAAGGGCGTGCCAACCAACAACAATCACACATTTTCACATTGCACGGTCGAATGACCCATAAGTTTCCCTGTAGAATGCATATTTGATTGAAATCAACATGTTTTCTGCCGTTCGAATTGCAATACTTGCTACATCTGCGCTCCTTACCTGCGCAGCAAATGGTGCCGATATCAAAGGCGCTGGTTCAGCCAAGGCGGAGCCGCTGTACGCTGCGCTGGCGGCGGCTTATGCCAAATCGCATCCGATGACCCTGACGTACCAAGCGAGCAACTCGCGGGACGGACTGAAGCAAATCAACGCAAAAGCGGTCGACTTTGGCGCCAGTGATGTTCCCCTGTCTGCCGAAGAACGTAAAGTCGCCAATATGCTATGCCTTCCGACAGCGATATCGGGTGTCGTACCTGTGGTCAATATTGCAGGTGTGCGCAAGGGCCAGTTGAAGCTGACCGGCGACGTGCTGGCCGATATTTTTGCTCGAAAAATTGTAAGTTGGAACGATCCACGTGTGACGGCGCTCAATGCCGGCATCAAGCTGCCCGACCAGGCCATTACCGTCATCACCCGTACGGAAAGTTCGGGTCTCACCTATGATTTTACGGATTACCTGAGCAAGGTCAGCAAAACCTGGGCCGCCGGGTTTGGCCGCGACCTCACGATCAAGTGGGCCGCGGGCGTCGTGCCCGTCAAGGGACATGCCGCCCTGGTCAGCGCATTCCGGAGTACGCCAGGCGCCATCGCCTTTGCCGACTTTCATCATGCCAAAGAAAACGAGCTGAATTACGTACTGCTGAAAAACCGCGATGGAAAATACGTCGGGCCTGATGCAAGCAGCTTTTCTTCGGCCGTGAGGAACAGTGCGTGGAACAAAAGCGCAGCTTACGAGGAGTCGCTGACCGACCAGGCCGGCGCCTCCAGCTGGCCGATCACGGCGGGCACCTTCATTCTGATGCCGCAAAAAGCCCGCAACCCGGAACAGGCAATTGCGATGCTGAAATTTTTCGCATGGTCTTTCGCTGCGGGTGAGGCCGCGATCGTGAAGACGGATTTTGTGAAGCTGCCCGACAACGTGCAAGGCCGTGTTTTTGGTGAGCTGGCAGGCGTGACCGACAACGCCGGCGTGCCACTGCGCTGGTCACTCGCCGACGTCTTGTAACGGTATCGATAACCGCGCAGATACCGTAGCTGGGCAAGCTACGCGCTGGTTCCGGAACCGGGCGCCAGTGACTGCATCGCTGTCCTGATGTAATCGCGCATCGCCGCATCGACCATGCCGCCGTCCGTCAGCCGCGGCTCCTCCACCAGCGCCTTGCGGATCTTCGCCTGCGTGGCCGGATTGTCGCCGGCGAACGAACGAAACAAATCGAACCACTGCAGCGCCAGCGCTTGCCCCTCGGGCGAGACGGGCGCCTGCCCCGCCTGCATCGCCTGGCGCACCTTGGCAATCAATGGCGGCCATTCACCACCGCGCTTGCCGATATTGTCTCGCAAGAACGCAAACTCGGCGTCGTCCAGGTAGGGCCGGTACAGCGCCGTCTTGCTTTCATGCGTGGCCGCCAGCACAAATTGCATCAGCGCCGGCGTGACGCCGGACGACGCCTGCAAGGCCGGCTCCTGCTCGTGCATGGCATTCAGTTTGGCAAACAGCACCGGGTTGTTGGCGGTGTCGCGCTTGACCATGTGCATCCAGCGCTGCGCCAGCGCTTGCGGCTCTGGGTCGGTTGCGCGGGCGCCGCCATCCATCTGCGCCTGCACGGCGGCCACCAGCGCTTGCCACGCTTCGGTGATGGCGGGCGTGGGTTCGTACAGCGGCAATTCCTTCAGTTCCTCGGGTGTGAAATATTTATCGAACATCGTCATCTGCTCCAGCGTTGTCAACCAGTCGGCCAGGTCAGGTTCCTGCCCGCCTGCCAGTTGTCCTTGCAGCCGCTGCAGGCGCGCGCGCAGGGCGTCGGCCCCGGCGATTTGTTGCTCAAGCATGGCGATCTGGCGGGACACGATGGCGGCGAGTGGGATCTCGTCCGTGGTGAGGGTCGTTCCGATATCGGCCAGCGACAGGCCGCACTGGCGCAAAGCCAGAACCTGGTGCAGGCGCGCAATGTCGGCTGCGGTGTAGAGGCGGTAGCCGGCGTCGGAACGCGCTGACGGGGTCAGGAGGCCGATGCTGTCGTAATGGTGCAGCGCGCGGACCGTGAGGCCGGTGCGTTTTGCGAGGTCACCTATTTTGAGCAGCATCGTATTTCCTTGATTCGTCAGCGTTGAACACACTTTGGAGGCTGACGTTGGGTGAGGGTCAAGCAATTATACGAAAAATAAAACGCCACCTGAAACGGTGGGCGACGCGCATCGGCCGCCTGGAACATCCCTGATTTCCAGGTTTACTTCAAATAAGCGATCCAGTCATTGATCGCATATATTTTTCCCAGAAATCTTGTGCAATCGTTTAATTCAAAATACCGCTGAATACTAAATATTTCATAGGCCACACTTTTATTCCCATGACATCGACAGTACCAAACCCGCCATGAATGGAATTAATTTCAGTTGCTTTTTACCGACGATTTTTGCATGTAGAAAATATTTCCCCAGGTAGAACTAATGATGAATCAGGTAAATTGAAAAATTAACTCGACAAGCAATTGACGAAAACTGTCGAACATTTTTACAAAATTATTTCGATTGAAAAATACTAATAGTTAAGTTATTGATTTAATTGGAATTTTATATTTGGCACAGATAATGCTTAGCTGATTCGTGCTTCATTAACCAACCAGCAAAGGGAATAACATGAATATGCTCAAAAAATTGGGTTTCACGATATTTTTTATTACGGCCAGCATGAACGTCAACGCGTCCGTTGTCAGGATCGACGCAAAAGCCTTTACGCCGCAAGCCGGTCTGATTACCTTCAGTGAGATGGCCCTGGGTACGATGAATCCCATTTATAACCCGGTCGACTACGGCGGCGGCGCCACTGCGCCGTCGGTCAGCTTCGGCAGTTATTTCACGGGTCAGTCTATTTCGGCTGGCGCATGCTCGCCAGGTGCTGCGCCGACCGGCTGTGTAACCGGCACGCCAACTGGCCCACTAAGCCTGGCGCTCGCTGCGGGCGGCGCCTTCATTTCCCAGGATAGCGCCAATCCGAGTTCCCCCGTCCTGAGCGGAACGCCGACCTTCAATGGCCCGATTGCGATCCTGTTCAGTGTCGGATTGACAGCAGTGGGCCTTGATGGCGGCTATTTCGACGGCATCGCGGGCACGGTGATCACAGCGTTCGGGTTCGATGGTTCCGTCCTTGGCACGATGAGCAATCAAGGCTTGGGCATTGAATTTCTTGGCCTGGCAACACAGGACGGAAGCGCCACGATCGCCGGCCTGCTGTTCAGCCTTGCCGGAAACGAACCATCAGGCTTTGCGATCGATAACCTGCGCTTTGGCACGGCCGGCCAGGTCGTCGTCCCACCCAGTATCCCTGAGCCATCATCTATCGCCCTCGCAATCGCAGCCATGCTTGCACTGACGCTGGCGCGCCGCCGCCGCAGTTAAGCTCGGCGTCGGGAACTGCCTGCAGCGCCACCTTGCATGACGCGGCAGGCAATTTTAGTTCAACTGGCCAATTTGGATTCCAACGCGGCTTTGGCATCCGTCAATTCGGCCGGCAAGTGGTATGCCAGCTTGTCGAACAGTTCGGTATGCAATTTCAGTTCTTCGATCCAGGCATGCTTGTCCACCGAGGTAATCTGGGCGAATTGCTCGGCACTGAAGTCGGAACCGTTCCAGTTGATATCTTCGTAGGAAGGCGTCATGCCAAACAGGTTTTCCACGCCACCGGCCTTGCCCTCGATGCGCTCGAGCATCCATTTCAGGACGCGCATATTGTCGCCAAAACCAGGCCAGACGAATTTGCCGTCGGCATCGGTACGGAACCAGTTGACGCAGAAGATTTTAGGCGCCGCAGCACCGATCTTGCTGCCCAGGTCGAGCCAGTGCTGGAAGTAGTCGCTCATGTTGTAGCCGATGAACGGCAGCATGGCGAATGGATCGCGGCGCACGACGCCCTGCTGGCCGGCAGCGGCAGCGGTGGTCTCGGAGCCCATGGTCGCGGCCATGTAGACACCTTCGGTCCAGTTGCGCGCTTCGGTCACGAGCGGCACCGTGGTCGAACGGCGGCCGCCGAAAATGAAGGCCGAGATTGGCACGCCGGCCGGGTCATCCCAGGCCGCATCGATGACCGGGTTCTGCGTCGCTGCCACCGTAAAGCGGGCGTTCGGGTGCGCGGCTTTGCCGGTCGACGCCGGCGTCCAGTCTTTACCTTGCCAGTCGATCAGGTGCGCAGGTGCTTCCTTGGTCAGGCCCTCCCACCACACGTCGCCATCGTCGGTCAGCGCGACGTTGGTGAAGATCGTGTTTTCCTTCATCGACGCCATGCAATTGAAGTTGGTTTTTTCGTTGGTGCCCGGGGCCACGCCAAAATAGCCTGCCTCGGGATTGATGGCGTACAGGCGGCCGTCAGCGCCCGGCTTGATCCAGGCGATGTCGTCGCCGATGGTGGTGACTTTCCAGCCATCGAAGCCGGCCGGCGGGATCAGCATGGCGAAGTTGGTCTTGCCGCAAGCCGATGGAAAGGCCGCTGCGACGTAGTGTTTCTTGCCCTCTGGCGATTCGACGCCGAGGATCAGCATGTGCTCGGCCAGCCAGCCGGTGCCGCCCTGTTGGGCTTCCTGGTAGCCCATGTTCGAGGCGATGCGCAAGGCAAAGCATTTTTTGCCGAGCAGCGCATTGCCGCCGTAACCGGAACCATAGGACCAGATTTCGCGGGTTTCAGGGTAGTGGACGATGTATTTGGTCGGATTACATGGCCAGGCGACATCCTTCTGGCCGGCCGCCAGCGGCGCGCCGACGCTGTGCACGCACGGGACAAATTCACCATCGGTACCCAGCACGTCGTACACGGCTTTGCCCATGCGCGTCATGATGCGCATGTTGACGGCAACGTAGGGCGAGTCGGACAGCTCGACGCCGATGTGGGCGATCGGCGAACCCAGCGGTCCCATCGAAAACGGCACCACGTACAGGACGCGGCCGGCCATGCAGCCGTCGAACAGGCCGTGCAAGGTATCGCGCATCTCGGCGGGGGCCATCCAGTTGTTGGTGGGACCGGCCTGCTCTTTGGTGGCCGAGCAGATGTAGGTGCGGTCCTCGACACGCGCAACATCGGTCGGGTCGGACTGGGCAAGGTAGGAATTCGGACGCTTGGCGGGATTGAGGCGCTTCATCGTGCCGCCGTCGACCATCAGCTGGCACAGGCGGTCATACTCTTCTTCCGAGCCGTCGCACCAGTAGATGCTGGCCGGCTTGGTGAGGGCGGCGATATCTGCCACCCAATTGATCAGCTTTTGGTGTTTGATGTAAGCTGGGACGTTCAAAGCGGCGACGCCGCCCATCACGGGTTGGTTCATGGGACCTCCAATACAAAGTAAAAAATTCTGTAGTGCGGACATTCAGGGGAAGCAATCAGTTATACGTTTTGATGCTGTCAAACCCTCAAGTCGGCCGATTGTACACCCGGATTTGGGTCATTTATCCCGCTGAAACCCAAAAATGTAGTAACAATAGTTGAGTAATGTAGTGGGCTATTTGCAAATCTGTAAATTATGTCATTCCATTACGAATCTTTTAATAACTTCTGGCAACTACCATGAAAATTGCGATTCTTGACGATTTCCAGGATGCAGTCCGCACGCTCGACTGCTTCAAACTATTGGACGGCCACGAGGTCAAAGTGTTCACCAATTCCACCCGTGGTTTGGGCCAGCTGGCCATTCGCCTGGCGCCATTCGACGCGCTGGTGCTGATCCGTGAGCGCACGGCCTTCCCCGCTGCATTGCTGGCCAAGTTGCCAAACTTAAAATTGATTTCGCAGACCGGCAAGCTGGCGGGACACGTCGATGTGGCTGCTGCCACGGCGCACAAGATCGCGATTGCAGAAGGGGTTGGCTCGCCGGTGGCACCAGCCGAACTGACCTGGGCGCTGATCATGGCGGCCAGCCGCAAGATCGTCCCATACGCCAGCAATTTGAAGGATGGCCTGTGGCAGATCGCCTCGATTCACCAGCCGTTCAACGGCCTGGGCCGCGTGCTCAAGGGCCGCACGCTGGCGATCTGGGGTTACGGCAAGATCGGCAAGATGGTGGCAGGGTACGCGGAGGCGTTTGGCATGTCGGTGCTGGTCTGGGGCAGCGAGGCGAGCCGGGCCGCGGCAGTGGCAGATGGGCGCGAGGCTGCAGCCAGCCGGGAAAGCTTCTTTGAGCGGGCCGATGTGCTGACCTTGCATTTGCGCCTGGCCGATGCCACGCGCGGGATCGTCACGGCGGAAGACCTGGCGCGCATGAAGCCGGATGCGCTGTTCGTCAATACAAGCCGGGCTGAGCTGGTGGCGGAGAATGCGCTGGAAGATGGATTGAAGAAAGGGCATCCGGGAGCGGCGGCCGTGGATGTGTTCACCAGCGAGCCCTTGCCGCTCGATGCTGCCTTGTTAAAAATGCCGATGGTGCTGGCGACGCCGCATCTGGGCTATGTGGAGAAGGATAGTTACGAGCTGTATTTCGGGGCGGCGTTGCGGAATGTCGCCAATTTCGCGGACGGGAAGCCGAGCGGGATTTTGAATACCGAGGTGCTGGGGGGTGTGTAGCTGGTAAAACACCGCTAACTGTATTTTAGCGTTTGCTTTCAAACCGTCATTCCCGCGCAGGCGGGAACCTATACCACCTCTTCTGAATCAAAAAAAACCAGGCACGCGACCTGGTTTTTTAACATCATCACTGCTTCCTGGTGCGCTTCAATTCAGGCGGCGCCGTCTCCGACGGTTTTTTCTCGGTCGCCGGCAGCGCAGCAGCAGCCTTGTCCAGCTCCGCACCGCTCTTCGCCTTTTGCACCGGCAAGCCTTTGAAATGGTTGAGCGCCTGCGCTAATTGAAAATCGTCCTTGCCGCCCAGATCGAGCGGCTTGCGGTCCCGCATCAGCGCCGCGGCACGCTGGTCTTCTTCCAGTGCATCGCGCTTGTCCTTGGCGGACGGCTCCTTGTCACCCTTGTTCGACAGGTGCCCTTCCAGGTCGGCCTCGCGCATGCGCAGCGCGTTCAGGCCATCGCCTTCTGCCGATTCATCGACCGCGATATCGGGCACGATGCCGCGCGCCTGGATCGAGCGGCCCTTCGGCGTGAAGTAGCGCGCGGTGGTGATTTTCACGGCGGTATCGGGACCGAGCGGACGCAAGGTTTGTACCGAACCTTTGCCGAAGGTCTGGCTGCCCATCACGATGGCGCGCTTGTAATCCTGCAGCGCGCCAGCCACGATTTCCGACGCCGACGCCGAACCCGTGTTGACCAGCACCACCATCGGCACCGTTTTCAATGCCGCCGGCAACTTGGCCAGCGGATCGGCGCCAGCCGGTGCGTAAAACTCGCGCCGGCCATAGAATTTTTTGTTTGAATCGGCCACCTGCCCTGCCGTGGAAACGATCAATTGATCGCTGGCCAAAAAGGCACTGGAGACGCCGATTGCGCTCGGTAACAAACCGCCCGGATCATTGCGCAAGTCCAGCACCAGCCCTTTCAAGGCGGGGTTCTGCGTGTACAGCTCGCCGATTTTGGTCACCAGTTCCTCGACGGTCTCTTCCTGGAATTGCGACACGCGCACCCAGCCGTAACCCGGCTCGACCATCTTCGACTTCACGCTGGCCATCTTGATTTCTTCGCGCGTGACCGGCACCACCCACGGCTTGTCTTCGCCGCGGCGGGCAATGGTGAGTACCACTTTGCTGAACGGAACGCCGCGCATTTTCTTGATGGCTTCGTCGAGCGACATGCCCTTCACCGGCGTGCTGTCGATGCGGGTAATCAGATCGCCGGCCTTGATGCCGACCCGGTAGGCCGGCGAATCGTCGATCGGCGAAATGATTTTCACGTAGCCGTCTTCCATCGACACTTCCACGCCCAGGCCGACGAACTTGCCCTGCACGCTTTCGCGCATCTCGGTATACGCTTCCTTGTCGAGGTAGACCGAGTGCGGGTCGAGCGAGGCGACCATGCCGCTGATGGCTTTCGACAGCAGTTTTTTGTCGGCCACCGGCTCGACGTAATCGCTCTTGATGAGACCATACACATCGGCCAGCTGGCGCAATTCATCCAGCGGCAACGGGCTTGGACCGGGCTTCTGTGCATAGGCGGTTACCTGGACCGACGCGGCCACGCCGACCACGATGCCGATACCGATCAGCGCGACATTTTTGACTCTGTTACCCATGATGCAATGCCCTTAGAATTTGATCCAGCTGGCAGGGTCGAACGCCTTGCCCAGGTGCCTGAGTTCAAAGTATAGCCCCGATTCTTCGTTGCCGCCGGTGTTGCCCGCGCTCGCAATCTGGTCGCCCGCCTTGACCGTATCGCCGGCGTGTTTCAGTAAAGTCTGGTTGTTTCCATAGATCGACAGGTACTCGCTGCCATGGTCGACAATGATCAGATTGCCGAAGCCGCGCATCCAGTTGGCGAACACGACACGCCCGCCGGCCACGGCGCGCACATCGGACCCTTCGGCCGCTTTGATGAACATGCCTTTCCAGGTCGGGCCGTCGCCGCGCTTGGCGCCGAAGCGCGCCGCAACGCGGCCGCTGATTGGCGCTGCCATGCGGCCGCGCAGGCTGGCAAAGGCGCCGTCCGGTGCGGCGGGCGCGAGCGCGATATCGGCAGCGCGCGCCGCGGCCGGATCGGGCTTTTCTTCAGGAACAGGCCGCTCGACCGGACGCTGCTCGACAATGCGCGGCTCCGGTTCCGGCTTCACTGGTTTACCCGGCTTGTGACTCTGCTGCTGCGCCAGGCGCGCGCGTTCACGCTCGGCCCGCTCCGCGCGTGCGCGCGCTTCCGCCACCAGCTTTGCTTCAGCCGCCGCCTTCGCGCGTGCCTCGGCCACCGCTTGCAGACGCTTGCGTTCGGCCGCGGCAGCAATGGCTTGCTCGCGTATCAGTTTGGACAATTGATCGACCAGCCCGCTCATGCGCTGCTCGTCGCGCGCCAGGTTGCCCGCTTCCTTGCGTTGCGCCACTAGTTTGCTCGACAGCGTGCCCAGTAAAGCAGCCCTTCGCGCTTTCTCTTTTTCCAGCGTGACTTTCTGGTCGCGCTGTTCCTGGGCGATCTCTTCCAGTTCGTCCTTCGCGTTCTGGGTCTGTTCCTTGTTCGCCTCGACCGCGGCGAGGTTGGCGCGCAGCGAGGCGAGCAGGCGCGCCTGCGCCTGCGATACATACGACAGCATCTGCAAATCGCGGTTGATGCGGTTCGGATTGTCGCCCGACAGCAGCAGCTTGATGCGGTCTTCGTTGCCGGCCACATAATGCTGGCGCAGCAATTTGGCCAGTTGCTGCTTCTGGCTGGCGATGGTGCGATTGAGATTGTGCTCGTTGACGTCGAGCGTGGCCAGCTTGGCGCTCGTGGCGCCCTGCTCCTGGCCCAGGTCGCGCAAGGCGCGGTTGGCGTCGGAGATGGCTTCTTCGGATTCGGCCAGGGTGTCGGCGGCGTCGTCTTTTGCGCTTTCGGTCTTGCTGATGTCGCGTTTCAGCGCGGACAGTTTTTGCTGGATACCGGCGCGCTCGGCTTCGGCGGCGGCTTTTTGTTTACTGCGCTCGGTCGGGCGCGCAGGCGCGCCGGACGCGGCGGCGGCCACCAGCAGCGCGCACAGCGCCGCGATGACCGACTTCCGGATGTGACGATGCAAAGCTTACTTTGCCTTTCCCTGGTTCGCCACGGCCGCCACGGCGGCGGCAATTGCGGCCTGGTCGCCCAGATAGTAATGGCGAATCGGCTTCAGGTTTTCGTCGAGCTCGTACACCAGCGGCTGGCCGTTCGGAATGTTCAGGCCGACGATGTCTTCGTCGCTGATGCCATCAAGCATTTTAATCAGGGCACGCAGGCTGTTGCCGTGCGCGGAAATCAGAATCTGGCGCCCCGCACGGATGGCCGGGGCAATTTCTTCATCCCAGGCCGGCATCACGCGCGCGACGGTGTCCTTCAGGCATTCGGTCAGCGGGATGGCGGCCGGGTCGAGCGCGGCGTAACGCGGGTCGGTGGCAGAACTGCGCGCGTCGCCCGCTTCCAGGGCCGGCGGCGGCGTATCGTAGCTGCGGCGCCAGACCAGTACCTGCGCGTCGCCATATTTTGCGGCCGTTTCGGCCTTGTCGAGACCCTGCAGGGCGCCGTAGTGGCGCTCGTTCAGGCGCCAGTCGTTTTTGATGGGCAACCACATCATGTCCATTTCGTCCATGGCCAGCCACAGCGTGCGAATCGCGCGTTTCAGCACCGAGGTATACGCCAGGTCGAACGTGAAGCCGGCCTCTTTCAATACGCGGCCGGCGGCGCGCGCTTCGCTGGCGCCCTTCTCCGTCAGGTCGACATCGGTCCAGCCCGTGAAGCGGTTATCGAGGTTCCAGGTGGACTCGCCGTGACGCATGAAAACGATTTTGTACATGGGTTCTTCTTCAAAAAATAGGGGTAAAGGATTGCGGGTCTGCTTCTATTTTATAATGCGCCCATTCAGTTCAACCATGGAACCCCAGTGAAATTCATCCTTGACCATATTTTCGTCGTCGCCATCGCCGTCTTGTCGGGCGCCGCCCTGCTGTGGCCAGCCATCCAGCCCCGTGGCCGCCGTGCGTCGGCGCTGCAGGTGACCCAAATGATCAACCGTGGCAAGACCATGGTGCTGGACGTGCGCAGCGCGGAAGAATTTGCCGCTGGGCATTTGCGCGACGCGAAAAGCATTCCACTGGCAGACTTGTCGGCTCGCATCGGCGAACTGGATAAATTCAAGGCCAAAACCATCGTCGTGGTGTGCCAGAGCGGCGCGCGCGCCGACAAGGCCGCCAAAGTCCTGGGCGCCGCCGGCTTTACCGACGTATTCAGCCTGGACGGCGGGCAGCCGGCCTGGACCGCTGCCAGCTTGCCGATTACCAAATAATCAGATTAAAGGAAACACCATGTCCGCCCACGTCGTTCTCTACCATACCGCCAGCTGCCCCTACTGCGTCCGTGCCGAGCGCCTGCTCGAAGCCAAGGGCGTCAAGGAAATCGAACGCATTCGCGTCGACCTCGATCCGGAACAGCGTACGATCATGATGCAAAAGACCGGTCGCCGCACGGTACCGCAAATCTATGTGGGCGATACCCACGTGGGCGGCTTCGACGATTTGTATGCGCTGGACCAGGCCGGTCGCCTCGATCCCTTGCTGGCAGGCGCCTGATTTTCGGAGAATGATCGCGCGGTCATCGAGGCTATGACTGGCCAATTGGTTTTGATACAATTACCCGCGCGTTTGATTCCAGGCACCCTCTGAACGACCCGTGCCTCTCCTACTAATTACAACGAAAGCGTTCCATGTCCGACGAAACTCTGCAACCCGTATTCCAAATTCAGCGCGTTTACCTGAAAGACTTGTCGCTGGAACAACCTAACTCGCCAGCTATCTTCCTCGAGCAGGAAGCTCCAACCATCGAAGTCGCCCTCGACGTCGGTGCGGAAGCCATCGCCGAAGGTATCTACGAATCGACCGTCACCATCACCGTGACCGCAAAAATCAAGGACAAAGTCGCTTTCCTGGTTGAAGGCAAGCAAGGCGGCATCTTTGAAGCACGGAATATTCCTGCTGACCAGATGGACCCACTGCTGGGCATCGGTTGCCCGAACATCGTGTACCCGTACCTGCGTTCGAACATTGCCGACGTGATCACCCGCGCTGGCTTCCCACCAGTGCACCTGGCGGAAATCAACTTTGAAGTGTTCTACCAGCAGCGTCTCCAGGCAATGGCTGAAGCCGCTGCCGCTGCACCAGCAAACTGATCGACTAGTTTGCGTCTGGCGTCCCGTGCTGTGCGCGGGGCGCTGTCTGCTGTTTCTTCCCCATTCGCTTATCATCAGGCTCCGTTGTACCGGCCTGCGCCGCTGCATGCACCTTTGATTGAACCCCACCATGCCTGATCCGACCGCTCCTTTTAACATCACCGTCCTGGGCGCTGGCGCCTGGGGCACGGCCGTTGCCATCGCCCTGGCCGCGCGCCACAACGTGCTGCTGTGGGGCCGCAACGTCGAGGCAATGGCCGCCACCGCCGCCGCGCACGAAAACACGGCTTACCTGCCCGGCTTCAAGCTGCCGGACGGCTTGCAGGTGGGCAGCGACTTCGACGCCGCGCTGGCGCATGCGGCGCCTGCCGAAGGCGTGCGCACGCTGCTGATTGCGGCCTGCCCCGTGGCCGGACTGCGGCCGCTGCTGGAACAGCTGAAAGGTCGGCCGATCGACCACATCGTCTGGCTATGCAAAGGGTTCGAGTACGACACCGGGCTGTTGCCGCATCAGGTGATGCACGCCGTACTGGGCGACGCGATCAGCGGCGCGGCCTTGTCCGGGCCGTCGTTTGCGCAGGAAGTGGCGCGCGGCTTGCCGTGTGCGCTCACTGTCGCCTCGCACGATGAACGCCTGCGCAACCGCGTGGTTGCCGCCGTCCATGGTGGAAATATCCGCGTGTATGCCTGCGACGACATGATCGGGGTGGAAGTGGGCGGCGCCGTCAAGAATATTCTCGCCATCGCCACCGGCGCGGCCGACGGCATGGGGCTGGGCCTGAACGCCCGCGCCGCGCTGATCACGCGCGGCCTGGCCGAAATAACGCGCCTGGGTACCATCCTGGGCGGGCGCGCCAGCACCTTCATGGGGTTGACCGGCATGGGGGATTTGATTCTGACCTGCACCGGCGACCTGTCGCGCAACCGCCGCGTGGGACTGGCGCTGGCGCAGGGCAAGCCGCTGACGACCATTGTCGACGAACTGGGTCACGTGGCCGAAGGGGTGCCGTGTGCGCGCGCGGTGCGCGCGCTGGCCTTGAAGCTGGGCGTGGATATGCCGATCACCAATGCGGTGGCCGGCGTGCTGTTCGATGGCGACAATGCCGCCGCGATGGTGACGCGCCTGCTGGCGCGCGATCCGCGCGACGAGCTAGCGTGATCGAAGTCCGATCGTTCATTCACCGCCCACCTACCCAACGTCATCCCCGCGAAGGCGGGGACCCATAACCCGTCAAATGCAGACGCGATCTCCACTCAAACTTGCTATAGGCCCCCGCCTGCGCGGGGGTGACGGTAGAAAGTGATTGGTTTACCGGCCCACAGAAACATTCGGCGGGAAACTCAGGCTTCCTGCCCCGCATCGGCCACCGCAGCAATCCCGCCATTGCGTTCGGCGGGTAATAAAATCGTCATCAGCGCCACCGCGTCTTGATTGGCGCGGATGGCGTGCGTCTGTCCGCCTTCCAGATACAGCATTTCGCCAGGGCAAAGGATGGTGGTCTTCCCGTAGGCATCGAAGGCAATCTCTCCTTCCAGGCACAACAAGGTCAGTTCGCCGTTGACGCGGTGCTGCGGCATGGTCCGTTCTTGCGGCAGGACCAGGCGGATGAGTTCCATATTGTCCGTCTTGGCCAGGGCCACGGACGTGAAATGGGCGATATCGTCGTCGCCCCGTTGAAGGGCGATTTTTTCGCCTGATGCAGCATGTTGCAGGGCCATATAAGTCTCCTGTTATTCGGTGTCGGCTGTTTCCAGTTCGGGTACGCCACGCAGCCACAGGACCAGCGGCAATGCATCCTTGAACGCTTGCGCCAGTTGCGGCACCAGCTTGTCGGGCGCATTGATGTCCAGCTTGACCTCGGTCCAGACAAAAAAGCTCTTCAGCTTGAGCGCTTCGATATGCGGATGGTCGGGATCGAATCCTTTGGGCGGACGCAGTAATTTGTCCTCTTCCAATAAACCGGCGTAGGTGGCGCGCAAGGCCTTATTTTTCAGTATTTTGGCGAAACCTGTCGCATCGTTGAGCACATGCTGGCGAATCGCTTTCAGTCGCGCCGGTGGCGGCAGGTATTCGCCCGCGCCCATGCCGAGGATGCCCTTGCCGTCGATCTGGAAATACCAGGTCGGTCCGCCTCCGGCGCTGGGGCGGCGCAAATCGTTGGGCGTGATGCCGGCCGAAAAGCGGGTTTTATAGGGCGTCTTGTTTTTTGAAAAACGGATGTCGCGGTTGATGCGGAACATCGCCTTTTTGGGATTGCAGGCAGCCACCTGCTTGTCGAACAGGGTGATCTGCCGGATCAATTCCGTGACCACTTCCAGGAATTCTTCGCGCAGGATGTCGTAGCGCGGCTTGTTCATCACGAACCACGGACGGGCATTGTTTTCTTCGAGTTCGGACAAGTACTGCTTCAGGTCGCGCAAATGCATGGGTTCTCAATAAGTAATGGATCCCGGCCAGCGCCGGGACGACTTCGTCGGTTAATCCGCGATGCGCGGCCGCTTGCCGACCGTAACGTCCACGGTCGACTCACGGTTCTTGCGGATCACGGTCATGCGCGTTTTGCCGCCCGGCGTCAGTTGCGCAATCAGGTTGAGCATGTCGGTGGTGCTGGTTACCTGCTTGCCGTCGACGCCGGACAGGATATCGCCGGGCAGCATGCCGGCTTTGTCGGCCGGTCCGCCGCGCACCACGCCGGCGATGATGGCGCCGCTCTTGCGGTCGAGGCCAAAGCTGTTGGCCAGTTCGGGCGTGATGTCCTGCGACTCGATGCCGATCCAGCCGCGCGTGACCTGCCCATGCGCGACGATTTCGTCGAGCACGGCTTTGGCGGTGGTGACGGGAATGGCAAAGCCGATGCCGACCGAGCCGCCGGTCTGCGAATAAATCGCCGAGTTAATTCCGAGTAAATTGCCGCTGGTATCGACCAGCGCGCCGCCCGAATTACCGAAGTTAATCGCCGCATCGGTCTGGATGAAATTTTCAAAATGGTTGATGTGCAGGTTGTTCCGCCCGACTGCCGAAATGATGCCCATGGTGACGGTCTGGCCCACGCCAAACGGGTTGCCGATCGCCAGCACCACGTCGCCCACGCGGGCGTGTTCCGGATGTCCCAGCAGCATGACCGGCAATTTGCGTTCAGCGATGCGGATCACGGCCAGGTCGGTCTCCGGATCGGTGCCGACGATCTTGGCAGGCACGGTGCGGCCGTCGGCCAGGCCCACTTCGATGTCGTCGGCGTCGTCGACGACATGGTTATTGGTGAGGATGTAGCCATCCGGCGAGACGATCACGCCGGAACCCAGGCTGGCGCTCTGGCGTTCCGGCGAACCGTCGCCAAAAAAGCGCCGCAGTTGTTCGTCTTTCGACGCCGACTGCTGTTTCGGACGCGACTTGCTGCTGAAGATATTCACCACCGACGGCATGGCGCGCCCGGCCGCGTCGCGGAAGCTGGCACCGGCCGGTTTCATCGTGGAGGCCGCCTGCAGCACGGGCGCCGGACCGGTATCGATCCGGCGCGCCGGCGTGAGGCGCTGCAGCCAGTCCGGGCGCACGGTGGCCAGCACCAGGTACAGCCCGAAGGCGATGGTGATGGTTTGTGCAAAGACCAGCCACAGGCGGCGCATCGTTTAGCGTTTCAGGGCGTCGCGGATTTCGCGCAACAACAGCACGTCTTCCGGGGTGGCGGCGGCGACCGGCGCTGGCGGGGCTGGACGCAGGCGATTCATGAAGCGCACAATCTGGAAAATAATAAATGCCAGGATCAGGAAATTGAGGGCCACGGTGATGAAGTTACCGTAAGCGAGCACGGCACCGGCCTTTTTGGCTTCGACCAGCGACAGGGCGGTACTTTGGCCATTCAGCGGTACATAATAGTTGGCGAAATCCAGGCCGCCGAACAATTTTCCGATGGGCGGCATGATGATGTCCTGAACCAGCGAATCGACAATCTTGCCGAATGCACCACCGATGATGACACCGACCGCGAGGTCCATGACATTTCCCTTGATTGCGAACTGCTTGAACTCCTGCATCATACCCATGGCTTCTCCTGTAACGTCGATCAAAAATACGCTTCGATGATAACCCATACGCTTGATCTTTCGGCAAGGGAGCGATGCGACATGGGTGACTGCGCGACGGATTGACTTTCCAGAAAGATTTTTTGGTACTCGCCGAATGCTTTCACATATAATTTAATGTTGTAGAACAAGCTATTGCTTGAAACCTGAAATTTCGCATTTTGACTAAATGGGGTTGGAAATGAGTAATGAGAAGCAGGTCGATTCAGGCCGACGCAACTTGCTCGTGGCTACATGCGCGGCAGGTGGCGTTGTGGGCGTTGCCACAGCAGGCGCCCTGGTCAGCAGTTTCCAACCCTCCGAACGCGCCAAGGCAGCCGGCGCACCGGTCGAAGTGGATATTTCGGATGTCAAACCAGGCGAACTCAAAGTGGTGGAATGGCGCGGGAAACCCGTCTGGATCCTGCGCCGCACCCCGGAAATGATGGCGAGCCTCGCCAAAAACGATCCCCAGCTCGCCGACCCAGCGTCGGACAAGGTGTATCAACTCGATATGCCGGACTACTGCAAGAACGAAGCGCGCGCCCGCAAGGAGCACAAGGAAACGCTGGTGGTGGTGGGCATCTGCTCGCACCTCGGCTGTTCGCCATCGTCGCGCCTTGCCGCCGGCGCCCAGCCGAATTTGCCGGACGACTGGCATGGCGGCTTCCTGTGTCCGTGCCACGGCTCCACCTTCGACCTGTCCGCGCGCGTGTTTAAAAACAAGCCCGCGCCGACGAACCTCGATGTACCGCCGTATATGTACCTTTCCGACAACAGAATTGTGATTGGCAAAGACGAAAAAGGCGAGGCATAACATGGGCGCGTTCAAGGAAACCAAGCTTCCACCGAATGCACCAGCGGCAAGCAAAGCGCTGGCCTGGATCGACGACCGTTTTCCGCTGTCGACCCTGTGGAACGATCAATGGGGCAAGTACTACGCCCCGAAAAATTTCAATTTCTGGTACATCTTCGGCTCGCTGGCGATGCTGATCCTGGTGATGCAGATCCTCACCGGTATCTTTTTGACCATGCACTACAAGCCGGACGCGGCGCTCGCCTTCGCTTCCGTCGAATACATCATGCGCGAGGTGCCATCCGGCCGCCTGATCCGCTACATGCACTCGACCGGGGCCTCGGCGTTTTTTATTGTCATCTACCTGCACATGACCCGGGCCTTCCTGTATGGCTCGTACCGCAAGCCGCGCGAACTGCTCTGGCTGTTCGGCTTTGCCATTTTCCTGTGCCTGATGGCCGAGGCGTTTTTCGGTTATTTGCTGCCTTGGGGGCAAATGTCGTACTGGGGCGCGCAGGTGATTGTGAACCTGTTTGGCGCGATTCCGTTCATCGGCCCCGATCTGTCACTGTGGATCCGTGGCGATTACGTGGTGTCCGACGCGACGCTGAACCGTTTCTTTGCGTTCCATGTCATCGCGATTCCGCTGGTTCTGCTGGGCCTGGTCGCGGCGCACTTGATCGCACTGCATGAAGTGGGCTCGAACAACCCGGACGGCATCGACATCAAGGACCACATTGGCCCGGATGGCCATCCGCTCGATGGCGTTCCGTCGCATCCTTACTACACCTTCAAGGACTTGTTTGGGGTCTCGGTGTTCCTGCTGATCTTCTCGTCGGTCGTGTTTTTCGCGCCGGAGATGGGCGGCTACTTCCTCGAGTACAACAACTTCCTACCGGCCGATTCGCTGAAAACGCCGACGCACATTGCGCCAACCTGGTATTTCACGCCGTTCTATTCCGTGCTGCGCGCCACCACCGCCGACTTCATGTGGGTCATCATGGCGGCGGTGGCGGCATACGTCGTATTCATCTGGCTGCGTTCGCGCCTGTCGTTCATCGTCAAGTCCATCATTGCCGTGGTTGCCATCCTGGCCATCGTCGGCATGCTGCCATCGGTGCTGGACGCAAAATTCTGGGGCGTGGTGCTGTTCGGCTCGTCGGTGGTGATCCTGGGCGCCATGCCGTGGCTCGACCACTCGCCGGTACGCTCGATCCGCTACCGCCCGCGCTGGCATCTGTATCTGCTGTGCTTGCTGGCACTGGTGTTCCTGACGCTCGGTTTCCTGGGCACGCGCCTGCCGACGCCGGCGTTCACGCTGCTCTCGCAAATCTGCACATTGTTTTATTTCAGTTTCTTCCTGCTGATGCCGTGGTGGAGCACGATGGGCACCTTCAAGCCGGTGCCAACCCGTGTGACATTCACGCCGCATTAAGCCATCCGAGGACACAACGATGAACTTCAAGAAATTGTTACTCGCGCTGGCGCTGCTGCCGATGGTGGCGTTCGGCAACGAAGCGACGTATCCATTAGACAACGCGCCGTCCCGATCGAGCCTCAGTTCATTGCAAAACGGGGCCCGTCTCTTCATCAACAACTGCCTGAACTGTCATTCCGCATCGTCCATGCGGTACAATCGCTTGCGCGACCTTGGCCTGTCGGAAGACCAGATCAAGGCGAACCTGCTGTTTTCCGGCGAAAAGGTCGGCGATTTGATGACCACGGCCATGCGTCCAGCAGATGCAAAAGCCTGGTTCGGGGCTGTTCCGCCCGATTTATCGGTCATTGCGCGCGCCAAGGCATCGGCGAGTGGCAGTGGTCCGGATTATCTGTACACCTACTTGCGCACGTTCTACAAGGATGACAGCCGGCCAACTGGCTGGAACAACCTGGTGTTGCCGAACGTCGCAATGCCGCACGTGATGTGGCAACTGCAGGGCGTCCGCGCCGTGAAGATGGTCGAAATCGACGATCCGCACGAGCACGGCAAGAAAATCCAGACAATGGCTGGCTTCGAGCAATTGACGCCAGGCACAATGAATTCGGCCGAGTTCGACTCGGCCACGGCCGATCTGGTCGCCTACATGGACTGGATGGCCGAACCGGGCCGCGAATCGCACCGACGACTCGGTGTGATCGTGGTCATGTTCCTGGCCTTGTTCGCATTCCTGGCATGGCGCTTGAATGAGTCGTACTGGAAAGAAGTTAAATAACGGTATCCATTGCCCGCCCTTGAAGCGGGCAATCTTTTCGGGGTGAGCCGCGTGCGGTTTGCCCCTTTGTTTCTTAAGGAACTATAAACCATGATGGTTCTCTACTCCGGCACCACGTGCCCGTTTTCCCAACGCTGCCGCCTGGTCCTGTTTGAAAAAGGCATGGACTTCGAAGTGCGCGATGTGGATTTGTTCAACAAGCCTGAGGACATCTCGACGATGAACCCGTACGGCCAGGTTCCGATCCTGGTCGAGCGCGAATTGATTCTGTACGAATCGAACATCATCAACGAGTACATCGACGAGCGCTTCCCGCATCCGCAACTGATGCCAGCCGATCCGCTGATGCGCGCGCGTGCCCGCCTGATGCTGTTCAATTTCGAAAAAGAGCTGTTCGTGCACGTCCACGTGCTCGAGAGCGAACGCGCCAAAGCCAGCGACAAGAGCCATGACAAGGCACGCGCCGAAATTCGCGATCGCCTGACCACGCTGGCGCCGCTGTTCTTGAAAAACAAGTACATGCTGGGCGACGAATTCTCGATGCTCGACGTGGCGATTGCGCCATTGCTGTGGCGCCTGGACCACTACGGCATCGAACTCTCGAAGACGGCTGCGCCGCTGATGAAATACGCCGAACGCATCTTCTCGCGTCCTGCCTATATCGAAGCGCTGACGCCTTCCGAAAAGGTCATGCGTCGTTAATGAGGAAATGGTCAATGGCGTGGCTAGCCGGGTCCTTGACCAGAATGCTCTCCTCTGCCCTGCACGCCAGATTGCGCCGCCAATCGGCGAATCAAGTAAACTGGCGTGCAACTGCATCACCTATCAAGACCAACATGTCCGAGATCTCCACCAAGCCCTACATGCTGCGCGCCATTTATGAATGGTGCACCGACAGCGGATTTACCCCATATCTCGCGGTGAAAGTCGACGCGTCGACCACCGTGCCACTCGAATTCGTCAAAAAAGGCGAAATCGTGCTCAACATCAGTTACGGCGCCACGTCCGGCCTGAAGATGGACAACGACGCGATTCACTTCCGCGCCCGCTTCGGCGGCGTCTCGCGTGAAATCTATGTCCCGGTCCACAACGTGCTGGCGATTTACGCCAACGAAAACGGCCAGGGCATGGCGTTCGAAGTGACGACGCCATCGGCTGACGCGACCCCGTCGCCGGCCACGGCCGCACAGGCACCGCAACTGGCGCCTGCCGCAGTACCGACGCCACCGCCTGCACTGTCCTCGGTGCCGAGCGGCGACCAGGATGCCAGGCCAGCCGCGTCCTCGTCGTCGACAGATGGCGACGACGAACCGCCGAAAAAAGGCGGCCGGCCAACGCTGACCGTCATCAAATAGCGGGATACTCTCGACCGCACAGTTTTCGCCGACTTAGCTCATTTGGTAGAGCAGTTGATTTGTAATCATCAGGTGGCCAGTTCGAAACCGGCAGTCGGCACCAATAAAATCAAAGGGTTACAGTGCATTTGACTGTAACCCTTTGTCGTTTCCGGGATCGATCCATCGCGACTTGGGACCAGTGTTCGCCATCATCAGGCGCGCACGAACGAAGTCGCTTTATCCGTTTTCCAGCTATTCTCGATATATCCGATATGTCGTGCGCGCCGTCCAACCATCTTCTGCTCACCGCCTCACAGCTCGGCCAGCTGCTCGTATCGACCCGCAAGCGCCCCAAACTTACCCAGGCTGCGGTAGCGACGCATGTCGGTTTGAGCCAGAATCGCATCTCTTACCTTGAGAGCCATGCCGACGAAATCAGCATCAAGCAGCTCCTCAGCTGGTGCGCGGCGCTTGAGCTGGAGCTGCACCTGGGAGAACGCGACACGTCCACTGCCAGCAGCCCGGCGGCGTGGTAGCGATGGGCCGCCGCTCGCACAGTCAAACACTTCACCTATGGGCCAACGGGGACCACGTCGGCCGATGGACGGTCAACGCCAACGGGGACGCCTAACTGGCGTATGACGCCGGCTGGCGCGGCTCCGCGCTTGGCCGCCCCCTCTCGCTGTCGCTACCGTTCAATTTGCACAATGAGCCGCTATAGCGCGCCAATGTTGCGAACTACTTCGAGGGCTTGCTGCCGGACAGCGACATCATTCGTAGACGTGTTGCGATTCGGTTCAAGACCGGCTCGCTCGAGCCGTTCGACCTTCTCGCCGCAGTCGGCCGGGATTGTGTCGGTGCCTTGCAGTTGCTGCCTGAAGGCGAACAACCTTGCGGTCTTGATCAGGTCGCTGGCGTCGTCGTCGACGAGGAAGCCATCGAACGGCACCTGCTCGACGTGGTGAACCTGGAGCGCCACGGCGCACCGAAAGACCCCGACGACGACTTCCGGATTTCGCTGGCCGGTGCGCAAGAGAAGGACGCATTCCTCTGGTGGGATGGCAAATGGCGAAAGCCGCGCGGCGCTACGCCGACGACGCACATCTTCAAGCTCCCGATCGGAATAGTCAGCGGAAAACGGGCAGACTTCTCCACCTCGGTCGATAATGAATGGCTGTGCCTGCGCCTGTTCAAGGAATACGGGCTGCCTGTGGCGAATGCGGAGATAGCGACGTTCGGCACGCAACGGGTGCTGGTTGTCGAGCGATTCGACCGCAAGCGTTCGGCCAACGGGAAGCAGCTGTTCCGGCTCGTCCAGGAGGACTTTTGCCAAGCGACGGGAACGTCCCCGCGGTTGAAATACGAACATGACGGCGGACCGGGATTAAAACAGATTTTTACCCCCCTGCAGCAATCGCGGGAGCGTGCCGCAGACATGCATACGCTGATGGCATCGCAACTGCTGTTCTGGATGCTGCGCGCGCCAGACGGCCACGCCAAAAACTTCAGTATCGAGCTCCTCGCGGGTGCAGGCAGGTTCAAATTGACGCCTGTTTATGATGTGATGTCGGAGTATCCGGTTATCGGCCCCGGTCCAAACCAGTGGGCAGAGCGTCAGCTCAAGATGGCGATGGCGCTGCTGGGGAACAGTCGCCATTATCTGGCACACAGCATCCAGCGGCGCCACTTCAACAGCACGGCAAAAGCGCTCGGCTACGGCGCGAACGCAGAGCCGCTGCTGCAGGATTTCATTGCCCGCACGCCCGCAATTGTCGACAAAGTCCGCGCCGAGCTTCCTGTGGATTTTTCCGAAAAGGTTGCCGATAAAATTTTGGGCGGACTGCTTGCCGCTGCGGGCGCACTTGAAAAGATGCATACAAATTGATTTGTAATCATCAGGTGGCCAGTGCGAAACCGGCAGTCGGCACCAGCACCGCGGCGCCATCGAGTTTGCCGGCGCGCAGCGCGGCGACGGCATCGTTGGCCTCGTCGAGCCGATACGGGACCGGGACGGTGGCAATTTCGCCGTGCGACACCAGGGCAAAGAACGCTTCCCCGTCGGCGCGGGTCAGGTTCGCCACCGTGCGCTCGCCCCACAACAAGGCGTACGGAAAGGCGGGGATGTCGCTCATGTGGATGCCGGCGCAAACCACCGTGCCACCGCGCACCACGGATGCCAGCGCTGGCGGCACCAGCGCGCCGTCCGGCGCAAAGATGATGGCCGCGTCGAGCGGAGCTGGCGGCATCACGTTCGATGCGCCGGCCCAGGACGCGCCCAGTGACAAAGCAAAGTGTTGGGAACGCACGTCGCCCGGCCGCGTGAAGGCGACGATTTCGCGGCCCTGATGCACGGCCAGCTGGGTGAGGATGTGCGCAGCCGCGCCAAAGCCATACAGCCCGATGCGAGAAGCGCTCCGGACCATCGCATAGGCCCGGTAGCCGATCAGGCCGGCGCACAGCAAGGGCGCGGCATGCACGTCGTCGTAGCAATCGGGCAGCGCGAAGCAATAGCGCTCGTCGGCCAGTGTGTAGTCAGCAAAGCCGCCATGGCGGTCATAGCCCGTAAAGGTAGCCTCGGCACACAGGTTCTCGCGCAAATCGCGGCAATACGCGCACAGACGGCAGGTACCGGCCAGCCACGGCACGCCCACCCGCTGCCCGGTCCGAAAGCGATGCGCCGCGTCCCCCATTGCGACGACCTTGCCGACAATCTCATGACCCGGCACCAGCGGCAGCAAATGGGCTGGGAGTTCGCCGTCGAAGACGCGCAAATCGGTGCGGCAGACGCCGCAGGCGCCCACTTTGAGCAAGATGTCATGACCGCGCGCGCGCGGCACCGCAAGCTGCGCCTGCCGCAGCAGGGTCGCCGGCGCATTGAGCACCATGGCGGACATCGACGATGGCAAGGCCATGGCGATCCCCCGGCTCAGCTGGCCATCACTTGCTCGGCGCTGAGCAATTCGGTATGGCCAAAGCCCTTCGTGTAGTCGAGTAGGCTGATCACGCGCGGCGTGATCTGGATAAACGCAATACTGTCCGCCAGCGGCGAATCGACCCACTGTGCCAGTTGGGGAAAGCGCTTGAGCAGGCAGGCCCTGGCCAGCGCGATGTCGGGCGCGGCGTCGAGGATACGTGCTTCGGCCGCCATCGACAGGCCGCGGATATTGCGCCAATCGTCATACGGCAGGTTGATGGTCAGCGACACCTTGCCGTTGGCGCGGAGATTGCGCGCCTTCTGGCTCTCCTTGCCTATGCCGGCATACAGGATCAGTCCATCGTGTGCATAGCTGATCGTCGTCGCCTGCGGAAAACCGTCGGGGCGGATGGTGGCGAGCGTCAAATCGCTGGCGCCGTCGATGATGGAGACGACGGCGTCCCGGTGCGGCTGGTTCATCATGCGGTCCTTCCATGGCAGGCGCGCGCAGCGCTACTGTGGCAGCCCAATGTCGATTGTCAGGATCATCGAAAAAATCGCGGCGGGCCTTTGCCCGGACGTGTCCCCGGCACCCGGCAGGACCAGGTGCAAGGGCTTGCCCCTGGCGCCAGGCCCCAGCAGCGCCGTACCGGACACGGCATGGCCGGCCATTTCACCACGCACCACATAACGCCCCTGCTTCGGCATATCGACCAGCATGATGGGGCCGTCGCACACCGTCGTCAGCAAGGCGTGGCCGCGCGCGTCGGCGATCTCGACCTTGACGTCGCTGAGATAGTCGCCGCGCTTCGTTGCGAATGTCAGCATCAGGTCGTACTTCGATGCCGCCTGCTTCATCTGGGCCGCCTCGTCGCTCCCGACCCCGCCACAGACATAGGTGATGCCGTTTTCCGTGTGCGGCGGCGGCAATGGCGTCGCCTCCTGCGCCTGTCCGTATGGCGCCGAACACATGAGCGCCACAAACAATGTTGCGATCGATTTGCTTGTCATCGCATCCTCCCGAAAATCAACCCGCACTTCTGCTACCAATAATTCTAGAAGCGTGTCCTTGAATTTCAAGCGGCGGACCATGATGACGCACCCCGCTACAGTGCCAAAAAGACGCACCTGCCGCGCGTCCAAAAACTGTTTTGATCCAGGTCATGGATGGCGCGCCCTCATCTCGTCATGCTCGTTCACGTGTAGCCACGCCATCGCGACGCCAAAACGCACTACTGGGCATATGTACAAGAAAATTCTGGTACCGACCGACGGATCGGACATCGCGCAGGCAGCGGGCGCCGCTGCCGTCGAGTTTGCACGCGCCTGTGGCAGTGAACTGTTCGTGCTGTCCGTGGCACGGCCGACTTACCTGATGCCTGCCGATGAAAGCGCCATGAGTGCCGATCCGGGCTTCGGCGTCGAGGCACTGATGCAACAGGCCGACCGCAGCGTGCAGCAGATCGCGCAGCTTGCCAAGGCTGCCGGCGTCCCGTGCAATACGCTGACCATCCTGTCCGACGCCCCCAGCGATGAAATCCTCGACGCCGCCGACCGTGAACAATGCGACCTGATTGTCATGGGTTCGCATGGACGGCACGGGTGGTGGCACCTGCTGGCCGGCAGTGAAATGGAGCAGGTCGTGGAAAATGCACAGGTGCCCGTCATGGTGCTGCGGCCGCAAGCTCAGCCGGCCCCATCGAAGCGCTAAAACAAGCGGCCAACGCTGACCGCCATGAAATAGCGGTATAATCTTTACCGCACAGCGTGCGCCGACTTAGCTCATTTGGTAGAGCAGTTGATTTGTAATCATCAGGTGGCCAGTTCGAAACCGGCAGTCGGCACCAATAAATTCAAGCACTTAGCCCAATCCTCAGGATTGGGCTTTTTGCTTTCTGGACGCCATGTAACCCCTGTGTAACCCGGCTTGATCAATCAACCCGGAAGGGCAATGTGCCATATCGGAAAAATTCCGCCGTTTGATCAACAATGCGACAGAACCCGCTGCGGCGCAGCGGCAAATGAGAAAGGGTGGAGTGAGACATATGAGGTCCTTGCAAGATCTGGTTCGTAATATTACCTTCAAGCAACTTTGTCAACAACAACCGATTGCCAACATACTTATGTGTGGTGCTGGGCAAGGAGAAAGAAATAACAATTCACGTTGTCGAGAAAAATATTTTTTCAGTCAGCCATTGTGTGTGGCGGACGGCGTGGCGCGCGGATAGTACAAATCATAAAACCAGCCGCAAGCGCTCTCGATTTGCTGCTGGATGCGCGGTGGAATCGCATGCTGTTGCGGTGCGCTGATCGAAGAAAACTGGCTGTGTCGGTATTTCATCCTGTAATGGCTGTCGCTTTCCTGGATGCCCACGGCCAGGTTTTCCGGATTGATCCGGAAAGGCGCCAAACCCAGCCACGCATATAAATGGTTCATGCAGTCCGCTGGCCGCGCCATCAAGTCTTCGAAGCGGACGATATACAGCTTTTGCTGCACTTCCAGTGGCAAGTCCAGCACGGCTTGAAGCGAACTCAAAGGCGCGCCGATGGTACGGTCCTTGGCAAACAACATGTCGGCGCGGCCCAGGCGGTCGAAGTCGGCCAGGTGATCTACGAAATCGAGCAAGATGGTGCGCTGGTGCTGTGCCTCCACCGAGCCGTATACCTGGCCCAGTTCGCGTACACAGACAATCAACTTGGCTTCCGGCGCCAGTTCCAATAACAATTCCACCGCGTACAGCCAGCCGCGGTTCTTGTCCACCACAGCGTGCTTGCCGCAGTCCTGGTACCAGCCGCGCAGGAAGCCTTGCATGGCGGTCTTCAGGTGGCCGTAGCTGGAGTCGAAGCTGTGATCGAGCTGGGACAGGAAAAACGAGTCGTCGCTGATCGTTCGCCGCATGCCGAGCAAGGCGTTGCACAGCGGCGAACTATTGCCTTCGCTGTGCAGGTCGGGGTGCTGCGCCAGCAACTGGCACAGCAAGGTGGAACCCGCGCGGGGCAAACCGGTCACGCCGATAAAATGGGGATGCATGGCAATCCTGTCGCAGGAATAGAGTGAATGGCAATTATAGGGGAGCGCACCCCAAAAAAATGCCGCTTCAGTCATGAAGCGGCATGGGACAGCGGATCGGCATCTGCTGAAAATTACCGGCTTTCCACGCTGGTGCCGTCGCCACTGCTGACCGTCAGGCGCAAGCCGGTATCGATCACGCTCAGGCGCAGGCCCGGCAACACGTTGGTGTTGATCGTTGGTCCGATCTGCACTACCGGCGCGGTGCTGGTGGTCGGGGCAGCGGCCGGCTGCGTCGTGGCGACCGCAGCATCGCCCTTGACCGTCGCCGTTTCAACCGTGGTGGTGAGCTTGGTTACCACCATGTTGGCCTGCACCATATTGCCTTGCGATGGGGCCACGGTGACCGTGCCGAGCACGTTCGACAGGGCGCTTTGCAGCGCTTCGGTTGGCTTGACGGTCAGCACGCCAGGCGTGTACGCCAGCGTGTAGTTGACCGCCGTCTGACCGCCCGCCGACACCAGATAGTCGCCCGCCGCCGAGCCGGTGGTGGCATCGGTGGTGAAGACCAGGTTGTCGGCCACTTCGCTGGCCACCGTATCGCCGCCCAGCAAGCCGGTGTAGCTGGCCGTGAAGTCCGGATTGGTGCGGCCCTGGTCCTTCTCGGCGTTGTTCACCCGCACCGCCAGCGTCGCCTGGGTCATTGTGGCGGTGGTGGTGGCGGAGGTGTTGACGACGTAATTGCCCGCGTCCGCGCCGCCGATGGCGATGCCGCCCACAGTCACCGTCTTGTTCACGCCAGCGTTCTTGTTGGCGAAACTGGCGCCGGTGTTGCTGATGCTCAGGACATCGCCGGCGATGCGGTTATCGCTCAGCGCCACACTGGCGTTGGTGGTGGTGTCGTACACGCGGTTGGCGCCGGTGGCGGTCACGACCAGGCTTGCGGGCGTGATGTTGGCAATCGTACGGGCCACGTTGCTGGCCAGCGTGTAGTTGCCGGCATCGGCGCCGCCCAGGGCCAGGCCGCCGATGGCGACGGTTTTGCCGTTGGCGACATTTTTGTCGCTGAACGCGCCGGTGACCGGCGCCCCGAGAATCAGGGTATCGCCCGCAAGCCGGCCGGCAAAGGTGGCGCCGGCGAGGTTGAGGCTGGCGCCGGTGGTGCCGTCATAGACCCTGTTGCCGGCCGTGATGCCGGTGACGGCGTTGATGGTGGCTTTGGTGATATCGGCTGTCGCGCTGGCGGTGTTGGCAGCGAGCGTGTAGTTGCCGGCGTCGGCGCCGCCGAGGGC